>NZ_JBLHOE010000013.1:0-53495 GCF_047622445.1 Sulfurimonas sp.
TGATGCTACTGAGTAGTTTACCATTAGTCACTTCAATAATACTGGCATGTATTTTATTTGCATAACTTATGGAGCCGGAAAATTCTTTTGCAATAGCAACTGAAGTAGATTTAATAGCCAAAGCTACTTTTCTTCCAACCTTTACTTCATGATTTAAACCAAGACTCATCATCTTTAAATCAATACCATTAAAATCAAAAGTAACAATATTTAAACTATCTATACTCTCTATTTTTTTAATTGTTGCTAAGAGTGTACTCATTTTATTTTATACCCATAATCCATAAATATTTCTTGGCCCTTTTTACCAACTGCAAACTCTATTTCGACCCAGTTCCTTAGCTTGATAGAGCGCTTTATCTGCATACTCTAAAACATTTTCAAATGTTTGTTTTTCATTTTTTGGGCTGCTAACTCCAAAAGAAGCTGTAATTTTTCCAACAGTTGTAAAATTAGAAGCTTCTATTTTTTGTCGTATTTTTTCTGCAACAATTTCAACTACTTGTAAATCTCTTGAATTTGCTAAAATAAGAAACTCTTCACCACCCCATCTTGCAAATATATCTTTATCTCTCACTATAGCTTTTACAATAAGAGATAACTCTTTTAAAACACTATCGCCAACACTATGCCCATAAGTATCGTTAACACTTTTAAAATTATCTATATCAATCATAATTATAGAGTAGTTTGCTCCATAGATATTTTTATCTTTGAGTTTTTCTAGTAGAGCTCGTCTATTAAATATTTGAGTTAGAGGATCAATATCTGCTTTTGAACGAAGTTTCATGTTTGAATTTTGAAGATCAATATTCTTTTGTCTTAATATATCTAAAAGATAGTTAAAAAACTTTGCTACAAGACCTACCTCCGTTCCTCTTTCTTCGTGTATTTTATGTTTTATATCTCCAGTCTTCATGATTTTAATGATACTCTCAATAGTGTCTACCCAAGGAAGTTGAGCATTGTGTTCGCTAATATTGAGCCCCATTACTTCATGACGTTTGCGTACTCTTAAAATGTCAAGTTTGGCTAAAATAAAAAAGAGAACTAAGCCAAAACCAAATGCAAAAATAAAGGCTGTAAATATTCCAATAGATTGTATATATATAAATTCAAAACGAGTGATATTCTCTGGTAGCATAGCAAAAATACCAACTGCAATAGTTCCCCAAGCACCAGCAAAACCATGTACACCAATTACACTAAGTGGATCATCTATTTTAAATTTTTTAAGTATAAGGGTGTCAAAAAAGTACATAACTAGTGTAGCAACAAAACCAACAAATGCAGATGTACGTGCATCAAATTGGTCACACCCAGCAGTAACACCAACAAGTCCTGCGATAACTCCAAAAGCAAAAATCTCCACACTGACTTTTTCTTTATTGAAAATACTGATTAGCCAACCAGCAAAACCACCGAAAGAAGCGGCAATAGTAGTGTTTAAGAGGATTGAAGTTACAAGTGGATCAAACTTTAAAAGACTACCCGCATTAAAACCAAACCAGGCAAAAAAGAGAATAAAGACACCAAATACTACAAAATTATGGTTACTTGGAGCGAAGTATTTAATTTGTCCATTTTTAAATTTTCCGAGGCGGGGACCTAAGACTATTGCTCCTGCCAACCCTATCCATCCACCAATCGAATGTACTACAGTTGAACCAGCAAAATCAACAAAGCCAAGTTGTTTCAACCAGCCATAGTCCGACCATGCCCAGTGTCCAAATATAGGATAGATTAATGAAGTAACTACAATCGTTACAATTATGTAACCATTAAATTTCATTCTTTCAGCTACTGCACCAGAGATTATTGTTGCTGCTGTAGCTGCAAACATTGCTTGAAAAAAGAAAAGTCCATTTTCACTAAAATTTCCCCCATCTATAGCAAATCTATCTGTTCCAATTAGACCATTAAAGTCGTACCCAAACATAATTCCATAGCCAATAAGCCAAAAACATATGATACCAAAGATAGTATCTATAAGATTTTTCATAGCAACATTAATAGTATTTTTAGCTCTAACCATTCCAGTCTCTACCATAGCAAAACCAAGTTGCATTAGAAAAACTAAAAAAGCACTAATAACTATCCAAAGTAGATTTATATTATTTACTTCATTCATAGTACTAGTTTACCTATTATTATAAACGATAAAACCTAATACATGTATAAAAATTAGGCTATAAGTTGGATTAATTTTAAACTGCACCAAAAAGAACTTTTCCGTTAGAGTTTTGAAAACTTTTAATCTCTTCATACGTTTTATCACTTAATCGTAAAGTGCTTGATTTAATTGCATCATAGACCGTATCAATTTTTTCTTCAGCGCTTGTTCTTTTCAAATCTCCTTTTGAGAGATCTGAATGATCTAATAATTCGTTCCAAACTGAACTTTCATCCAATGCAAAAGTATTAAAAGTAATACCCTGGTATTCAAATTTCCCATCAGCATCTAAATCTGTTACAAAAAGAATATATAAACCATCTAGGGAAAGAACTTCTTTATATGCTTCAACAAATGGCTCAAAAAAGTCTAATGTAGAAAGTTCACATGCTAAGAAATCTATTGTATCACTATCAGTTACTAAAATACTTTGTGTACAAGTTGCTTTTGGTGGTAGTTGTTTATCAGCGGATAAAATTTTCCCTGGAGTGATTATTAGACTTCCCCTATATCCGTACTCGTGATTGTCTGTTTTGGCATTAAATGTTGGTTGCCACTGTAGGTTGTTACAGCTAAGGTACTCTTGAAGTTTGGACATTATATTTCCTTTGTTTATTTAACTATTTAAATGCAATTGTCATTCTATATTTTTAAATATGTTATATAAACCTTGTATCCGATTTTTTTAAAGAGACCTCATTTTCATTTTTTTTCATCCAACCAGTTTTTACATCGTTTACTTGCTCAAACTGTGGAATATATGGCTTAATATCTAAAAGTGGTGTTTCATCTAATATATCTATCCCCTCAACAGTAACAATATTGTTAGTAACTGAAATTATTTTTGTTAGCGACATACCAATGTGAGAAGGTCTAAGTGGTGAACGAGTTGCAAATACACCATGATTTTCTATATCCATAAATGGAATAACACTTAACTCTGTACGAGTTGTTTTATGAAAGTAATAGATAAGATATATATGAGAAAATCCGTCTAAATCTTTGAGACCTTCTTCATACTCTTTATTTATAATAAGCTTTGCTATTGTTGACTCAGAGCCTTTTGGTTGAATTGGCATATTTTGAAGTTCTTTGAATGGGGTTTTAATAATTCCTATGGAATGAAGTGTCATATAGATATTCCTAATCGGTAAATATACCATAGGAATCCTACAAGGATATAGTCGTAGAATCTATAGGAATATTTATCCAACTTCATTAGTATATGCATAAGTAGATGAAATAGAACGTAAACGCTCCGCTGCAGCTGTAAATGCATCAATGGTGTAATCTATTTCTTTCTCAGTAGTAAAACGTGATAAACTTAAACGCATAGCAGTATGGGCAAGTTCAGGGTCTTCACCGATTGCATTCATAACTGGATTTGCCTCAAGTGATTCTGATGCACAAGCACTACCTGTTGATGCGGCAATACCTGATTTATTTAAATCCCATAACATAGACTCTCCTTCAATCCCCCGCAGTGAAATTAAAATTGTGTTTGGAGTACGTAATGCACGTGGACCTACTACAATGGTGTCAGAAATTTTGATTAAGGCATCCTCAAGTTTATCACGTAATCTTCTAACATCTATATTTATCTTCTCAACATGATTTGCAGCTTGTTTCATTGCTAGTCCCATCCCAACTATATATGCAACATTAAGTGTTCCCGCGCGTTTACCACCCATTTGTTCTCCACCATGAAGTAGATTAGGAAGTTGTTTTCCTTTTTTTACGTAAAGACCGCCAATACCTTTTGGACCATGGAATTTATGAGCAGAAAAAGTTAAGTAATCAATATTAACAGCACTTAAGTCTACTTTTAATTTTCCTATGGCTTGTACAGCGTCAGTGTGAAATAAAATATCTTTTTCTTTTGCAAATGAAGAAACTTCTTCAATTGGAAAAATCATCCCAGTCTCATTATTTGCCCACATCATAGATATAAGTATAGTCTTGTCCGTCACAGCTGCTTTTATAGCCTCTGCGGATATACCTCCATTTTTGTCAACATCTACATATGTTACATCAACACCATAATCACTTAGATAAAGTAGAGTATCTTGCATTGAAGGGTGTTCAACAGCTGTTGTGACAATATGATTTTTTTCTGGATTTTTTAAAATGTGTTTAAAGAATATCCCTTTAAGTACAGTATTATTACTCTCTGTTGCACAAGATGTAATAAGAATATCATCAGCATCAGGGGCATTAAGAGCATCATACATTTCACCTAAAGCTACATTAAGTGCAGGACGAACATCCATTCCATATTGGTGAAGTGAATTTGGATTACCATATAATTCTTCAAAAAAAGGTTGCATTTTAACCTTTACTAGTGGATCAATTTTTGTTGTCGCATTGTTATCTAAATATACTTTCATTTTACGCTTCCTTCTCTTTTTTAAATGTAAATATTGGCTCTTTTGTTGGATCTTCTACCACTGCTTCGGTTATAATACAGCTTTGTAAATTTTCTTTTGATGGACATGAGTATTGAAGTGGTAACATAACCTCTTCAATAATTCCTCTAAGTCCACGAGCACCCACACCACGTTCTGTTGCTTTAGTAGCAATTGCATTTAAGGCCGCTTCTTCAAAGCTAAGTTTTATTCCATCCATTTCAAAAAGAGCTTGAAACTGTTTTATAAGTGCATTGTCAGGCTCTTGAAGTATTTGAATCATTTGTTCATTTGTCAACTCGCGAAGCTGTGCAATAACGGGAATACGACCAATAAACTCTGGAATAATTCCATAATGAATAAGAGCTTTTTGATCAACTTTAAAATCTTTCATCTCAGCCTTAGTAACTGAACTAAAGCCAACTTTATTGCCTTTTTTAGTATTTGTGTCTGGAACTAAACCAACAAATGCACCACCACATACAAAAAGAATGTGTGTAGTGTTTATGAGCACTGTCTCAGTTGTAGAGTTTTTTCTACTACCTTTAACAGGTATATATACTTCAGCACCTTCTAAAATCTTGAGAAGTCCTTGTTGAACACCTTCCCCTGAAACATCACGTCCCATAGTTGAAGACTCGCTCTTTCTGGCAATTTTGTCTATTTCATCTATGTAAACGATTCCTCGCTGTGCTAGTTCTATATCGTAGTTCGCTGCTGCAAGTAAACGTGACAATATACTTTCTACATCTTCACCAACATAACCAGCCTCTGTAAGTGCTGTTGCATCGGCTACAGCAAATGGAACATTCATTATTTTTGATAAAGATTTAGCAAGAAGTGTTTTACCAGATCCAGTTGGTCCTAAAAGTAAAATATTACTCTTTTCAAGTTCCACATCATTGTAAACTGGATTCTCTATTCGTTTATAGTGATTATAAAGTGCTACTGATAAAACTTTTTTAGCGTCTTCTTGTCCAATAATATGCTTGTCTAAGAACTCTACAATCTTTTGGGGTTTTGGTAGTGCTTCTTGCATTTGAGTGCGTTGTTCATAATTGACTTCTTTTTGTAATATAGCCGAACAAGTTGTTACACATTCGTTACATATATTTGTAGTTTCTGAGGAGAACATTTTCTTTACTTCGCTCTGTTTACGTCCACAAAATGAACAGCTTTTTTCTTGACTCATTAGATATCCTTTGAAGATAAGCTAGTTAATATTGTGTCGGCCAATCCGAATTCAATCGCCTGATCAGCTTCAAAATAGTTGTCACGGTCACTTTCTTTCGTAATAGTTCTAACATTTTTTCCAGTCGCCTTTGCAATAATTTTGTAGAGTCTTTTTTTAAGACTTATAATATGGTTAGCTTGAATTTCAATGTCGCTAGCTTGACCTTGAGTTCCACCTAAAGGTTGGTGAATCATAATCTCTGCATTAGGTAAAATATAACGATGTCCAGCTTCACCGCATGTAAAAATAACAGCAGCCATAGAAGCTACCATTCCCATGGCGTAAGTGTGCACAGGCGCAGAAATTATCTGCATAGTATCAAGAATAGCAAGTCCCGCCATAACCGAACCACCAGGAGAACTTATATATATATGTATAGGCTCACCTGAATCTTCAGCTTCAAGGTATAGAAGTTGTGAGACTATAATACCCATCATATGGTCATCTATTTGTTCTGTAATCATAATAACACGATCATTTAAAAGTTTTGAAAAAAGGTCAAAATACTTTTCTCCTCTAGGTGTTCGGTCTTTTACTGTTGGAATTATTGGCATAGTATTACTCCTTATAATCTGTCCGTTAGGACTAGCTTTAGTGCCTTAGCGGCTAGCGAAATAAAATGAGCTTTGCTCATTTTATGTGTAAATTAAACAAATTCTTTGATAAAATCTTCTAGGGACATATCAACAACTACTAGATTGTGCTTTTCGACAAACTTTTTCTCTTTTTTCCCTAACTCTTTATCTGTAATAACATAACCACCCGCTGAGTCAAAAGTAAGTTCATTCGCTACCATTCTGTCTGTATCTCTGTCAAAAGAGGTACCTAAGAAAAGGTATTTTTTTGTTTTTCTATATGTTTTTAGTATAGGAGGAAGAGCAAATCCGCCCATAGCTTCTGTAAGCCAATCTACATAATCAGCATCTGAAATTACAAATGTAGGTTCTGGTAAAATAGAACCCATTGGTTTAAATAAAATCTTTTTTGCATCATCTAAAACATTATCTTCAACTAAAAAGTATTTTTTGTTTTCAACATCGTATTCATACGTTTCATAACGGTTTTTATCAGCCATAATCCGAGATTTTCCTAAAATCAAGCAGTGTGGCTCATAAGCTAATAACTCCTGTATTTTAGAGTCTCTATTTGTATCTATTATATATATTGGTTGCATATTAATTATCATTTTTTGTAGTGGCGTTGGCTCAAAATCTTGAGCGTATATACTGTTTACTAGTTGTGTGAGGTATTGAACTCCACGTCTCTCTTCTAAGTGCATAGCTGCACGAGAGTACTCAAACATCAAGCGCTGGCTCATGGGTCTGTTATTATTCATTCTCAAAATCATTGAGTCTGAATCATAAGGCATTTGCTCACCATCTTTAGTTTTTATGTCTTTAAATATTCCAAGTCCAAAATATGGAACCGTAGTTTGGTTTCGTAACTCTTTTTTTATTTCTTCTATAATTTCACTCATTAGTGGCATCCTTTACCTGTATAGCAGACTTGTGCTGCAGCAATTTTTCTATAGAGAGTATCTATATTAAATTTATCGTCTATATTTAAAACAAAATCATCATAAAATATTGCTCCATCCTTTGAAATTAAAATAATCGCTTTTGTAAGCTCATCGTTATAGGGTTCACCTTTTAGTCGAAGACCATAAAAATCAGCTAACTCATCTTTATCATCTATATAGAAGTCAAAGTTATCTAAGCTGGGTGATTTATGTGTGTTATTAGCTACAACTAAAGAAGCAGTCACTTCATAATTACCATCTTTTGGTAGTATTTTATCTATAATTTTCAACTCTTCTAAAAAAGCATCATCAATGAGAGGAGTAGTAATAATAAGTTGAGTTTTTCCATTGTGACCACCCAGAATACACTCTGTGATATCCATATTTCTTAGAGTGACTTTTTCAGATGCATAGCCAATATCTAGTGGTAGATTCTCAAGATGCATTATGTATGTTTTTGATTTTATTTGCAAGTTTAGCTCCTATTATAAAATTTTTGATTGCCATATCTATTTTATTGATGATGGGGGGAATTTTAAAAACCTTTATGTCTACTTTCCTCATACTTTCTTTGGTGTTTTCACAGTATTTACTAGCTAGTAGATAACTACATTCACTTATAGTCTCCAGAAGTGAATAATGCTCACATTTGTGGCTGAAACTTTTTTGTCTATCCATATCACAATTACATGTCATTTCATCAATTTCAAACTCATGACACTTAACTATACTAAGAGGGTTATCTACGAGACAAGATAAAAAGTAATATATATGATTGTTAGAGTTTTTGATATCATAGATAGCAAATTTCGGGGCAGTATGAGGGTTACCTTTATATACACAAAGAGTATCATTTACAGGTAATGCAATCTTCATAATTATGCCTTTAGTTTATTTTAAATTCTTTGATGCATATAGTGTTCTAGATGCAAGAAGTATAAATAAATACGAATATAAGACAAAACTACAAGTTGTGACAAATTAGCATACAAAAATGTCATATAAAGATATTAGACATAATAAACCCACTAGAACATATTATGCATAATCACTTTTAATAAATGACTATAGCTATATGTTGCGAGGTCATTTGAATTCCAAAACATAATATATTCTATTATATAACAATGTTTTTTTATCGTCTTTTGGCGAGTGAAAGCGAAGAAATTATTATTTCTTTTATGTGTATTAATAGTAAAACTAAAGGAGCTAAAATGAGCTGTAGTACAAGTAATCCTGCTGAAAATGCCTTACCACAGGATATTCAAGATAAGATTCATAACCACCCATGTTATTCAGAAGGGGCACACCATCACTATGCACGTATTCACGTAGCTGTTGCACCTGCGTGTAATATACAATGTAACTATTGTAATAGAAAATACGATTGTTCAAACGAGAGTCGTCCAGGTGTAACGAGTGAACGTTTAACCCCGATAGAGTCTGCTAAAAAAGTAATGTATGTTGGTGGTGAAGTACAACGTTTAAGTGTACTTGGAATTGCTGGTCCAGGTGACGCGCTTGCAAATCCTAAAAAAACATTTGAGACTTTTAAACTAGTTCGTGATAAAGCACCGGATTTAAAACTTTGTCTTTCTACGAATGGTCTTGAACTTCCTAAGTTTGTTGATGAAATGGTTAAGTACGATATTGACCATATCACTATTACAATTAATACAGTAGATACAACAGGTGAAATTGGTTCAAAAATTTATCCATGGATTTTTTATAAGAATAAAAGAATTTATGGAAAAGAAGCTTCAAAAATACTTTTAGAGCGTCAGCTTGAAGGTATGAAGATGTGTGTTGAAAAAGGTATATTAATTAAAGCAAACTCTGTTTTAATTCCTGGTATTAATGATCAACACCTTTCAGAAGTTGCAAAAAAACTTAAAGAGATTGGTGTTTTCTTACATAATATTATGCCAATTATTTCAGAGCCAGAACATGGTACGAAGTTTGGTCTTGATGGAGTGCCAAGTGCTACAGATGAACAACAGATGGCAGTTCAAGAGCTGTGTGGAATGGATATGAAACTTATGCAACATTGTCGTCAGTGTCGTGCAGATGCTGTTGGACTTATTGGTGAAGATAGAGGTCAAGAGTTTACTAAGAATGTATTTAGTGAAATGAGCTTTGATACGCTAGAAAATCACTATGATATTTCATCTCGTCAAGATGCACAAGCAAAAGTAGAAGAGTTTAGACACTTCTTAGATAAGGCAAATGAAAGAGTTGTTCAAGAAAAAGAAAACTTAAGTTCTGATGGTCAAACAATTTTAGTAGCAGTTACAACTGCTGGTGAGGGTATGATTAATCAACATTTTGGTTCAGTAAGAGAATTTCTTATTTATGAAGCTGGCGATAAAGGTATAAGATTTATCCATCATCGTAAGCTTGATTACGAGTACTGTGCTGGTCCTGAGGGAGCCAACCCGATGGAACCTATACTAGAAAAACTTAAAGATTGTAAGTTGATTTTAACAGCTAAAATTGGTGGATGTCCACAAGATGATTTAAAAGCTGCCGGTCTCATAGCAGATCAAAGTTACGCTTATGAGCCAATAGAAGCTTCGGTGTTAAAAGCAACAAGAAAATACTTTAATCTTTCAGAAGAATTAGAGGTTAATTAAACCCTATGACATTAATTAATGACACAACTCTACGCGATGGTGAACAAGCTCCATATGTTGCGTTTAATACTAAAGAAAAACTTTCAATCGCACAGGGGCTTGTCGCTTGTGGCGTAGATGAACTTGAAATCGGAATACCAGCAATGGGTAAACGAGAACAAGATGACATTAAAGAGTTAATAGCATTAGAATTAAATACACAAATGATGACTTGGAACAGAGCGAAAATGAGCGATTTAGAAGCTTCATTAAAGTGTGGAATTAAAGCGGTTGATTTGTCTATACCTATTTCTGATATCTTGATAGATGTTAAGTATGGTGGTAATAAATCTTTAATGCTCAAAGAACTTGAACGTGTGATAATTGAAGCAAAACGTGAAGGTCTATATGTATGTATAGGCGGTGAAGATAGCTCTAGAGGTTCAATAGAGTTTATGAAAGAAGTAATAACACTTGGATTTGAACTTGGAGCTGATAGATTTAGATATTGTGATACAGTTGGAATAATGACTCCAACTAGAATTTATGAAGATATAAAAGCATTGTCATCACTAAACCTCCTAGGGATTGAAATGCACACTCATAATGATTTTGGACTTGCAAATGCTAATGCACTTAGCGGTATTGACGCTGGGGCTATAAGCATAAACACTACAGTGATAGGTCTGGGTGAGCGAGCTGGAAATGCTTCATTTGAACAGGTTAGTATGGCACTTAAACATCTCTATGGTCAAAAGCGTCAGGTTGATGCTTTTGAGATGCGTAATCTTGCTATAACTGTTGCAAATGCAGCTGGAGTAGAATTATCTCCAACTGCTCCTATCGTTGGTACAAATATTTTCTCTCATGAGAGTGGTATTCATGCGGATGGTATGATGAAAAATGCCTTTTCTTATGAGCCTTTTGGAGCCGAAGAAGTTGGCTGTTTAAGAAAATTTCCTATAGGAAAGCATTCTGGAACTGGAACTATAAAGTATCATTTAAAAAAACTTGGAATTAGTGTAGAAAAACATGCATTAACTAATCTTTTACCTCGTATACGTGAAATTGTTACGGCACGTAAACAGGTACTTAATAACAAAGAGTTACTAACTCTTTACAAGGAGAGCATATGTTTATAGGATGGTTAAAATTTTCTGATGTTAATGAGCTAGTAAAAATATCTGAAGATATTGGTTGGTTACTCGATGGATACCATGTAAAACTAATGATGATGCACTCTCCTCATTTATGTTATGGTGCGTATGAAGATGGAAAACTTATAGGTGCTATTATGGCCATTGAGTTTGAAAAATCAACAATGATTAAGTACTTTATGATTCATAAAGATTATCAAAGAAAGGGAATTGGTAGACGTATATTTATTACTTTATTTGAAACACTCAAAGCTGAATATGAAACAATCTATATTCATGTAAGTCCAAAGATGGTAAATTTTTTTGAAGAGTATAACTTTAAAGCTACTATGGAAGTTGGAAGATTTATAAATGTTGGGAAAGTCCCACCGTTCAATTTTACCAATGCACATGCTAAAGAGTTAGATGGAAGTAATTTTGAAACTGTAATAGCCAAAATTGATAAAGAAACATTTGGTGAAAATAGAATGAATTTTCTTTTAGATGAAATGGAAAGAAACAGTTCTTTAAAACTTACACTACCAAATGGTTTTCAACATTCAAGTATTGTTAATGCTCGTAATGTTTATCTTGGTCCTTGGCAAGTACGAGAAGGGTATGAAGATGAAGCAGAAAAGATGATACGTGGTGTTTTGTATTTTCGAGGTTTAAAAAAAGTTGTTGCTGATGTTCCACTAGGGGTGAAACATGTAGTAGATCTTTATAAAAAGTATCATTTCCAAAATAAACAAAGATTTGTACACATGGTGTATGGAAATACTAATACTGTTCATTTTGAAAATATATATGCTTTTTCTTTATAGGAGAAATAAATATGTGCTTATTAGAGATGAAAATTGGGGAAAAGGGATGCATAGACATCCTAAATGTAAATAGTGAACTTAAAGAACGTTTGAATGCACTTGGATTTATTCGAGATAATAATCTTAGTGTAACGCAATTTGGACTATTTAAAAGTACTGTTCAAGTTATGATTAACAATTCACTTATTGCACTGAGGAAGAATGAAGCAAGACTAATAGAAGTTCACAAAATTTAAGGAGAAAAAATGTCAGAAGAGTTAAAAGAAAAAAAAAGAGAATTTGCAAAGTATAAGCGTTTAGCAGTTGAAATTGCTTCAGAAATACATGATATTGTTGAAGATACAGTTTGGATAGACCATATGAAAATGCCAGAGCTTGCTGAAAAGTTAATTGTTGCTGTTGAAAGAGTAAATAAATTTAAAGTAGATAATAACTTATAAAATATACAGCATTACCTGGGCTGTATATTTGATATATTAAAAAGTAGTTACAAATTTACCATTTTTTAATACATCAAAGGATAGCAAGATGAAAGATAAACAAGAAATTCTTGATATGGAAATTTGCGAATGTGGTGAAAAAAGTGTTGCAGAAGTTATTGATATTTTTCAAAATTCTTCTATACCTTTTAAAAAAGCAAAAAAACTAGTAACTGGATGTAATAAAAGTTGCTGTCGTGGGGCTTTACTAAAAGTATATGATATGAATGTCTTTGGTAAGTTTGACTATGATGAGATTGCTTATGTCATTGAGCAAAGATTAGAAAGACTTAAAAGATTAAGTGAAGGAGTTTAAGATGTATAACTATGAATGGGATAGATTAAAAACTTGGCTTGATCAATATGGCGCAATCAATAATGATGTTGTTTCACCAGATGAAATTGTTCGCCTTGATTTAAGTGGGCATAAATTAAAAAGTATTCATGAGAGTATTGGAATTTTAGAAAAACTTTTAGTGCTTAATTTAGCAAATAATCAACTTTCTACTTTACCAGAATCTATGAAAAATCTCAAAAACTTAAGTAATTTAGATCTAAGACGAAACTCTTTTGAAGAGCTACCGTCTACGTTGGTAAATTTACCTTTACGTTCATTCAATCTAAGTGGAAACAAACTTAAAGATATTTCAACTTTAAGAAAGTATACAAGTTTGCGTGTATTAGATCTAAGTTCAAATTCACTTAAAGAAATAAATAATGTATTTGAAATTGAAAATGAGATAAGAACACTTAATATATCTAATAATTTTTTAAAAGATGTAAGTAGTCTTTTTTCAGTCTTAGGAAAAGTACAGCGACTAAATTTGAGTGGTAACCTAATAAGTGAATTACCAAGTACTAGTGCTAGTTTGACTTCACTTGAAGAGATGGATATTTCTGACAATGCTTTAAAGAATATTGATGAAACATTTTTTCAATTAGATGTAGAAAATATCAATTTTACTGCTAACAAATTAAATAATCTATCCCTACATGGTTTAGAATCACTTGAGATATTGACATTAGATGAAAATAATTTAGAAGTTTTAAATATAAGTGATGATTTTGCTCCATATTTACTAGAATTATCATGTGATAGTTGTGAACTAAGTGAACTAGTTCTTCCAAGCTCTAAAGCACTTGAAAATTTATGTTATTCATCTAATGAAATAAGTAAAATCCCTGATGAGATTGATCGATATATAAAATTAAACAAATTGGATTTAGATGGAAATAATATAATTAATCTACCAGATACTTTGGCTAATCTATCGTATCTCAATATACTTTATATTAAAAATAATCCATTAAATGAGTATGCAAAAAAAATTATTTCAATTTTAGATCCCGAAATATGTGATTTAAATATGAAAACAGGTATTACGATTGAATTGGCAAAAGAAGACAATTTAGAAGCTATGGCACATTTGCTCAGTATACTTTTTAGTATTGAGACAGATTTTAAAATTGATTTCAAGAAGCAATTATCGGGGATAACTAAGTTGTTTGAACATCCTAGTTCGGATTTACTTGTGGCAAAATATGAAAATGAAGTTATTGGTATGATAACTATGCAAGGTCTTATCTCTAGCGCAGAGGGTAATTTTATTGGTCAGATAGAGGATTTAGTTGTAAAAGATGAGTATAGAAAAATGGGTGTTGGTAGTCGTCTTATTAATAAAATGAGAAATATAGCGCAAGAACATGAGTATAAACGTATACAACTGGCAGCTGATATAGATAATTCAAATGCATTGCAGTTTTATAATAGACGAGGTTTTATGAAAACCCATTTAAGTATTTATCACTATATCGTTTAACACCCGAACTAAGGCACTCATTGCTTTAGTAATAAACCCCTACAATAATCTACAAAAAAGTATATACATTACATAAGATTACAATTCATAAAAAATATACTTATAATAACAAAAAATCCTAATTTTAGTAGAGCTAAAATTCAATTAGACCTCTGCATAAATTATTCCTACAAATTTGTGCTTAATTATCTCTTTTGTAGTCTTTATGTATCTTTTGTCACATACATAGATGCTAAAAGTCTAGAACATACATTGCATTAACTACAGCGAAGTACGAAGACAATCTTCTGAACTAAAGGTTCTTAGGAGGGTGTTTAATTTAAGGAGAAATTATGGCTGCATTACGTCAGATAGCGTTCTACGGAAAAGGCGGGATTGGTAAATCTACTACATCTCAAAATACATTGGCATCAATGGCTCATTACTTTGATAAAAATATTATGATTGTTGGTTGTGATCCTAAAGCGGATTCAACTCGTTTAATTTTACACGAAAAAGCTCAAAATACTATTTTGCAACTTGCTGCAGAAATGGGTACAGTTGAGGATTTAGAATTAGAAGATGCACTAAAACCAGGGGCAGGAATATTTTCTGCAGACACTTCAGGTGGTTGGATTAACTGTACTGAGTCTGGTGGTCCTGAGCCAGGTGTTGGTTGTGCTGGTCGTGGTGTAATAACTGCTATTAACTTTCTTGAAGAAGAAGGTGCTTACGAAGCAGATGGTTTAGATTTCGTTTCTTATGATGTTCTTGGTGATGTTGTTTGTGGTGGATTTGCTATGCCTATTCGTGAAGGTAAAGCACAAGAAATTTATATTGTAATGTCTGGTGAGATGATGGCAATGTATGCTGCTAACAATATCTCTAAAGGTATTTTAAAATATGCTAATACTGGTGGAGTTCGTCTTGCGGGTCTTATTTGTAATGCTCGTATGACTGATTTTGAATATGATCTTTCAATTGCATTAGCTGAAGATCTTGGAACACATATGATTCACTTCGTACCACGTAATAACATCGTTCAACGCGCTGAAATTCGTCGTATGACGGTTGTTGAGTATAGTCCAAAATGTGATCAAGCTCTTGAGTATAAAGAACTTGCTCGTAAAATCATTTCTAACGATTACAAAATCATTCCAACTCCTTTAGAGATGGATGACCTTGAAGACCTTATTATGAAATTCGGTCTAGATTTAGAAGCTGATGAAGATAATATTGGTCAAGCGGCAGAAGCTTAATAAGAAAAATTTCGCTTTTACGAACAATAGTCGTTTCCCTTTTTGGGAAACAACACTTTCTCATAATGAAAAGAAAATAATAGATAAAGTAGGAGAATTACATGTTTATATTAGGTTTTAAATTCCCAGCAGAAATGGGTAACAGAATTCCAGACGAAGTAGTAGTTGCAAAATTAGACGAAGTAAACGTTGATACGAGTAATATCAATGAATTTAAAATGTCTACAGAATACCACGGTCAAACTGAAGAGCTTTCTTATACGAATAAGGATACTTTCATGTTCAAAGCGCTTGCACACTATGTGACAACAGCTGAGACTGATTATATGATTTATACAAATCGTTACCAAATCGCAGAGCTTTCTAAGCGTCTAGATTCTGATGACGAAACTATGGCTCTTTGTAAAAAATTCGATTCAATGGCTCACTTTAAAATTACAGCAGCATAAGCAGTTTTAATTTAAAAGCCAGAGGGGCGTAGCCTTTAGGCTTGCTCTCCCCTTCTTCAAGTAGTACTTATCTCTGTTCCATGTGAAATTTAGAGCGGTACTAATAAATGAATATATAAATATAAGGAGACTATAATGGGTCCAGAATCATTAGAAGTAAGACAAAAAGCGGCAATTGAAGAGGTATTAAAAGCCTATCCAGAAAAAGCTGCAAAAAACCGCGCAAAACACTTAGGCGTTGGTGGTCCAGAAGACGAAAGTCAAAAAACATGTGGTAATGTTCGTTCGAATAAGAAAACTGTTCCGGGTGTTATGAGTCAACGTGGATGTGCTTATGCAGGTTCAAAAGGTGTTGTATGGGGTCCAGTAAAAGATATGGTTCATATCTCTCATGGTCCAGTAGGTTGTGGTCAGTATTCACGTGCTGGTCGTCGTAACTACTATATTGGTACAACAGGTGTTGATACATTTGTAACAATGAACTTTACTTCAGATTTCCAAGAAAAAGATATTGTTTTTGGTGGAGATAAGAAACTTGATAAATGTTTACATGAAATTGATGATCTTTTTCCATTAAATAATGGTATTACTGTTCAATCAGAGTGTCCAATTGGTCTTATCGGTGATGATATCAATGCAGTTGCCAAAATGTATACGAAAAAAACAGGTCAAACAATTGTACCTGTCAACTGTGAAGGATTCCGTGGTGTTTCTCAATCACTTGGTCACCACATTGCAAATGATACTATTCGTGATTATGTATTTGATGGTAATCCAGCGATGCTTGGTGAACCAGTTGCAGTAACTGAATATGATGTTGCAATTATTGGTGATTATAACATCGGTGGTGATGCATGGTCAAGCCGTATTCTTCTTGAAGAAATGGGTTTACGTGTTGTTGCTCAGTGGTCAGGTGATGCTACTCTTAAAGAGATGGCACAAACAACAAAAGTAAAATTAAATTTACTTCACTGTTACCGTTCAATGAACTATATTTCTCGTCACATGGAGAAAGAATTTGGTATCCCTTGGGTAGAATATAACTTTTTTGGTCCAAGTCAAACTCTTAAATCTTTACGTAAAATTGCTGCATTCTTTGATGAGAGCATTCAAGCTAAATGTGAAGAGGTTATTGCAAAGTACCAACCAATGGTTGATGCTATTACAAATAAATATCGTCCACTTTTAGAGGGTAAAACAGTAATGTTATTTGTTGGTGGTTTACGTCCTCGTCACGTTATTGGTGCTTATGAAGATCTAGGTATGGAAGTTATTGGTACTGGTTATGAGTTCGCTCATGATGATGACTACAAAAGAACTAAAGATGAAATCTTTCGTTCAACTGTAATCTATGATGATGTTAACGAATATGAGCTTGAAGCATTTGTTAAAAAATTGCAACCAGACTTAGTAGCATCAGGTATTAAAGAAAAATATGTATTCCAAAAAATGGGTCTTCCATATAGACAGATGCACTCTTGGGATTATAGTGGTCCTTACCACGGATATGATGGTTTTGCAATATTTGCTGCAGACATGGATTTAGCTATAAATTCTCCAGTTTGGGCTCATACAACAGCACCATGGGATAAAGAAGGAGAAGCATAATGCAAGATATAGATAACATTGTAAACGGTAAAGACCTTTTTAAAAAGCCAGAGTACCAGAAAGTACTTGCTGATAAAAAAGAGTTTGAAGGTAGTATGGGTGCAGTTAACCCTGCTAAAGTTGAAGAGATCTCTGAGTGGACAAAATCATGGGATTACCGTGAAAAGAATCTTGCTCGTGAAGCTATAGTTGTTAATCCAGCGAAAGCTTGTCAACCACTTGGTGCTGTAATGGTTGCACTTGGTTTTGAAAACACTATGCCTTATGTACACGGTTCTCATGGTTGTGTAGCATATTTTCGTTCATATTTTACTCGTCACTTTAAAGAACCAACTCCTTGTGTGTCTGATTCTATGACTGAAGATGCTGCGGTATTCGGTGGTCTTGTAAACATGAAAGATGGTCTTAAAAACTGTGCGGCTGTTTATAAGCCTGAGATGATTGCTGTTTCTACTACTTGTATGGCAGAAGTTATCGGTGATGACCTTTATGCTTTCTCTATTGCTGCAAAAGAAGAGGATGCAGGTGAGTTTATGGCAGAGGATTTCCCTATAACTTATGCGCATACTCCATCTTTTACTGGTAGTCATATCACTGGTTACGATAACATGATGAACGGTATAATGATGCAACTTACAAAAGATGTTGAAGAGAATAAAAATGAAAAAATAAACATCATCCCGGGTTTTGAAACGTACATAGGTTCAATACGTTCAGTTAAATCTATAGTAGAAGCTATGGGTGCAGAATATACAATGTTGGGTGACCATTCTGACCAATGGGATATGCCAGCTGGCGAGTACTCAATGTTTCAAGGTGGTACAACTATAGCTGATGCTAAAGATTGTCAGAATTCTAAAGCAACTATATCTTTACAAAAATACTCAACTGTTAAAACTATGAAAATGGTTACTAAGCGTTGGAAACATACTGGTGGTACTTCTAACCCAATTGGTCTTAAAGGGACGGATGAATTCGTTATGAAGTTAGCTGAATTAACAGGTAACGAAGTTCCTCAAAAACTTAAAACTGAACGTGGTCGTCTTGTAGACGCTATGCAGGACTCTTATCCATATATGCATGCTAAGAAATTTGCTATCTGGGGGGATCCGGACTTCTTAATTGGTATGGTTTCATTCCTTTTAGAGATGGGTTCTATTCCAACTCATGTACTTTGTCATAATGCACCACGTGGTTGGGCAGATGAAATGAGAGCATTACTTGATACTTCACCAAGAGCTGGGGAATGTCATGTATGGGCCGGTAAAGATTTATGGCATATGCGTTCGTTACTATTTACAGAACCAGTTGATTTTATGATTGGTAACTCTTATGGTAAAGAGCTTATGCGTGATACTGATACACCGTTAATTTATATTGGTTTCCCAATATTTGACCGTCATCATTTACACCGTTATTCAATTAGCGGATATGATGGTGCTATTAACTTATTAACTTGGATTACAAATAAAGTTCTAGATCAACTTGATGAAGATACTAAAGGTATCGCTTCAACTGACTACTTTTTTGACTTAATCCGCTAGATATAAATAGTTTACTCCTTATAAGCATGCATCCTTTTGCCAAGGGTGCACCCTCCTATAATACATTTTGTGTATCCTTTCTCTCAGGATACACACTCCCTGAAATTTTCTAGTACACTATATGCATAAGTTCTTATAAAAGGATATTTATGAGTATACAAGAACAAATAAAAGCAAACCTAATGAAAGAAATATACACAGATATAGATAAGATGTATGATTTTATGGAGCAGCATTACATATTAAGTGATCAACATCGCGATTTGGTCATAAAGCATCTGAATAAATTTAAAGATCAAATCTATCTTATCTCTGAAAATTCAAAGTTATCATAATGCAATATCATATAGTAATTGAAAAACTGTGTCTTTGTGCCTTAAAGCATCAAACAGAACAAATTCGTAGTTTTGGCACAAAAGAAGAGGCTATGGAACAGGCAAGTGAGTGGGCTGAAACCTTAAGTAACTCATTTTGTGGTAAACATGGCTTTGATGTTGTCGAAGTAGATGACAATTTTGTCATTTCTGTTGAAGTGGGTGGCTTTAGTGAAGCTTGTGAAATATAAATCATCTCTAAAAGTACCTGTTTATTGGCTTTTATACTCTTTAAGAATATTTAATGCAGTAGTGTAATAATAACAACCAAAAAAGGATATAAAAATGGAATATCATGTAATAGTGGAAAAAATGTGTGGATGCGCTAAACGTAAGGGAATGCCTCAGATTAAAACATTTGACGACAAAGAAAATGCGCATAGAGTTGCTCGTGCTTGGGCTCAAGAGTTAAATGAAACATTTTGTGGTAAACATGAGTTTGAAGCTATAGCGGTGGATGACAATTTTGTTCTTGCTATAGGGGAAGGAAGTTATTAGCTTTTTTTAAAGCTACTCTCTAATATTTTAGACTATTCTATGACATATTAATAATCCTAATAATCCTAATAATATTAATGATACATTTGATAGTTGGATTAGTAATACTATAATTGAAAAGCTAAACATTGGTACAGGAAATGATATAGTAACAGATAATTATGTTGATAATATAATTGAGACAAATGATGGTAATGACAGTATCTACTTAGGAAGTGCTGGATTGGATACTATTAATGGTGGTAATGGTAATGATACTATATATCTAGGCTACAATCAAGCAGATTTATCTATATCAGAACAGTTAAATGATGGAAGTTTTGAACTACTACTTAGTTGCTTTACCAGTTATGACATTAAGATAAATTTTATTTGATCTTTTGATACTACCGCAGTACATAAAGTAGATTGCATCATCAACAAATTCCATCCAGCCTCTACTTCGTTTAAAATCTTTTAACTTACATGTACCAGCATCATAAAGTCTTTTTGACGTAGAAATAAATAAGGGTTTGAATTTTTCATAGTTTTCAGACTTTGCAACCGTTTTTAAAAGTAGGGCATATTTATCATATTTTTCTTCTTGAATCTCTACTCTCTCAATTTTTACTTCAGGTACTTTTTCGATTTTCGATTCTTGTACTATCTTGGGAACTACTATTTTTTTCTTCTTGATGTCCCTTGGTTGAGCTGACATTAAATAGTCTCTGTATACCCATTGTGCTACTTGTAGAGAATTTCCATTTTTAGTTCTTGTTTTATAAGGTGAAACTCTTGCCCAATTGTTTTTATATTCAAATACATTGAGATTATCACCTCTATGCACAGTATGTGAATGATGATGAGATCTTGAAGGGCCAAGTCTAACCTTGAGAGCTCTTGTATGCACATAGTAAGGACTTGGGCTAATATTAATGTTTCTTTCTTCAGTTTTAATTGCAGTTAAATAATCTCCGTATACCCATTTAGCAGACTTGATGGACTCGTCATTTTTTGTAATTGTTTTATAGTTTGAGATTCTTGCCCAGCCATTTTTTATCTCATAGACTTTTAGTTTGTGACCTTTATAGATACTATAACTGTGATATGAGCTACTGGTTGGGGCTACACGTACTTTAAGTGTTTGTGCGTTTACATAATGTGTATTGGCAAATAAATAACTAGAGTAAGAGATAAGTAATAATAATATTAGTAGTTTTTTTAACATTGTAGTCCTTGTTATTTTATAGGCAAGAAGTATAGTGAAAATGAACTTAATCAATAACATATATAGTGATATAATACCATCATAATTAAAAACAACCTAAATAATAAAAGAGATAGTAATGGAAGATGTAAAAGAAGTATTTTTAAAAGATTATAAGAAACCAGAGTATGAAATTAAAGAAGTAGATTTGACTTTTGAGCTTTATGAAGAGTATACAACTGTTACAAATGTGATGCAGATGCATAAGTTAAACAAAGATACAAGTGATCTTGAATTAAATAGTATTGACTTAGAACTTGTAGAGTTATGGATTAATGATTTAAAACTAAAAGAAACTCGTTATATCTATAAGAACGAAAAACTTACAATTTTAAATGTACCATCAAAATTCACTATTAAAATTATAAATACTATATATCCAGATAAAAATACAGAACTTGAAGGTTTGTATAAATCAGGTTCTATCTTCTGTACTCAGAATGAACCTGAAGGATTTCGAAGAATCACTCCCTATTTAGATAGACCAGATGTTATGTCTGTTTTTACCACTACGATAATAGCAGAGCAAGAAAAATATCCAATCCTTCTCTCAAATGGAAATAAAAAACAATGCAGTGAATTCATGAACTCAAAACATGAAGTAACTTGGTATGACCCACATCCAAAACCATCTTATCTTTTTGCACTTGTGGCCGGAGACTTAGGTTGCGTGAATGATGCATTTACAACTGCAAGTGGTGAAGGTATTGAGTTAAATATTTATTGTGATAAGGGAAATGAGTCTAAGTGTTCTCATGCTATGAAGTCACTCAAAGAGTCAATGACTTGGGATGAAGAAAAATATGGTCGTGAATACGATTTAGAGATTTACAATATAGTAGCAGTTGATAGTTTTAATATGGGAGCAATGGAAAACAAGGGCTTAAATATTTTCAATTCCCATTATGTTCTTGCAAATGAGGATACAGCGACAGATGCAAATTTTATGGGGATTCAATCTGTAATAGCGCATGAGTACTTTCATAACTGGACTGGAAACCGTATAACATGTAGAGATTGGTTTCAATTGACTCTCAAAGAAGGACTTACTGTATTTCGTGATCAATCTTTTTCTGCTGACTTAAATTCACGTGAAGTACAACGAATAGAAGATGTAAAAGCATTACGAGAGAGACAGTTTGTAGAAGATGCATCACCAACTTCACACCCAATTCAGCCAAAATCTTATATTTCGATGAATAATTTTTATACTGCAACTGTATATGAAAAGGGTGCAGAGGTTATTCGCATGATTCATACACTTCTTGGTGTTGAAGACTATAGAAAAGCGACGGATTTATATTTTGAGAGTTTTGATGGTCAAGCAGTTACAACAAATGATTTTTTATGGGCTATGAGTAAGGCGAGTGGAGTAGATTTAACACAGTTTGAGAGATGGTACCATCAAAATGCAACACCAGTACTTCAAGTAAAGGAAAATTTTAGTGATGGAGTATATACACTTACGTTAACTCAAAATATTCCAAACTCTATAGATAATGAAATACAAGAGCCATACTATTATCCACTAAAGATGGCACTTATTGATAATGAGGGGAATGAAATTTTAGAAGAAACTTTGATAATTTCAAAAGATGAAGAGAGTTTTAGTTTTGAGAACTTAGCATTCAAACCTATCGTGTCTTTAAATCGTGATTTTTCTGCTCCCATTATTCTAGAACAGGAGAGTACTGATTTTGCATTTTTAATGAAGCATGATAAAAATAGTTTTGTACGTTATGAATCAGCACAAGTGTTTGCAACTCAGACTATTGAAGCAATGATGAAAGGTGAAAATATAGATCAAGAGTTTGTTTCTTCTTATGGATACTTACTTGATTTAGATGTGGATTTATCTTATAAAGCACTTATATTAGAACTTCCATCTGTATCTACATTGATGCAAAGACAAGAATCTATAGACTTTGATGCAATTTACAAAGCTAAAGAAGAATTATCTAAACATCTTGCAGCCGTGTATGAAAATAAACTCTTAAGTATATATATAGAACATCATAAGCCTAGTTCTATAGATATCAGTAGTGAAAGTATGGGCTCTCGCTCTATTAAAAATCGTTGTTTGAGAATTTTAAGTTCATCTCTCCAAGGAAAGATTACTGAACTTGCTAGTGCACAGTATGATCACTCATTAACTATGACAGATAGAATAGTAGCATTAGATATACTAGAAAGCACAGGAAATGAGTCAGCTACTTCTGCCTTAAATGATTTTTACAGAAAATATAAAAATGATACTTTAGTTATGAATAAATATTTTTCCATTCTAGCTGCTTCAGATAGAGAAGGAACATTAGATAGAGTGATGGCTTTACAAAATGATGAAGTCTATGATGAGAAAGTTCCAAATTTAGTACGTTCACTTATAGGAGTTTTTGCAAGAAATTATAAACATTTTCATGCCAAAGATGGTAAGGGTTATAAGTTCCTCGCACACAAGATTATTGAGATAGATAAGATAAATCCACAAATGGCTTCTGGTCTAGCCGGAGCATTTAAAATTTATGCAAAAATAAATAAAATAAACCAAAAAATAATTAAATGCGAGTTGGAACGTGTACTTTCTACACACTCTCTTTCTAAAAATGTTTATGAAATTATAAATAAAATCTTAAAATTATAATTTATAGATATACTTAATGTAGATTTTAATTTTCAGTAATAAAGGAATTGATACATGGCAAAATTAGTTATTTTAGGTGGTGGTGTTTCTGGTCATACGACTGCAACATTCGCTGCAAAATGGTTAGGCTCAGAACATGAAGTTATTGTTGTAACTCCAAATTCACAGTGGAATTGGATTCCATCAAATATTTGGGTTGGTGTTGGTCAAATGAAAAAGGAAGAAGTTACTTTTGACTTAGCTCCTGTATATAAAAAAGCTGGGATTACATTTATCCAAGCAAAAGCTACTGAGATTCATCCTGAGGGAAGTGTAACAGTAGAAAAAGGATTTGTAACAGTTGAATCAACTGCTGCAGATTCTGCTGGTGAAGTTACTACAGTTGAATATGACTACTTAGTAAATGCAACGGGGCCTAAACTAAACTTTGGTGCGACAGAAGGTCTTGGTATAGGAAGTGAACTAGGCGAGCATACAGTTTCTGTTTGTACAGCAGGACATGCGGTTCATGCAGCTGAAAAGTTTGCTGAAGCAATTGAGAAAATGAGAGCTGGAACACGTCAGAGAATCCTTATTGGTACTGGACATGGTACATGTACATGTCAAGGTGCTGCATTTGAGTATATTTTTAACATTGAGCATGAATTAAACAAAGCTGGCGTTCGTGATATGGCAGATGTTAAATGGATTTCTAATGAGTCTTTTTTAGGTGACTTCGGTATGGGTGGACTTCATATGAAATCTATGGGATTCACTGTTAGTTCTAAAGTTTTTGCTGAGTCATTATTTACTGAGCGTGGTGTTCCTTGGATTATTGGTGCACATGTAAATAAGGTTGAAAGTGGAAAAATTCATTATGAACTACTCGATGGATCAATGGGTGAAGAAGAGTTTGATTTTGCAATGCTTATACCTCCATTTACTGGTGTAGATTTAAAAGCTATTGCTAAAGATGGATCAGATATCTCTGACACTATGTTTGCTCCAAATAAATTTATGAAAGTTGATGCTAAGTATGGTGTAGCTAAATATGAAGATTGGAAAGCATCTGATTGGCCTGCAACATACCAAAGTGCCGCATATAAAAATATTTTTGCACCTGGTATTGCTTTTGCACCACCACATCCAATCTCAAAACCAATGAAGTCTCCAAATGGTACTGTAATTACTCCAGCACCACCAAGAACTGGTATGCCAGCAGGTATTATCGGTAAAGCTGTTGCTCATAGTGTTTGTGACATGATTACTAAGGGTGTAGACGCTCCATTACATAGAATCTCTATGGCAGATATGGGTGCAGCGTGTGTTGCTTCAACTGGTAAGGGAGTGTTTAACGGTACTGCCGCAGCAATGACTGTTTATCCTGTTATTCCTGATTTTGACAAGTACCCAGGAACGGGTCGTGATACTGAATATACATTTGGTGAAATTGGTCTTGCGGGACACTGGATTAAACATATACTTCACCACATGTTTATCTACAAAGCGAAACTTAAGCCAGGTTGGACTTTAATTCCTGAATAGGGATTAGGGTTTATCTGAAATATTAAATAAATTAAAGGAAATACAATGGCATTAAAAGAAGAAAGACATATTAAAGCATACACACAAAATTATGGAACAATGACTCCAGGTTCATTTCAAAAGAAATTAAGAACTTGTGTTATTTTTCAATTCATTAGATTTTTAGTAATTAATATTAAAATGTTAATTGTAGTTGGTAAAAGCCACTAAATCTATTATCTCCTCCTTATGGAGGAGCCTCTTCCGTTCTATCTTCAAATTAAGGTTTATAAATGATTAAAGAGATAATTACTTATCCAACTCCCCCAAGTGTAGAATACTCAACTGATGTACGAGTGTTTACAGATGAAATCTCTTCATTGATAGATAACCTCAAAGATACTATAAATGAGAATGACTTAGATGCGCTTACTGCTTTTCAAATTGGAAGTATGTACAATGTTGTTGTTCTCAAACAAGATGATGGTACTTTTTTAGAACTCATTAACCCTAGAGTGATAAACACAAATGGCAGTGTAACAACAACAGAAAAAACAGAATATTTTCCAGGTCTAAGTGCTAAGGTTACAAGACACGAAAAGATATCGGTTGTTTATGAAGATAGAAAACTTCAACAACTTTCTTTAAAAGCAGAAGGACAACAAAGTATTTTATTACAAAGAAAAATAGACTATACCTTTGGTTCAAGCTTTATAAACAAACTCTCTCAAGAAGAAAAAAAAGTTTTTGAAGCAAAGTTGGAGTTTGGAAGCGATGTGGCAATTTCAGAAGTATGTCCAATTACTTTTAAAAAAGACTATATTATAAAGTTTATAAATTTTCTTTTGATAGGAATGCTTATTTTAATAGGGGCTATTATTTTAATTGATGATGCTCAAATATTATCTACGCTATGGCAGTATCAACTATATGCTTCGTATATAGCATTGGCTTTAAATATTATTTACTTCTTTTATGCTCAATATGAAGGGCGTTTATACAGTGCGTGTACAAGTTGCCAAATTGGTAATATTATAGGGACTGTTGTAATCTCCCTAGTAAAGCTTACTCTCATTATGGTAGTATCATACTTTCTAATAAACTAAAAGTGATGAGCCATGATAAACACAGTTCCAAATCTTGTACGATATCAAGATATTTTTAAAGACTCCAAAGACTATATTCTTGCTACTTGGGTGTCACATCCTTCTCCAAAAGAGATTTTAAAGCTTCATAAGATAGATGCAGAACATTTTATAAGTGAATACGGAAGTGGTGTATTTGATTACTTTATGGGTGTTATATTGGGTACTAGGAAAATTGGGGATTGCCCTGTAATGCATATGCTCCTTATCTATTTAAAAGACAGAGAAACGAGTGCTGATGAAGTATTTGAAATATGTTCTCATTTTAGAAGAACAATGATTGACTTCACTTATGATGAAGAGATTGATTCAAAAGAGATGGCAGATGAAATTTCATTTATGTTTGACACGAATTTTCGTGGCGTTTTAACCTTTTATACCAATAGTATTTTTCAAAAACTTGTCGATGCAAGACAAGAAGCAATAACTGCTGGACATGCAAAAGATTACTTTCTCTCAAATATGTCCCATGAGATTCGAACTCCACTTAACGCTATTTTGGGTTTTGTAAATTTAATGCTTAGTGAAGATATTACAAATAAACAAGCGACTTACTTAGATATAATCCAAAAGAGTGGCGAAAATCTTCTTAGTATTATCAACGATATTCTTGATTTTTCAAAACTACGTAGTGGCGAATTTACTGTTGAGCCTAAAATATTTTCTATACATGAAGAAATGACGTACACAATGGAGCTCTTTGTTGCAAGTGCTACAAGTAAAAATATTACAATTACTTCATTTATCGATCCAGAGATTCCTAAGGAACTATTTGGTGATGCATTACGAATTAAACAAATTTTATCGAATTTTTTAAGTAATGCTATTAAGTTTACACGTTCAGATGGTGTTATATCTGTTGAAGCAAGTTGTCACGCGAGAGTACTTAAAATAAAAGTGGAAGATAATGGTATAGGGATAAACCCTAAGGATATGCCAAATATTTTTACAGCTTTTTCTCAAGCTCAATTTACTGAAACTAGAAGTCATGCTGGAACTGGATTGGGCCTTTCTATCTGTCAACAACTTGCAGAACTTATGTATGGAAAAGTATATGCAGAATCTGTATTAGGTAAGGGTAGTGTTTTTTCTATGGAAATTCCTATTGATATTTATACAAACCAATGTAAAATCTTTGATGATTTAAGTGAGTTGCAGGCATTTAAAATTGCTTTATATACAAAAGATAAAGAGATGCCGTACCAATATGAGTCGCTTTTAAAATACACAGATGTTTTTGGTATGAATACAACTATAGTAGATGAAATAACTAATGAGTATGATGCCTATGTTTTTGTACATGAAAATACAAATTTTGATACAAGACAATTGATTTTAAAATCAAATAAAAAATATATTGCATTGATGAGTAAAGATTATGATACTTATGATAAACATTCGCATATAGAATCCATGTGTTTTCCTTTGTATTGTTCTAAAATTCACGATAAAATTAATAAATTATTTAATGAAAGTTGCGATGTTTCTTTTAAGAAGAAATTGACAAAACAGTTTGTAGGGCATATATTAATTGCAGAAGATAATGAAGCAAATCAAGAATATATGAAAATTATTTTGACTAAATATGGATTAACATATGATCTTGCCCAAAATGGTTTGGAAGCTATAGCTATGTATAAAGAACATAGCTATGATTTAATTCTTATGGATGAACAAATGCCAATAATGGATGGAAATGAGGCAGTTGGAAAGATTATAAAATTTGAAAATAAAAATGGACTACGACATACCCCAATATCTGCATTGACAGCAAACGTGATTAAAGGTGCAAAAGAAAGAGGTCTTTTAAATGGATTTGATGCATTCTTAGGAAAACCTATTGTGATAAAAGAGTTAGAGAGAGTGTTTTCGACATATCTGAAAATGTACTCAGAAATTGAAGATGTACTTCTTGATGATATAGAAAATTACCAAAGAGTGATTGGCTTAGATATGAATAAAGCAAGAGAAGAATTACTTCTCACAAACGAAGAAATAGTAATGTTAGTAAGTCTTTACATTATAAAAATGAAAAAAATTATTCCGGAACTTAGAATAGCCATAGAGAAAACTGATTATCAGCAGATACATTTTATCGCACATAGTATTAAAGGTTCATCTGCAAATTTTCGTTTAGAAAATTTGCAGGCCATGTCTGATGAGTTAGAAAAGATGGCAAAAAAAGAAGATGAAAAGTATGATTACCTCAATACGTATGAAAATATTAAAGTAGCGGTAGAAGCTATAAAAATAGTATAGCCTTTACCCAAGAAGAGTTAAAGTTAGTCGAGAATATCATGAAGTGTTTTACCTTGGTTCATAGTATCGCTCACATTATCCCAGTTTTCATTTATAATATCATTTTTTAAAGTAGTGAGTTCATCTTCAAAAAGCTCAATAGCCTCTAGGAGATTTTCTTTGTTTTGTTTGAAAATATCTTCCCACATATGTGGTGAACTCTTTGCTAAACGGCTCATAGAGCGAAAACCACCAGCAGCTAAAGCTAAAATGTTGTGTTTATTTTCTTGTTTCATGACTGTGTTTGCAATGGAGTAGGAAATTGCATGAGGCATATGTGAAATAAATGCAGCATGCCTATCGTGCTCACTTGCCCTCATGAAGTATTTTTTCATTTGAAGTGCTTTAAATATTTTCTTTGATGTTTGTTGTTGCACTTCACCGCTATCTTCTAAATTACATAAAACTACAACTTTATCTTTATATAAATTCTCCACAGCAGCAGAAGGACCAAAATTTTCTGTTCCAGTCATTGGGTGAGAAGCAACAAAGTTTTTTCGTATACTGGAAGGAACTGAAGATATAATAAGCTCTTTTGTACTACCTAAATCAATTATAGTAGTCTCTTTAGGTATATTGTTAAATGTTTTAAGTATAGCAATAACACCATTCACAGGGATAGCAAGAAAGATGACATCACAGGTTTTAATTTCTTCAAGTGAAACTATTTTGTCTACCAGGGAAAGTTCTATTGCTACTTTTTGATGTTCTTTATTGTGATCACTTCCAACAATGGAGTTTACGAAAGGGAGTTTTTTTAGACTAAGGGCAAGTGATCCACCCATAAGTCCTAAACCAATAATAGCTATGTTCATAAATAATCTTTAAAATAAGTTAAGAAATTATACTTAAGTTAACCTCAAAATGGGTAAAATTTCTCTTATTTTATTAACAATTGGATCTAAATGAAGTTATCTCTATTTTTTCTCTTAACAATACTCACAATTAGTGCGAATGCCATGACAGTTACGTCTATTAAATATAAAGGAATGGTACATATTTCAAACAGTGTTGCTCTGAGAATGCTTCCTTTTGAAGTTGGAGAGGATATTGATTCCAAAGTTGCAGATGCTGCACTTCAAAAATATTTTAAGCAAGGTTATTTCACTGATGCTTGGGTAGATTTTAATAATGGTGAAGTAACTTTTAATTTTGTTGAAAAACCAGTGATATCAAAAATCGTTTTAGAAGGTTGGAAAGAAACTGAAGAGGAAGAAATTCTAAATACTGTTATACAGATTAAGAAAGGTTCCCTTTATAATGAAAAAAAGATAGAAGCTGCTAAAAAGCGAATTGTACAAGCAATTTCTCAAGACGGGAAAATTGATAGTGTTATTGAAATCGAAAAAGAGATTCTAGATAATGGAAGTCTGAAAATTACGTTTATTGTAAATGAAGGTGAAACTATAGTTATCGAAAAACTCCAGTATGATGGAGTAGAAAATCTGGATAGTGATGATTTTAATGATGTGATTGCAAATAAAGAACATGAATTTATGGGCTGGTTATTTGGAAGAAATGACGGTGAAATGAAACTTGGAGATTTACAATATGACAATCTTCGTGTACGTGATTACTATATGCAAAATGGTTATTTAGACTCTAAAGTTGGGGTTCCTTTTGTGAGAGTTAATTTTGACAGCTATACAGCAGATATGAGTTATCAAGTAGAAGAGGGTGAAGTGTACACGATTAACAGTGTATCTATAAACCAAGCTACACATGTTATAGATGATGCAAAAATTGAAGAAATTATTACTTTAGAGAATAATGAAGTTTTTAATATTAAAACTTTTCGTGAAAATGCAGAGCTTATTAAAACGCTCATAGCAGATCATAGTTATGCTTTTGTTCAGGTAATTCCAGATTTGAAAAAAAACAAAAAAGAAAAAACTGTAGATGTTGTATTTAAAGTTATCCCTGGAGAGAAGGTAAGAATTCGTAATGTTATTATTTCAGGAAACTCAAGAACATTAGATAGAATTATTAGACGTGAGCTTTATCTTGGTGCTGGAGATATGTATTCTTTAACAGATTTAAAAGATTCAAAAAACTCTCTCGGTAGACTTGGTTTTTTTGATGATACAACTATAGAAGAAAAAAGAATTGACAATAATACTATGGATTTAGTAGTAAAAGTAAAAGAAGCGCCGACAGGAAATATTCAAGTTGGTGGTGGCTATGGTAGTTATGGTGGTATTATGCTTACTCTAGGTGTAAGTGACAAAAATATTTGGGGTTCAGGTATTGGTATGGGTGTGACTATTGAGAGGTCTGAGACAACTGAGAGTGCGTCATTTAACGTAAGTAATTCAAGACTTAACGATAGTGATTTTTCAGGTAATTTTTCTATCCATTCAACTATGCAAGATTATTATGATTATATAGTGAATTCTAAGGGTGTTACGCTTGGAACAGGGCATAAGTTTTCAAGAAATATTAGTGGATACTTGTCGTATACGTATTCAGAGAATGCTTATGAAATTATTGATGACAATTCAACGTATTTAAATTCTCAATACTTAGAAAGTTATTCAAAAAGTTCGATAACTGCAAGTGTTAAATATGATTCTACGGATGATTTTTATTTACCTCGTGAGGGTTTTTCACTTTCCCAAAGTTTTGAAAAAGCTGGGCTTGGTGGTGATGTAGACTTTATTAAAAGTAGAACAAATTTCGGGAAATACTATGGTTTGGAACCTTTACTTGGTTTTGATGCAATCGCAAGATATAAAGCAAGATACTACAATTTATTAGGGAATGGTTACTTACCATTAGCTGAAAAATTTTATATGGGTGGTATAGGTAGTGTTAGGGGGTACGAATCATACTCTATTTCTTCAACTATTATAGATGGCGGAGTTGAGAAAAATATAGGTGGAAAACAAACTTTTTCTAATACGGCTGAAATTAGTTTTCCTTTAATCCCAAAAGCGAAAATGAGAATTGTAACATTTCTTGATTGGGGTTTTATCGGAGATGATAAAATAACTGAATATTCTCGTGGTGGTTATGGAGTGGGACTAGAATGGTTTTCCCCAGTCGGACCAATTCAACTTATGTTTGCACAACCATTAAATGAGCAAGAAGGTGATAGAACTGCTGTATTTGAATTTACAATGGGACAAAGATTTTAGAAAATAATTTCTAAATCTTTTATCTCTGAAACCTTTTTTAGAGCCTCTCTACTTAAGTAAAGAGGTTTTGTGGATTCAACTTTAATTTTCCCATCTGAAAAACTTAAATCAAAATCAATATTTCTAGGCTTATGACTTAGGAGTGCAATACTTAGTGATATAAGATAAGAAAGATAATTAATAGTCTTAGAGTCTGGAAGCAAGTTATGATACTTTGCAACATGTTTCTGTGATGGTAGTTTATTTTTTGCATATCTTGTAAGTGTTGCAATTAGCATAATTTGAGAATGTGTAAACCCATATTCTAAAGCACTTTTAATGAGATAATACGTATGTCTATTTTGAGAGAAGAAATGTATACTTCTTCCTGATGGATAAAGTTTTGACGCAATAGATAAGTCATACCTGAATTTTTGATTAACTCCGATATGATTGAAAGTTAAATCAAATAGTTTTTTACTTACAAGACTTAGTTGATTCGCATAACTTGTATTAGGAATATTAGCATCAATCAAGTAACGTACAGAAGTATTATAGTTATGTGGGAACTTATCCTTAGAGTTACGTAGTAAATCGCTTAGATAGACACCTTCTCGCACACCAACACCACTTGTAATGGTGTTTTGGATAGAGAGCTTCTTAAAGACCCTCTGGAGTATTAATACACCTGGTTTTATAACATCAAACCTATTCTTTTTAATCCCTAAATTATGTAATGCCTTTTCATCTGCATAAAGTATTTTTTCAATATAATCTATGAAATCTTGCGCTAAGCATTCAAAGCCATGAATTTTATTTAAAGGATATTCTATGGAGTGCATAATTGCACTTGAAATAGATCTAAATGTACCACCAATACCGATAAGAGTAGTTGGGCTAAGATCACTTATATAAAGAAGCTTATTATCGATATATTCTATAGCTTCATCGAGTTTGTTTGAATCAAAAAATAGCTCTTTAATTCTTACAGTTCCAAGTTCTAAAGAAAAAGATTTTGTAATAGAATCAGAATCAATATAAGAAAACTCAGTAGAGCCACCGCCAATATCTATACTTATAGCATTTTCTTGTTTAGGAAGGAGGTTAGCACAGGCCATAGAGCCTAAGTATGCTTCTTTCTCTCCATTGATTACTTTGATATTTAGCTTGAGTTGTTTTTTGATTAATGTAAGGAATTCTTGTTTATTGGGCGCATCACGAAGAGCAGATGTAGCTACGCATAGAGTTTTTCTTACATTAAAAGAAGCGATTATCTCAAGAAATTCTCTAAGTGCATCAAATGTTCTTTGCATAGGAATAGCTTGGAGATTGCCATTATTTTGATATGCATTTTCTGAAAGCCGAACTCGACTTTTAGTTTCATAAAGTAAGTGAAAAGCAAAGCGAGATGTTTTTGCATAGATAGCCATTCTAATTGAATTAGAACCTATATCTATGACTGCAACTTTTTTTGCCATTCCTTATATTTCTTTTATTCTTCGATATCTAAATGTTTGAGCTTAAACTGTAATTCTGCTATAGATTCAACATTGTCTTTATCTGGGACAATACAATCAACAGGGCATACAGATATACAAGCTGGTTCATCATAAATACTTACACATTCCGTACATCTATCTGGATCAATATAGTAAATTGGGTCGCCTTCTTCAATCGCAACAGTTGGACATTCTTCTCTACATGCATCGCATGCAATACATTCATCATTTATCAGTAAAGCCATTAAGAAACCTTATATATTTGTTATTAATTTTTATGTGTTCGATTTATATCTAAATAAAGCTTTAGTATTTTTTAAATTATAATCTATTGTGAATTATTTCTTATTTTCTTAGAAGTGTACACGATAATTTTGAATTTAATTGTAAGGAAGCTACTGTTCCCTCAACCCCATCAAGACGGTTTTTAATTTCTATTTTTGCTCCTAGAGCATCTGCTGCACTTTTTGCTAGAAACAAACCTAAGCCAACACCAGACTTATTACCTTGTCTTTTAAAGGGTGCAAAAAGATCTTGGCTTTCATCTATGCCACATCCTTCATCAATTACTTCTATCAGTAAGCCAAAATCATCTTGAGAACTTTGTAAAGTTACACTTCCTTTTTTCCCTGTAAACTTTAATGCATTTTGTAGAAAATTTTGAATAATTTGATTAAGTAATGAAAGTTGTAAATTAGCCATAAAGCCACTGGGCTCAAATTTCATATAAAGGTGTTTACTCTCATTCTCAGCAAGAAGTTTGAAGTTATTTGCCTTTTCTTCTAAGAAAGCGATTACATCTACAACTACAGGTTTTTCAAGTTGTGCGCCTTCCTGTCGCCCAATATTTAAAATATTTGACACGATGATATTCATCTCGTCAATAGTTTTATTTGTAACGTTTAAAGCATCTATGTATTCCTCAGGAGAACGCTTTTTAATGAGGGTAACTTGGTTTTTTAGTTTGATTACTGCGAGTGGAGTTTTTAGCTCATGAGCCGTACCAATAAACAATTCTTTTTGATACTTAACAAAATTTTCTATACGAGTTATAAGGTGATTTATGGTTTCTCCTAATGGCTCGAACTCTGATGGAAGAGATTCAACTTTAATAGGGTGAATAAGATGTTCATTCATGTCTGATAATTTGGAATTAAGTATTTTTACTGGATAAATAAGCATTTTAGAAAGTGCAACAGCATAAATTATGACAAATATAAATCCTACGATATTTATAGTAATAATGTAGTTTAATATTTTATCTAAAATTCGTTTTGTTTTTGAAATCTCTTTTGTAATTTTCAAGTAACTATGTTCACTAAAATCAAATGGATATACTAGTGTAATAAGGGTGTGAGAATCATAAGTTTTTTCATACATACTCATCTCTCTCTCAGCTTTACTTAAATGCACAATTTGGATGTCTAAGCCAAGAATAGATTCTTCGTTATTTGTTATTACTTCTAAATTATTTGATATATTTTCAGCATATAGTATAAGTTCTTGATATTTTTCCTCATAAATTGACTGTTTAATAAAAAAATAAAGTACAGAAGAAAATATTACGATGAGTGAAACGGAGGCAATGAGTAGTTGAATTAGAAAGTCTTTTCTAATACTTCTTTTTGAAAACAAGAGTTTCCTTTATCTTATTGGATTTACAACCCCTTGAGGTTGCAAAAGATTGACTGTTATTTAGTTAATTTCTTTTGGAAAACAAAATCTATAACCACGACGACGAACAGTCTCAATAGTTGTAATTCCTAATGGTTTGTCCATTTTTTGTCTAATTTGGTTAATTGCAACTTCAATTACATTTGGAGTTACAAGTTCTGGTTCTTCCCAGATTGCGTCAAGAAGTTGTTCTTTTGAAACAATTTGATCACGGTGTCTAGCTAAGTGAGTTAAAACTTCAAAAGGTTTACCTTTAAGTTCTATCTCTTGCTCTTTATACGTAATTTTTTCTTCTTCAGGATTGATGATAAGGTCTTCGATTTCAATAATATTACTTCCACCAAATCTTAAACGAGCTTCAATACGAGCTACAAGTACATCAAAGTCAAAAGGTTTTCTGATATAGTCATCAGCACCACTTCTTAGAGCTTCGATTTCACTTTCGTTATCATCTCTCGCTGAAAGTACAACTACAACAGTTTTTGGAGTGTTTGTTTTAATATCACCAATGATATCAACTGAGTTTCCATCTGGAAGCATCCAATCCATAAGTACCATGTCGTAATTACGGATATCTAGATAGTACTCTCCATCTTTAAGGGTCTCAACTACATCGCTTTGGTAACCATATTCTTTAAGTCCCTCTGCTAGCATTTTGTTTAATGTTACTTCATCTTCAATGATTAGAATGCGCATTAATATCTTCCTATTTATTCTATTTATTTTGAGCGAATTGTAGCATACTTTTAGCTTACTTTAAACTTTTATTCAATTTTCTTTAAAAAAAGTTTAATTTAGGATTAAGAATTGAAGTTAAATAAATTACTCACACTTACCCTGCAGTCGGGAAGTATGGAAGGTTTCGTTATTTTTAAATGAAGAGTGTTGATATCTTGAAATTCTTTTTTTAGTTTTTGACCAAGCTCACCTAAAGCATCTTCAAGCAGTAGAAATTTTCTTTCTATCATCTGAGATTTTATAAGACTTGATACATCAGCATAGTTGATAAATTTTTCAATATACACGTAATCTATAGTTAGGTTAATAATTACATCTTGAAGGTTTATTCTCTCAAAATCCAAGATACCAATAATACATTGAAATCTTAAATCTTCAATATGTATTTGCATTTATATAACTCTTTTCTCTTCACCTTTAAATAAACGAATAATATTAGGTATATGTTTATAGTTAAGTATAAACACAATGAAAACTACTGGAGCATGGGGCATATCTGGATGAATATAAAAACTAGCCACAAGAAGTGAAGCTACAGCAGTCAGAGACGAAATCGAAGATATACGTATAACTTTAGCTCCAATTGCCCAAACAGCTAATGCAATAGCAGTCTCAGAGGGAAGCATAAACATCATTACACCCATACCAGTAGCAATTCCTTTTCCACCTTCAAAGTTCAGATAAGGTGAAAAACAGTGTCCTATAACAGCAAGAACAGCGATAGCCCATAATGTTGCTTCACTTAATCCTATAAAATATGCAATGCTTAAAACAAAAACACCTTTAAGAGCATCAAGAGCTAAAGTTGCAGCTCCAAGTTTTTTTGCTAAATCTGGGTCACTTTCTTTTACAACTCTTAAAACATTAGTCGCACCAATACTACCACTACCACTTGCTTTAATGTCAACTCCAGCAAATTTTTTAGCAAGTAAAAGACCAAAAGGAATTCCTCCTACTAAATATGCGAGTATAAAAAATTGAACATTTGTATTAAATAAGAAATCCATTACGTACCTTCATATAATATATTGTTGGCATTTTACTATCTCTATACTTAAACTGCTTGTTTTTTAGAAATTAGCGCGCATATCAAGGCATTTTTTATTGAAAGATACGACTTTTTATTTTGTTGGATTATTTTCTTTTTAGGTCTTATCTCTCTTTGAATAGTCTTTATTTTTTTGAGGGTGTCCTCATATGCAAGTATTTTGTACTGTTTAACTTTATCTTTGGTTAGTTGCGCTTTTAGCTCTCGTAGATGTGCTCTTTGCTCTTGGTATAGTTTAAGTTCTCTATTTGCTTTTAGAATTTCATCTTTATCTTGAAGAATAGATAATGAATCATGCACTATATCTATTCTTTGTGTATTGCTATTTATTCGTACTTCAAGATTTTGAAACCTTTTTTCTACTAATACATTATGCTCAAAAGGGTTTATATTATTGATATAGTAACTATGAGCTTGTGTATCTAAATCTTTTAAGTATCTTAATATGTCTGTGAGTTGCTCTTGAGTTTTTACATATGTTTTTAAAATACCTTGCATAGACGTTACATTCCATCTCGGACCATTGTCTTCTTTAATCTGAGGCACGATATATTTTTTCTTATCTACTAAAATAATATCGAGTGAATAGTATTTTAGAAAATTCATTACTTCATAGTTTGAATACCCTATCTCTACCATAATTAGCTCAGATAAATAGGTAAATATAAGTTTAAAATGTTTTTTAAAAATGTAAATAGATAAAAGAGCATTAAACTCCATAATCATATCAAATGAGGTATTTAATTTTAAAATGAGTATTTTTTTAATTATTTTAAAAATATCTTTTTCATATGTTGCATTATCAATAACATTAGATAGAAAATATTTGTCTACAATTATTTGTGCTATATCAAAACATAGGGATTCAATTTCTTTTTTTGAAAAATTTTGGAGATAAAATAATTTTAATTTTTCTGTTTGCACTACTGTATCATTAATCAATAAAGTATCTCCAAGTTATTTTAATTATTATACCAATTAAATAGTATAATGACAAAAAATTATTGGATTATTAATTGAAAAAGAAGATTAAAGCATTAAGTTTTACACCAAAATACGACGAGTTAGAAGATAGAATACGAATATCCATTAATTACGATGACTTTAACAATAGAGTAGATTTAATGATGAGTAGATCTTTTATGTTGAAATTATTTCCCATTGTAGATGATTATATGCTGAAGTTTTATAATTCAGAATTAGGAGTTGATGATTCTATCAAAGATAACCCAAAAGAAAAAATGAAACAAGATAGTGCAACATCTATTACCGATGGATCTAACTTAGAACTATTCAAGCAAGAAGATGAATTATTGATTGAGGTTAAATTTTCTTTTATAAAAGAAACACAAATGAGTATTGTCGTATTTGAAACAAAAAATACACAGGCTGTCAGCACTTTAGATGCTAGGTCTATGAAGCAAATATTTAGTATTATTAAGTCAACTACTCCATTCTTTTCTTGGGGAATATCACACAATTTATAAAAAAAATGTATAATCCTTTTTATTCTTTGGAGAACATTTTAATGAAAACAATATTTCTAGCTTTAATTATTACTTTATTTTTTAGTGCATGTACGCAGGAAACGCAAAATAAATTAGGTCGTAGTATCCAAAATTGGACAGGTACAAATGGCGTTTTAGATATTTATATGGGAGATAAACTCGTTCAGAGATTTATTAAAATAGACAAGCTATCAACAGCGATGAGTACAGATGGTAATACTCCAAGAAATTATCGCTATGGGTATGGATACTTAGATGCAAACTTTAATTATAAAACAGATATAGGTGAAAAGAAGCTTTATTTTGAAATTAGTAATTATTCAACTCCTTATATATTTTATGATAACCCAGGACATAATTAGTGGAAATAATCGAGCTATTTAAAAAATTAATTGAGACGAAAAGTGAAACTCCTGAAGATGGAGGACTTTTAGATTTCATTGAAGAATATTTACCTGATTTTACAGCTATTCGTGTCGATGTAGAAGAGGTAAAAAATCTTTTTATATATAAAGAATTTGGTAATGGAGATCATCTTTGTTTTGCTGGGCACGTAGATGTGGTTCCAGCAGGAAAAGGTTGGGATACTGATCCTTACGAAGCAGTTGAAAAAGACGGATTTATATTTGGTCGTGGTGCACAAGATATGAAAAGTGGCCTTGCAGCCTTTATTCAGGCTGTAAAAGAAGCTAAATCTTTTAATGGAACTTTATCTTTACTACTTACTTCAGACGAAGAAGGTGAAGCTACGTATGGAACTATAAAGGTTCTAGAATATCTTAAAGAAAATAATATGTTGCCAGATGCGGTTGTAGTAGCCGAACCAACATGTGAAGATGACTTTGGAGATGCAATTAAAGTAGGACGCCGTGGTTCGATTAATGGTTACCTTACATTAAAAGGTAAACAGGGTCATGCAGCATATCCAGAAAAGGCTATAAACCCTATACATAACCTATCCCAAGTTTTAGGAAATATGGCAGGGGTTAATATAGATGAAGGAGACGAATTCTTTTCACCGAGTAAATTTGTAGTTACAGATATCCGCTCAGGAATGCAAGTAACAAATGTAACTCCAAATGAACTTAAAATGATGTTCAATGTACGAAATACCACGATTACTACACAAAAAGAAGTTAGAATCTTTGTTGATAAGCATTTAAATGGTTTAGATTATGATTTAAAACTTACTCAAGGTTCGTATCCATTTGCAACAGATACAAATACGAAAGTCGTGAAGAACATTGATAAGGCTATTGAGACTGTCACAGGTATAAAGCCAAAGCATTCAACTGCTGGTGGTACTTCAGATGCAAGGTTTGTAGCCCAATTTGGAATTAACGTTATAGAGTTTGGTGTGAAAAACGATACAATTCATGGACTAAATGAAAGAACTACCCGAGTAGAAGTTGAATCTTTGTTTAAAGTATTTAAAAATTTAATACAAGAATGGAAATAAAATGAAATTAATACTTACTATATTAGCACTCAGTGCATTACTATTTGGCTCAAAAGCAGATTTTATACATGATTATGACAAAGCTTTAGAGATTGCACAAGCCCAAGATAAAGATATATATATGTTAGTTACATCAGAGGCATGTAAATGGTGTAGAAAATTTGAAAAGATTACTCTTAATGATGAAAAAACAATGCAGGAGCTTAAAAAAGAATATGTTCTTTTAGCTCTTAATAGAGATTCAGATACTATACCTGTAAAGTACAAAGTGAAAAGAGTTCCAAAACATTTCTTTTTGACGTCTAAAGGTAAAGTGATATATTCTGTTCTAGGATATTGGAATCCTGAAGATTTTGCTTCGTTTGCCGGGGAAGCTAAAAAGAAAAACAAACTAGGAATTTAAATATGAAATACGTACAAACAGACAAAGCACCATCAGCTATAGGACCATACTCACAAGCTGTAATAGCAAATGGTATAGTGTATACTTCAGGACAAATCGCATTGACAACCCAAGGTGTAATGCTTGAAAATGATGTAGTACTTCAGACAAAGCAAGTTTTAGTAAATTTACAAGCTGTTTTAGAAGAAGCTGGTAGTTCTATGAATAATGTAGTTAAAACAACTATTTTTATACATTCAATGGATGATTTTGTAACAATTAATGAAATTTACGAAGAAGCATTTGGCTCTCATAAACCAGCTCGGGCAACGGTTGCAGTGAAAACTTTACCCAAAAATGCACTTGTTGAGATAGATGCAGTAGCATTACTTAAGTAATTAAACTTTGCTTAAAGCTAAGTTGGATATAATTGCGAACTTTTTTAGTAGAATTATAAGGAAATAATACATGTACGCAATTATCAAAAACGGTGGTAAGCAGTATAAAGTTCAAGAAGGCGATGTCCTTTTATTAGACAAAATGTCTCTTGAACCTAAAGCTATCATCGAAATTACAGAAGTTTTAGCAGTTAATGCTGGTGAACTTAAGTTTGGAGCTCCATTTGTAGAGGGCGCTAAAGTAACTGCTGAAGTTATCAATGAAGGTCGTGACAGAAAAGTCGTAATTTTCAAAAAACGTCGTCGTAAAGACAGTAAAGTTAAAAGAGGTTTCAGAAGAGACTTCACTCGTGTTCGTATCACGAGCATAGCTGCATAAGGAGTAAATAATGGCACATAAGAAAGGACAGGGTAGTACACAGAATAATCGTGACTCGGCTGGTAGAAGACTTGGTGTAAAGAAATTTGGTGGAGAAGTTGTTATTCCTGGTAACATAATCATTCGTCAAAGAGGAACTAAAGTTCATCCTGGTAACAATGTTGGAATGGGAAAAGACCATACAATATTCGCACTTATTGAAGGTACAGTTGCTTTTGAAAGAAAAGACAAAAAACGTCAACAAGTATCAGTAATACCTGCTGCATAATTAATTCTACATATCTGAGCTATTTTGCTCAGATAATTTATACCTCACTTTTAGGTTTCAACCTAATCAACTTTTAAATATTTAATAATTTACTTTTTATATTGTCAAGTAGTGAATTTTTAAGTTTTTATAGTTTATGTAATACTATAGACTAAATATCACAGTATATTACCGTCTTTTGAGGTTCACTCAAAAGTCTTACATAGCTAGTTTCTAGCTAAAGTTAAAAATAGAAGGAAAGCACTTGTTTACAGATAGCGTAGAATTAACAGTTTCATCAGGAAAGGGTGGACAAGGTTGTGTTGCATTTCGTAGAGAAAAGTTTGTACTAAACGGTGGTCCAAATGGTGGCGATGGTGGTAAGGGTGGTGACATCTGGTTTAAATGTGATAATAACACACATACACTTTCACATTTTCAAAGAAGAATGCACATAAAAGCAGATGGTGGAGTGCCAGGTGAAGGCTCAAATTGTACTGGAAAGTCTGGAGCAAAGAAAATTATTGTAGTACCACCGGGAACACAGATTCTAGATACAGATACCGGTGATGTACTTTTTGACATGCTTACAGATGGTGAAGAAGTAAAATTTATTGTAGGTGGCAAAGGTGGACTTGGAAATACTCACTTTAAGTCTTCAACAAACCAAAGACCAACGTATTCACAACCCGGTGAAAAAGGTGAAACACGTTCAATCAAATTAGATTTAAAACTTATTGCTGATGTTGGACTTGTTGGATTTCCGAATGTCGGAAAATCAACACTTATTTCAACAGTTTCTAATGCTCGTCCTGAGATTGCTAACTATGAATTTACAACACTTACTCCAAAGCTCGGTCAAGTAAACATTGGAGATTTTGAATCTTTTGTTATGGCTGACATTCCAGGAATTATTGGTGGAGCACATGAAGGTAAAGGTCTTGGAATTCAGTTTTTAAGACATATTGAGAGAACAAAGACTCTTTTATATATGGTTGATTTAGCTTCATATAGAGATTTAAAAGAACAGATTGAAGTCCTTAAAGATGAGATTGCATCTTTTTCGGAAAAGTTGGGTGAAAGTAAATACGCTATTGCACTCACACGTGTAGATGTAGTTCCACCTGATGAGATAAGTGACTTAGTAGCTGGATTTTTTAATTTACTTGGAATTGAGCAATCAAAAACGAATGAGTTTAATTTTGATAATAAAATGCCATTTTTTGTTCAAGATTCTGCAGATGAAACTTTAGGGTATGACAGAACTTTACCATATTTAGTAGCTCCGATATCTTCAGTAAGCAGTAAAAATATAGAAGCATTAAAATACTCATTATTTAATCTTGTTCAATCGGACCGTATATAATTATGAAAAGAATTGTTGTTAAAGTTGGCTCTGCCGTTTTAACGAAAGATGATTCCATAGCCTTAGAAAGGGTACAAGCTCTTATAGACTTTTTAGTAGATTTGAAAAAATCTAATGAAGTTATTCTTGTTTCTTCTGGTGCCGTGTCAGCAGGATATACGGAGCTAAAACTCGATAGAAATATCATTCAAAACAAACAAGCTTTAGCTTCTATAGGTCAACCAATACTTATGGGACACTATAGAAAGAGGTTTGCTCCTCACAATATTTTATGTTCTCAAGTCTTAGTAACCTCACTTAATCTCAATAAAGAAGATGATGTTAAAAGAATTCAAAATACAATAGATACACTTTTATCTAATGGTGTTATTCCTATTATAAATGAAAATGACGCAACTTCTACCGAAGAGCTTGAAGTTGGAGACAATGATCAACTTTCAGCATATATAGCAAAAGATACAAATGCAGATATACTTATTCTTCTTTCAGATATTGATGCATATTATGACAAAGACCCTCATAAACATGATGATGCAAAAGTACTTAAAATTGTTGAGCATATTCCAAGTGAAGAATTAGAAAAAAATGTGACACCAAATAATGTTTTTGCAACAGGTGGTATAGTAACAAAACTTAAAGCTGCACAATATATGCTTGACAACAATATCAGTATGTTCTTATCAACTGGATTTGATTTAAGTGATGTTAAAAGTTATATGATTGATGGCATCCACAAAGGTGGAACATTATTTAAGGTAAAAAATTGAAAATCATTTTTATGGGTACACCTGATTATGCGCAAAACATTTTAAAAACGCTTATTACAACTCAAGATATGGAAGTTGTAGCTGTTTATACCCAACCAGATAAGCCTGTAGGTAGAAAAAAAGTTATGACTTCATCATCAGTTAAAATATTGGCAAACGAAAATAACATAGATGTGTATCAACCTTCTAGATTACGTGATGAAGATATAGTAAAAGAATTAGAAAAAATCGAATGTGATTATATAGTGGTAGCTGCATATGGGCAGATTCTTCCTCAGGAGATTTTAGACCATGCTCCATGTATAAATCTTCATGCTTCTATATTGCCACAATATCGTGGAGCGAGTCCAATTCAGCAAACACTTTTGAATGATGATAAACAAACTGGTGTTACTGCAATGAAAATGGATATTGGTCTTGATACGGGTGCTATTTTAAAAATTAAGAAAATAGATGTGGATAAACATGAAGCAGTAGGTTCTCTTTTTGATAGACTTACTTTAGTTGCATGTGAACTCACTGTTGATGTACTCCAAAACTATGATACTTTATCTGGCGTAGTACAAGATGACTCTTTAGCAACGCACTGTAAAAAGATTACAAAAGCGAATGGTGAAGTGAACTTTGATGATGCATACAATGTCTATAATAAATATAGAGCATATACACCATGGCCTGGAATTTATTTAAAAAATGGATTGAAACTAAAAAAAATAAAACTAGTTGAAAAATGTAGTGAAAATAAAAGTGGAAAAATATTAAGTATTGAAGATAATAGCATAATTGTTGGATGTAAAAAAGGGACAATTGAAATATTTAATGTCCAAGCACCTTCAAAAAAAGAGGTTGATATTATCTCTTATATAAATGGAAAAAGATTAGCACGTGAAGATACTATATCTTGAGAGTGTAGACTCAACTCAAAAATATTTAAAAAAATTACTAAGTGCAAAAAAAGTTCTTACACCTTATGCAGTAGTCGCAAATATGCAAACTGCTGGAGTAGGAAGTAGAGATAACTCATGGACGGGTATTGATGGAAATTTATTTCTTTCATTTGCTATTTCAATAGATTCACTTACCCAAGACTTAAAACTAGAATCGGCATCTATATACTTTTCTTACCTTTTAAAAAAAGTATTAAATAATTTTAATTCATCAGTATGGTTAAAATGGCCTAATGATTTTTATATAGATAATATTAAAATAGGTGGAATGATTACAAATATTGTAGGGGAGAACCTTATATGTGGAGTTGGGATGAATCTAGTTAATTCACCAAAAGAGTTTGGATCTTTAGATATCCATATCTCAAAAGAAATGCTCCTAAAAGAATATTTCAAACTTATTGAAAAAAGAGTTTCGTGGAAGCAGGTTTTTAGTAAATATAAGGTAGAATTTGAAAGAAATCAGAGTTTTTTTACGCATAACAATAGCTTGAAAATATCATTAGATAAAGCTATCTTGCAGAGTGATGGATCAATTATAATTAATGGCGAGAGGATATATAGTACAAGATGAGTGAAGTAATAGTAATTGCAAATCAAAAGGGTGGAGTTGGTAAAACAACTACTGCTGTAAACTTAGCTGCTTCACTTGCAGTGGCAGAGAAAAAAGTACTTTTAATAGACTCAGATCCTCAAGCAAATGCTACAACATCATTAGGATTTCACCGTAATGATTATGAGTTTAATATCTATCATGTTCTTATAGGTACAAAAAAACTCAAAGATATTATTTTAAAATCAGATTTACCTACACTACACCTTGCTCCATCAAATATAGGTCTTGTTGGAATTGAAAAGGAATACTATGATAAAGAGAACGCAAAAGGTCGAGAATTAGTTTTAAAAAAAGCTATTGCAAATGTTTTAAAAGATTATGACTACATTATCATAGACTCTCCACCAGCACTTGGACCGATGACAATTAATGCATTATCGGCTTCAAACTCAGTACTGATTCCAATCCAGTGTGAGTTTTTTGCACTAGAGGGTTTAGCACAACTTTTAAACACCGTGAAGCTAGTTAGAAAATCAATTAATCCTGACTTAATAATTAAAGGTTTTATCCCTACTATGTTTTCATCTCAAAATAATCTTTCAAAGCAAGTATTTGCAGATTTAAAACAACACTTTAAAGGTAAGCTCTTTAAAGATATGGATGATGAGTATATAGTAGTTCCAAGAAATGTGAAATTAGCAGAATCTCCATCATTTGGTAAACCAGCAATTTTATATGATGTAAAATCAAGCGGTTCAATTGCCTATCAAAACCTAGCACAAGCGATCATGAAATAATGAAATCAATGGCGCTTGGTCGTGGGCTTGATGCACTTTTCGGCGAGACCGCCGATGCATACGAGAATGAAGGTACACAACAGGATAAAGTTTTAGAGCTTTCAGTTAAAGATATTAAACCCAATCCATTTCAGCCTCGAAAAACTTTTGATGAAACAGCCTTACAGGAACTTTCAGATTCTATTAAAGAAGATGGTCTCTTGCAGCCAATAGTTGTAAATGAAGATTTTGATGGTTATGTATTAATAGCTGGAGAAAGAAGACTTCGGGCATCAAAACTTGCGAAGCTGAAAACTATTCGCTGTGTTGTAGTAAAAAGTGATGATGAGCGAATGAGAAAATTTGCTCTTATTGAAAATATTCAAAGAGAAGAATTAAATGCAGTCGAACTTGCGGTAGCATATGAAGAATTAATTAAATTGCATAACATTACACAAGAACAACTAGCTACAATGATACATAAAAGTAGAAGTAATATTACTAATACTTTGAGACTTTTACAGTTGTCTGTTAAAACGCAACAAGCTTTGCTAGAAAAAAAGATCACAGCTGGACATGCAAAAGTTTTAGTTGGTTTAGATGATAAACAACAGCAGGTAATGGTAAATTCAATCGTTGGTCAAAAATTAAGTGTGCGTGATGTCGAAGCAATGATTAAAGCTAAGAAAATGCTAGAAGCTCCAGTTGAAGAAAAGCACTATAAAGCTACATATAATTTCTCAAACCTTCACAAAAATTTCGATTCTCTTGGTTTAAAAGCAAAATCTTCAGGGAACAAATTAACAATTGAATTTGACAATGAATCACAAATTGATGATTTTTTAAATAAATTTACGAATTTTTCTTCACTTTAACTATCCTTTCAATATTGACATAGTATAATCACGCAACTTTTAGGAGGTGCTATGTTAGATATAAATCCGATACTACTTTTGGCTACATTTGTTGTATTTCTTTCGCTTATAGCCGTTTTAAACAGTTGGCTTTATAGACCATTGTTTAGTTTTATGAATAAACGTGATGAAGATATCAAAAAAGACCTTAACAAAATAGGTTCTAATGATGATGAAATTCAAGCGTTACATGAAAAAGCTGAACTAATAGTCAATAATGCAAAACTGGATGCAGCGGCCCTAAGAGAGAAAGTTGTTGCGGATGCTAAGGAATTAGCTGAAAGTAAATTAGAGGCTAGACGTGCTGAACTAGCTAGTGAGTATGTAGAATTTGAGAAGTCCCTTGCTGCGTCAAGAGATGAGTTAACGACTGAGTTAACATCACAAGTTCCAGTTTTCAAACAAGCTGTTGAAGCTAAGTTTAGTCAAATATAAGGATGTAATGTGAGTAGAATTTTAGTAACTTTACTAGCAATGTCAACTATTGCATTAGCATCTAGTGCAGAAGGTGGGGGCACAGACATTATCCAAAGAACAGTTAACTTTTTACTTTTCGCTGGACTTGTTTGGTACTTAGTTGCAGAACCTGTCAAAGTTTATTTTAATGCAAGAAGTCAAAGTGTTGCTGATGAATTAAAAAAAGTTCAAGATAAGTTGAATGAAACTATCGCTCTTAAAAAAGAGGCATTAGCAAAAATTTCTGATGCAGAAAAATTTGCAGAAGAATTAGTTGTCTCTTCAAAAAAAGAAAACAAAATAATTAATGATAACATCATGGTACAGTGTGAAACAGACCTAGAAACACTAGGGAAACAGAACATTTCATTAACAGAGTTAGAACAAAGAAAAATGGTTCGCAACGTTGTTGAAGATGTATTAAATGAAGTTCTAAAGCAAAGCAGTGATAGTTTTGATAAAAAAGCTATGGCTGATGTTATCTTGAAGAAGGTAGCATAATGGAAGAATTAATTGCAAAAAGATACATAAAAGCTATGAATGCTAGTGCTGATAAAGCTTCACTTGTAAATATGGCTAGTGTATTCTCTGTTTTAGCAGATTCATTTAAAAATGAGAAATTTGTACAAATCATAGATAACCCCAATGTAAGTTCAAATGATAAATCAGAAATCCTATTAGAAGCTGTTTCATCAGCTGATTCTAGTCAAGTTAATAATTTAATTAAACTACTTGTTGAAAATAAACGTATTAATATTATTCCTGCTATTGCGCAAGAATTAAATAAAGATATTGCACGTTCAACAAAAACTTATGCGGGTGTTGTTTATAGTGATACGAAAATTACTATAAAAACGATGAAAGAATTAAGTGATGGTTTAGGCAAGAGATTTGATTCAAAAATCTCATTAACATATGTTAAAGATGATTTTGATGGAATCAAAGTTGATGTTGAAGATCTTGGAATAGAAATTAATTTTTCCAAATCAAGAATCGACAGTCTAATGATTGAACATATAGTAAAAGCAATTTAAGAGAGGAGAACAATAGTGGTAGCAAAAATTCAAGCTGATGAAATTAGCTCAATAATTAAAGAACGTATCGATAACTTTGAATTAAGTGTTGATATTAATGAAACTGGTAAAATCGTTTCTTACGCTGATGGTGTTGCTCAAGTTTACGGACTTAGCAATGTTATGGCTGGTGAAATGGTAGAGTTCGAAGATGGAACTCAAGGTCTTGTAATGAACCTTGAAGAAAGTGCAGTAGGTATCGTTATCCTTGGTGCTGGAACTGAGCTTAGAGAAGGTATGTCTGTTAAAAGACTTGGTAAACTTCTCAAAGTTCCTGTTGGAGATGCTCTTTTAGGTCGTGTTGTAAATGCACTTGGTGAACCTATCGATGGTAAAGGTCCAATTGAAACTACTGAAGCACGCTTCGTAGAAGAAAAAGCACCTGGAATTATGAATAGAAAATCTGTTCATGAGCCATTAGCAACTGGTATTAAAGCAATTGATGCTCTTGTTCCAATTGGTCGTGGTCAACGTGAACTTATTATTGGTGATAGACAAACTGGTAAAACTACAGTTGCACTAGACGCAATCATTAACCAAAAGGGTAATGGTGTTATGTGTATCTATGTAGCAATAGGTCAAAAAGAATCAACTGTTGCACAAATTGTTCGTCGTTTAGAAGAACATGGTGCGATGGAATATACAATTGTTGTATCTTCAACAGCTGCTGAAGCTGCTGCCCTACAATTTTTAGCTCCATATACTGGTGTTGCTATGGGAGAATACTTCCGTGATAACGCTAGACATGGTCTAATCGTATATGATGATTTATCTAAGCATGCAGTTGCATACCGTGAAATGTCACTTATCCTTCGTCGTCCTCCGGGTCGTGAAGCATATCCTGGTGATGTTTTTTATATTCACTCTCGTTTACTTGAGCGTGCTGCGAAATTATGTGATGAAGATGGAGCTGGTTCACTTACTGCTCTTCCAATTATTGAAACACAAGAGGGTGATGTTGCGGCATATATTCCAACAAATGTTATCTCTATTACAGATGGTCAGATTTTCCTTGAAACTGAACTATTTAACTCGGGTGTACGTCCAGCAATTAATGTTGGTCTTTCAGTATCTCGTGTTGGTGGTGCAGCTCAGATTAAAGCTACTAAGCAAGTTGCTGGTACTTTACGTCTTGACCTTGCTCAGTATCGTGAACTTCAAGCATTTGCTCAATTCGCATCTGATCTTGATGTTACATCTCGTAATCAACTAGAGCGTGGACAAAGAATGGTAGAGGTTCTAAAACAAGGTCCTTTTTCTCCACTTTCTGCTGAAAAACAAGTTGCAATCATTTTCGCTGGAAATGAAGGTTTCTTAGATGATTTTGATGCATCTAATGTTGTTCGTTTTGAAGCTGAAATGTACCCATTTTTAGAAGCATCATATCCTCAAATTTTTGAGAATATTAGATCTGCTTCTAAACTTGATGATGATACGAAAGCATTGTTGATTAAAGCTCTTGAAGAATTCAAAGCTAGCTTTATAGCAGCGTAAGGAAAACTTTATGGCAAACTTGAAAGATATTCAAAGACAGATAAAAAGTGTTTCAAACACTGAAAAGACAACACGTGCGATGAAGCTTGTATCTACTGCAAAACTTCGTCGTGCTGAAGAGCTAGCACGTCGTTCTCGTCTTTATGCTGACAAAATGAATCAGGTTATTGCCGAAATAGCTGGACGTATAAAATGCTCTAAAATTGGTGGAATAGACAATCGTTCTTTTGCGAAGATTGAAAATCCACAAATGGTAGACATTGTTTTTGTTACTGCTGATAAAGGTCTCTGTGGTGGTTTTAATATTCAAACTATTAAAACGGTTAAGAGACTTTTAAAAGAGTACCAAGAAAAAAATGTAAAAGTACGTCTTCGTGGAATCGGTAAGAAAGGTGTTGAGTTTTTTAAATATAACGATGTTGAACTTTTTGACTCTGTAATAGATTTAAGTTCAAAGCCTGATAAGTCTAGAGCTGATGAGTTTATAAGTGCATCTATAGAAGATTATAAAGATGGTAAAATTGACGGTCTTCATTTAGTCTATAATGGATTTAAAAATATGATGACTCAAGAGTTACATAGTATGCAAGTACTTCCAGTTGATCCTGATATGTATATATGTGATGAAGTTCAGAGTTCTGTATTAGAGATTGAAGCTCAAGATGAAGAACATATGTTAAATTCTTTAGTTGATAGGTATGTAGAATACGCAATGTATTATGCACTTCTTGACTCAGTTGCAGCTGAACATAGTGCTAGAATGCAAGCTATGGATACAGCTACAAATAATGCTAAAGATATGGTTAAAGGCTTGAAAGTTAAGTTTAACAAAGCACGTCAAGCTGCTATTACTACAGAGCTAATAGAAATTATTAGTGGTGTGGAGTCGATGAAATAATGGAGAAAAATATGATTGGTAAAATTAGCCAGGTTATGGGCCCGGTTGTTGATGTTGATTTTGATGGTTATCTTCCAGCAATTAACGAAGCAATTGAAGTTCAAGTAAGTTTAGAAGGAAGTACTAATCGTTTAGTACTGGAAGTTGCAGCTCACTTAGGTGATGGTCGTGTTAGAACGATTGCAATGGATATGAGTGAAGGTTTAGTTCGTGGTATGGATGCTACAGCTACTGGTTCTCCTATAAAAGTTCCAGTTGGAGAAAAAGTTCTTGGTAGAATTTTTAATGTAATTGGCGAGCCTATTGATGGCGGTGAAGCTATCACTGATGCTGAGACATGGTCTATTCACCGTGCACCTCCGCCATTCGTTGATCAATCAACTACTACTGAGATGTTTGAAACAGGTATCAAAGTTGTTGATTTACTTGCTCCTTACGCTAAGGGTGGTAAAGTTGGTCTATTTGGTGGTGCTGGTGTTGGTAAAACAGTTATTATCATGGAGCTTATTCACAATGTTGCACATGGTCATGATGGTTTATCTGTATTTGCTGGTGTTGGCGAAAGAACTCGTGAAGGAAATGATCTTTACCACGAGATGAAAGACTCTAATGTACTTGACAAAGTTGCACTGTGCTACGGTCAAATGTCAGAGCCTCCAGGAGCACGTAACCGTATCGCTCTAACTGGTATTACAATGGCAGAGTATTTTAGAGATGAGAAAGGACTTGATGTACTTATGTTCATTGATAATATTTTCCGTTTTGCTCAGTCAGGTTCTGAAATGTCAGCTCTTCTTGGTCGTATCCCATCAGCTGTTGGTTACCAACCAACTCTAGCTCGTGAAATGGGTGCATTACAAGATAGAATTACATCAACCAATACTGGTTCAATTACTTCTGTTCAAGCAGTATATGTACCTGCAGATGATTTAACGGATCCAGCTCCTGCTTCTGTTTTTGCTCACTTAGATGCAACTACAGTTCTTAACCGTAAAATTGCTGAAAAAGGTATTTATCCTGCAGTTGATCCATTGGATTCAACTTCAAGATTACTTGATCCACAAATTTTAGGTGATGAGCATTATGGTGTTGCTCGTGGTGTTCAACAAACACTTCAAAAATATAAAGACCTTCAAGATATTATTGCAATTCTTGGTATGGACGAACTTAGCGAAGATGACAAAAATGTTGTTGAACGTGCTCGTAAAATAGAGAAATTTCTTTCTCAACCATTCTTTGTTGCTGAAGTATTTACAGGTTCTCCTGGTAAATATGTTAAACTTGAAGAAACAATTGCAGGCTTTAAGGGCATTCTTAATGGTGATTACGATCACATGTCTGAAAACTCATTCTATATGGTTGGTGGAATGGATGAAGCTCTTGCTAAACACGAGAAAAACAAATAAACCTAGTGTTTATTAAAGGATTATTATGGATATTTTAAAACTTGAAATCCTAACTCCTAATGGCGAAATCTTTAATGATCAAGCTATTAGTGTAACTCTTCCTGGTGAAGAGGGAGAGTTCGGTGTTCTAGCAAATCACTCTTCATTAGTTACTTTATTAGAAGCTGGTGTTATTGACATTGAAAAAGAAGATAAATCAGTTGAATCAATTTTGATTAACTGGGGTGTTGTAAATGTTGATGAAGAAAAAGTGATTGTATTAGTTGAAGGTGCTGTAGCTATTCGTGGTGAAAATGAGAGTGCTATTGCTGCTGCTCTTGATGATGCTAAAGAGCTTATAAACTCAATTGCAGATTCAAATCCAGCAATCGCTGCAGTTTCAGCTAAAATAGAATCAGCTGCTCAAAGGTTAATATAGTTTGTCTGCTAACGATTTAATAGATTTTTATTTAAAATCTCATCCAGTTACTATAGGTGTATTGGCAATTTTGTCAATATACTTTATAATTCTTAATTGGGTGTTCTTTTATCGTTACTTTTCTCTAAGTGCTTGGCTGGGTGATGAAAATGATTCTTTTGAAGGATTGTTAATGGGTGCTAATACTGTTAGTGAAAAATCTTTTTTGAATAACTTTATGAAAACAAGTTCAAGTATTTCAAAAGAGATTTTAGGTTTAGCGATGATGGCAGCTACAAAAGAGGCTACGAAAGGTCTCTCTATTCTTTCTATATTTGCTTCGACAACTCCTTTTATTGGTTTATTTGGCACAGTTGTATCAATTCTTGATACATTTACCCATATAGGACAGACTTCAGGGAGTATGACTATTATATCCTCCGGTGTATCAGATGCACTTGTGGCAACGGCAGCAGGTATATTTGTAGCAATTTTCGCATATACGTATCATCAAATACTAAAAAGACAATCATTTGAATTGGTTAGTTTCTTACAAATGCAAAGTGATGCTCTCTTAGCTCGAAGAGTTTAGTCATGTACGATTGGGATGATAAACCTGAATTAAATATTACCCCTCTTGTGGATGTAATGTTAGTACTCCTTGCTATCCTTATGGTAATTGCTCCAAATATTATTTATGAAGAAAACATAAAACTTCCACAAGGCTCAATTTCTAAACAATTAGCAGAAATTCCTCCTGTTCATATTACTATTGATAAAGCAAAAAGTATTCAGGTCAACAAAGAAAACTATCAACTCAATGCTTTCATGGATAATTTTACTTTATATGCAAAAGATTTAGATCTTAAAGCTACTGTTTTAATTTCTGCTGATAGAACTTTGGATTATGGTGTTGTTATGTCAGTTCTTGCTGCTGTTAAACAGGCAGGCTTTACTGATGTTTCATTAGCAACAAATGGCTAGAGAAAACCCTTATTTTCTTATTAGTGGTTTTATATCACTAACACTTTTTACTTTCGTTGTTTCTCTTTTTTTTATTATGATGTTTTCTGCATCAAAAATGAATACATATGCCCTCAAAAAAGATGATTTTATTTCTGTTTCACTTGAAATTATAAATATTCCAACAAAGAAAATTATTAAAGAAGCTGTAGCAGTAAAAGAAAATCCTCAAGCAGTTGAGGAAGTGAAAGAGGTAGACATAGGGGATCTTTTCTCTGATGTATGGAC
>NZ_JBLHOE010000014.1:0-53483 GCF_047622445.1 Sulfurimonas sp.
CTCTATTATGTCATTTGTATACATTTTATATCCTTTAATGGCTCGCACCTAATTTACAAGTACTAATACATATATTATTCTTAGGAAAAATACGAAGATATGCAATAAACATACTTAAAATGCAAAATCACGACAAAATTGTCGGTTTTATACAAATAATTTGTTATATTCTGTAAATTAAGAAAAATTTTGTCTTCTTTAGATGATATTTCAACTCTTCGCATAATAATTGCATTCCTTTATGTAAACATAACAAAAAGGTAATGTATGAATCCTCAAAGTGCTAAACGATCACTCGCTCACTTATGTGAAAAAAAAGTACCCGTATTTTTATGGGGACCTCCTGGTATTGGTAAATCTTCTATAGTTGCGCAAATTGCTAAAGAACAAGGTATAGCTTGTATAGACCTACGCTTATCTTTACTTGATCCAACAGATTTAAGAGGAATCCCTTTTTTTAATCCTAAGGAAAACACAGCTTTATGGGCTCCAGCATCTTTTTTACCTGATGGTAGTCAAGAAAAAGGGATTTTATTTCTTGACGAACTTAATACTGCTGCGCCAATGGTTCAAGCTTCTGCTTATCAACTCATTCTCGATAGAAAGATAGGAGAATATACACTACCTGATGGTTGGTCTATAGTTGCTGCTGGAAATCGTGAAAGTGATAGAGGAGTTGTATTTCGTATGGCAGCTCCACTTGCTAACCGTTTTGTCCATTTAGAAATGGAAGCTAATCTTGATGATTGGAAAAATTGGGCGATAGGAGCAGAAATTGATTCTACTATAATAGCTTTTATTACTCATCGTCCTGATGCACTTTTTGCATTTGACACAAAAAATGACAACCGTTCATTTGCAACACCTCGTACTTGGGCATATGTGAATGAAATAATATCTTCTTCTCCAGATGAAGATTTAATCATGCCGATGGTAAGTGGAGCTATTGGTGAAGAACTTGCAGCTTCTTATTTAGGATTTCGTTCTGTTGCTGGAGATATACCAGACTTAGACTCAATTTTTGATGGTTCATGTAGCGATGTTCCCAGCGATGCTTCTGCATTACACATCTTATGTGCTGCATTAACAATGAGAGTAAATGAAAATACATCTACTAAAAAACTAAACAACCTTGTTAAGTATTCGCTCGAACTTCCAGGGGAGTTTGCCGTTATGATTATTCAAGATCTTCGAGAGCGACATATTGAACTTGACCATGTTGAGAGTTGGACGCTTTGGATGCGTAAATTCAATAATCTACTACACTAATGCAGAGTGAAAAACTACTTATAAAAGCTAAAAGTAAGCTTACGTTAAAACATCCATATTTTGGTATGCTAGCCTCACGTCTCAAACATGAAAGTAGTGAAAAAATTAGTGCTTACGCGAGCAATGGCGTGAAGTTTTTATATAACCCTGAATTTATTAGTAGGCGAAGCATCGAAGAAATCATGTTTATTTTAACTAACTGCGTTATGCACCATATACTCTCACACCAACAACGTCGCCTCAATCGTCATGGTTCTTTATGGCAACTCGCTACCGACTATGCTATCAACAACTTACTTTTTAAAAATGGTGTTAGTATTCCTCAAGGTGCAAACTTTAACGAAGAGTACGAGGGTATGTTTGCAGAAGAGATTTACGAGCTTCTAAAAGAGGATTTCTATGGCAATTTAGATAATGCGTTTGATGATGACAATAGTGAAATACCAAATGAAAATCTCGTTCCGAATTCTTCCGGAAAAACAGAAGATTCAGATGAATTTTCAAATCTTGATAACATAGACAATGAACTCGACCCTACAACAGAGTCTGAGTGGGATTATGCATCGTCCGTTTCAAAAGAATTGGCAATGCGTAAAAGTGTTATGCCCTCAGGATTTGAAAGACTCGCTAAAAAAGTTAAAATAAACGATATTGACTGGCATTTTGAACTTTACAATGCTATTAATCGTCACATGAGAAATAACTATGCTTTTATGCCACCAAATAAAAAGCATCTTTATCGTGGTTTTTGTCTGCCCTCTCTTACCAGTGACACGCTTAGTTTAACTGTTGCAGTAGATACCTCTGGTTCAATTAATGCTGAACTTTTAGGTGCTTTTATAGAAGAGTTTAAAAATATTATGCAAAACTTTCCCGCTGTGAAAATAGAACTCATCATAGCTGATGCAAAAGTACAGGCACATTATACATTCCAAGGTGGAGAAAAAATGGACTTTACTCTTAAGGGTGGTGGTGGTACTGATTATAGACCTGTATTTGATTATATAGATGCAAACATGCCAATGAATACAATGCTTCTATATTTTACAGATGGGGATGGATGGTTTCCAAAGTATCCTCCAACCTATGAAGTTCTTTGGGCATTATCGAGAAAAGCAAAAGTACCGTTTGGTAGGCCTTTACTTATTTTTTGAAGTAATAAAAACGTGGACATATTTCTAAATCCCCACAGAGAGTGGGGATTATAATATTATAGGTGCTATAAAGTATCCTCATTAGTTTAGCTGCTCTAATACGTATAACTTTATATATATTAGAAACAAAAAATTTCACCATTACCTACTTTATCAATATTTATAGTTTGACTTATAATGGCCTGAATATTTAAGACAGGAATTCAGCAAAGTTACTTTCTAAAATACCTTATCTACCTCCTTATTATTCTCATCTACTATCTGCTTATAGAAAACACCTTTTGACTTTGTAGCAATTCTTTTATTTAATGTTTTTAACTGTATCATTTCACTTCCTAAATATAAAAAATATAATTTTTCAAGCCTATTTGAGTCCCGATAGAGTCCCGTGAATTTGAATAAATTTGACAAAGTCCCGCAATATATGGACTTAAACTATAAGATAAGAAACCTCAAAAAGACCCTTGCCAACGAAATTTGACAAGATTTAAGGAGATTAGAATGAGCATCTACAGAGAGTACGACATACGTGGTATTTACGAAAAAGAATTAAATGAACAAAGTGTTACACGTATTGGTTTCGTCTTAGCCTCTAAAATAAAAGGCGACTATGTTGCTGTGGGTTATGATGCAAGGAGTCATTCACCTATCCTTTTTGAGTACCTAGTTGCAGGTCTTAACGCAGGTGGGAAAAAAGTTCTTGGTATGGGTCTTGTCCCTACTCCGGTAAACTACTTCACCAACTATCAAGACTGGGATGGAATTACACCAGATGCATCTGTAATGATTACAGGTTCACATAACCCTAGTGAATACAATGGTTTTAAAATTACTGTTGACAAGGCTCCATTTTTCAGTGATGCTATTTATGCTCTTGGAGATGAATGTGAAGCTATGACTACGATTCCAAAAGCAACGTTAAGAGAAGTAACTGAGATAGATGCAGTTACTCGCTATGTTGATTTTTTAGTGAGTGAATTCCAACACTTAAAATCTATGGACACAAAGATTGCCTATGACTGTGGGAATGGTGTTGCTGGTGTTGTAACTGAAGACATTTTTAAAGCCCTTGAGCTTAAAACTACAGGTCTTTATATTGATCCTGATGGTACATTCCCAAATCATCATCCAGATCCTTCTGATGAACATAATCTTGTTGATGTTAAAAAACTTTTATCTGATGGAAATGACATTGCTTTTGCTTACGATGGTGATGCAGATAGAATTGCAGTTTTGACTCATAAGAATAATATTAAGGGCGATATGATGGCTCTTTTATATTCTATGAAAATGGATAAACCAACTGTTATTGGTGAAGTAAAGTGTTCTCAAGTAATGTATGATGAACTCGAACGTCGTGGATGCAAAGCAATAATGTATAAAACAGGTCACTCTAACCTCAAAGTGAAAATGAAAGAAACAAATGCAGATTTAGCCTGTGAAGTTTCAGGTCATGTATTTTTTAAAAATCGTTACTTCGGTTATGATGATGCGATTTATGCAACTCTTCGAATGCTAGAACTTATACACGATGGCATTGACTTAGATGCAGAGTTAGCAAAACTTCCAAAAGTTTTCTCTACTGAAGAGATAAAAGTCAAAACAACTGAAGATGAAAAATTCAAAATTATAGATGCTGTTAAAATTTTACTTCAAAATCCTCCGGCATCATTTCCAACTATCAAAAATATAATAGATGTAGATGGTGTTCGAATCAACTTTGAGAATGGCTGGGGGTTAGTGAGAGCAAGTAATACAACTCCTGTTCTAGTAACACGCTTTGAATCAACTTCACAAGAAAAAGCTATAGCTTACGAAAAAGCAATAAATGATTTAATCCTTCAGGCACAGAAGTCTTTATAACTTCTGGCTATAGAAGGGCTAAGCATTATTTAAAATATATAGTATACTGATGCGCTCATCGAATCAAACTCTGCTTTATCTGTTTTCACTTTGGCTACATTCGCACCCAACATTACACTATCAAAGAATAATTGAGAATAACTGAAGGCATAAGACTTGCCACTGTTATTGTCCGTTGTATAAACCAAACGAACTTTTGCGGCTTCAAACAATGGAATCGTTAATGCACTTTCTGACCCATAGTAATCTTTTGTAGTATTACCAGATCTATCTGCAGCATCTGTTGAGTAGACTACAGCAGTATTAAAATATCCTTGACCAAAGTAGTACTCTACTGGCACCATAAGTGTTGTACGTTCTCCAAGAATTGCTTCTGATGGTAAATATGTACTTCTTTCTTGTGCTGAGACTGTATCTTTAATACTATTTAAAATGGCACCTATTTTAAAGTTTTTTCCATTATCATAATTAACACCAAGAACTATATTTGATTCATCATTAGTATTCTCAAGTACACCACCGGCTACTAAAAACATGATTCCATCATCAGTTAAATATGTATAATCCAAACCATATATAGATATTTTATTTGCCATTGATATTGGAGAACTAAAGAAGTTTGGAACATCATCAACACCTGCATTTTCAGAAGCTTTACTTACATTTCCAAATTGTGTGTATGGTGAAATCACACCAGCTCTTACAACATGTTGCGCTTCATTAATATTATATTGTAGATATACTTTTGAACCAAGCAATTCAACTGATCTATTACCAGTTACTTTATCTTTAGTATAAGCAAATTTTCCACCCATAAATCCAGATAATTCTTCAGTTAATGAACCAGATAAAAAAAGATTACTAATAAGGTTTTCAGGCTTACCATCTTGTTTGATAGTCATAGGCTTACCTGTTTTTGGATTTTTAACTTGAGCAATCAAGCTCGCATCCTTAACTCCAGCCCCTATAAAGAATCCTACAGGAATCACTTCCCCATCTAGCGCTTTTTTCAGTGTTGTAACATCAGATTTGGAGAAACGCAAACCATTACGTAAAAACTGCATCCCTGTGCTGTTCATCATTGGTGGCACTCCACCAACATGACACCCACTACATTTCATATCGTACTGTCTAGCAAAAATTGATGTTGCCTCTACACTTGAACCTGTAACTATAAAACCCACAACAAACAAAAGTATTTTCTGTACTCTATTCATCACTACTCCTTTATTTTTTAAATTACGAAATCATAACGAAGGAGTTTGTCAAAGTTTGTCAAAAATGAAATTAGTAAATATTGAGTCTGTATCCACTCCCATAATTAGTAGATATAGTTCCTTGAGGAAGTTTTTTTCTCAACCTCTTTACAAGAGATGTAACAGAATTCAAACTATATTCTTTATCCGGTAAGTCATGGTAAACATATTGATATATACTTTCACAGCTAACATTCGAGTTTAAAGATTTTAGTAGTATTTCTAAAAGTTTTTTTTCACTTTCTTTTAATTCAATATGTATTTTTTTGCTATAAAGTTGTTGACTCTCCTTTACCCATCTATATCCATCACTCATTTTTATACAAGTGTCATCAGATTCAATCGATTTAATCATTTTCAATATAGTATCTTTTAATTCATGACTTTTAATTGGTTTGACAAGATACTCGAAAAGGTGTAACTTTACAGCTTCTAGAAGTACTTCTTTATCAGTGTAGGCTGATAAAATTAAGATTAAAGTTTTTTTGTCCTGTTTTCTAATTCTCTGTATTAACGAAAGCCCATCTAGTCTCGGCATGCCTATATCTGAAATAATAATATTTGGAGATTCCTTTTTATAAATATCGAAAGCTTCTAAACCATCTTTAGCTTGATAGACTTTACTAAAAAACAACTCGAGATATTCAACATATAACTCTCTTAACTCTTTATCATCTTCAGCAATTAAAATAGATACCTCTTTATGACTCATATTTAAACCTGATAATAAATTTTGCACCATTTTTTGTATTTACTACATCAATAGAACCACTCATACTATTTTCAATTAACATTTTTGCTATATACAAACCGATACCACTACCCTTTTCTAAACTTTTAGTAGTAAAATAGGGTTCAAATATTTTAAGCTTAACACTTTCTTCAATTCCACCTGCATTATCTTCTATAATAAGCTCTATTAAATTATCAATTTTAGCAAGTTTAATAAGAATCCATGGATTCTTTATATTTTTTGACAATAAAGCATCTTTAGCATTAGATACAATAGCTAATAATGCTTGAGAAAATTCTCTTTCATAGCCAAGTGTAATAAATTCTAATTCACACTCAGTATGTACATCTATATTTTCTACTTCTAGCGATGGAGATATAATATTTAAAGTTGCTCTTATAGTTTCATTAATACTAAAATTTTCTTTACATTTCATCGGTTTATGAAAATTTAAAAAGTCTTCAATAGTATCAGACATATAAGTCGTATTACTTTCTATTGATTCTAATTTTTTAGCAATTTCACTTTTATCTAGCTTATCTTGTAAAGATTTTTCTTTCATAATTGCAATAACTGTATTTATTATTGCTAATGGTTGTCTCCACTGATGCGCTATGTTATTTATCATCTCTCCCATCTGAGCCATCTTATGTTTTTCATAAAGTTGTAAATCTTTTGTTTTTACTTTTTCAGCTAGGATTATTTCATTACTTATGTCTGTGAGCTCGATTATGTACATTTTATTTTCTTCAATATATGCTGATTTAACATTCAAAATAAAATAATATAATTCATCATCTTTTTCTATTACTGCTTTAAAAGTTACTTTTTCATTGTCAACTATATCACTAAACCAACTATTTGTATCCTTAATGCTACATGCAATAAAGTTCTCCCCTTCCATCGGCTTAAGTACTGAACAAAAATTTTCATTTTCTTTATTAAAACTGTCTACTGTATCATGTTGCGTAAAAAAACTAAAAAATGTATCGTTTACTTCAATTATCTTTTTCCCATCTGAGAGAATAATCATCGAAGCAGTACTATTTAAAATTGTTCTTGTTTTTTCTTCGCTAGTTTTAAGTCTACTTTTAGAAATAATCCCTCTATATATATAAAGTAATATAATACCAAATAATGCGATATTAAGCACAATAAAAATGATTGAAGATGTGATTTTATTATCAATGTAATCACTATGTGAATTAAGTATAATATATGCTTGCAATTCATCTGTTAAAGTATGATGTATTGGGATGAAGGTTATGACTCTATCTTGAAATTTATTATATACCGAGAATAGTTCTCCATTCATTAATCTTGGACTTATTTTTTTTTGCATCTCTTTAGCATTTTCATTTCTATTAAATTTTGCTCCAAGCTCTTTTATGAGCCTTTTTTCAAAGTAAAAATCTTTGAGAGGGCTTAAGATATAAAAGGTTTGTTCCTTTTTCGAAATTATCCGATCTACGACACTTTTTCTAACGAGCATATTTGTAAATACATCATAATTTTTCATAATATTAGTCAGTATACTAAGAGCACTAAAAGATATTTCAACACTCCCGATATATTTTTCTTTATCAAACATAGGATAAATAAATCTAAATCCATTAGATAACTTTCCTTCTTCAAAGCCATGTATTTGTTTATTATATTTATTTACATATACAACACTTTTTCTAATTGTACTTAAATCATCCCCATACATCATTGGAGCATGCATTCTTAAAAAAGATGTGTTATTTGGTAAATGAAAATGTAACTGCTTAATATACCTATTTTTTAAAAGCGTATAATCAGGTAGAAGAGCTTCATATAAATATTTCCTAGATTTTTCTCTTTCTTCTAATAAAGAGGCATTTTTAAAAATATCAATTACGTTTTGTTTATTAACTACAGAATCAAAAACAGTATCCGCAATAGTATGATAATAATCATAAGAAGAGGTGTAAACATTATTGAAAAGCTGGGCTTGCTCATCAAGATGTTGTTGTACCTTATATTTTTTTTCAAAATTAAAGACTAAGAAAATAATTACAATTATAAGAGCAAATAAAAATAAAAGAATTATTTTTAAACGTCTACTTGATATAGAATTATTTAGGATATGACCTCTTCTAAAAATTTCAGTGTAACAGTAAGCTACTGATTAAGACTACCACTTATTTCCATTATTTAAGTTTTTAAACTCTTCTATACCAATCTTTATCAGCTTTCCATCTTCATACTTAAATCGCATATTGTTTTTAGATGAAAATTTTTGTATTTCATGATTCACTTCGAGTGTAATATTTCCACCACCAAAGAGTAGTAACCAATCTTTGTTTGGATCTATTTCTAAGTCTTCTGTTGCAATAGTTTGATATTTTTTCTTCGTTTTCATATCAATATATCCAATCCAAACTTTATTTTTCGGAAGCAGTGTTAGACCAACTTTACCTTTATTTAATTCCCTTAACCTTGCTTTTTCAATCGCTATCTCAGCTTCTCTTTTTGCTATTCTTTCTCTTTTTATCTCTGCTTTAGCTTCATGTTTTTGGATAATGTCATAATAGTTTTGAATTGCATCAACATATTTTACTGGCTCATTTCCTCTAGCATATCCATATTTTAATTTTCTAAAATACTTTTTCTGTGTCAAAAGTGGTAAAACTTCTTTGATATCTATCCACGAATATGGATTTTTGTTAAGTTTTCTGGCTAAACCTTGTGCATCTAATATATGACCATACCCTACATTATAAGAAGCCAGTGTAAAAGCCCAACGGTTTTTTCCTTTTATCTCAGGAGGAAGTTTTCTATCTATGACTCGTAAATACTTTGCTCCACCATAAATACTTTGCTTCACATCTATTCTATTTTTTACACCCAAAAGTTTTGCAGTGTTATTTGTTAGCATCATCATACCACGGACACCTGTATGACTTGTTGCATTAGGGTTCCAATGAGATTCTTGATACGATTGTGCTGCTAAAACCATCCATGGGATATTGTGTTTTTCACCTGCACCTACAAAATGCTTTTTATATTGCGGCAATCTATTTTCTAATCGCTTATAAAAAATCGATGTATCATAGTAATCAAATATACTCAAAAATGTAAAATAATAGTCCCTAAGTTCAGCCATTTTTCCCGAACGTTCGTATCTATTTAACCACTTGTATAAAGCATCATTAAGAGATTTATCTGTATCATCTCTAATAATCCAAGCTAAACTTTTACTATCACTAAGCACTAAAGCACGAACCAATTTTGGGTAATAACGCTGATTTATCATAAATATACTTGAGTCAGCAACAGTACAATCAATTTCTCCTTTATGAGTTAAATCAAGTAACTGTTCCGTTGAATACTCAGTGGTTGTCGTAAATTCAAACCCATCTATAGTATCTTTGAGCGTATTTAATGTGCTTTCATAACTGGTATCTTTTCCAACAATTATTTTGAGTCCACGCATATCATCTTCATTTCGTGGGAAGGTTTTTGTTTTATACATTTCACTACTACATATAAGCTGTTCTTGGACAGTATGGTACTGCGGACCGAACTTAAACTCTTCTTTTCGTTTATCTGTAACAGTAAGTCCTGAAACAGTAATATCTCCTAGTCCCTCTCTACTTTTTTGTAAAGCTTCACTTACAGTAAACACAACTGACAAATTCACATCAACATGTATGCTTTTTGCAAAGGCAGATATTAGTTCATAGTCAAAACCTAATTCTTTTTCGGCTCCAGCATAATACGTAGTTGGAGAATTTAAAATAACTACATTTAAAGTTTCTTTTTCCTGGATTTTTTCCAAGACTGTTTTAGGTTTCGAAGTGTCATCCATCCCATGAACCGAACATTCATTTGCATCAAAAGGTGGGCAATGAGCACTTAAAAGTGTTGCATACAAAGCCAGAAGTATATATAAAAATTGTGATTTGTAATTTTTCATAATGTACCTTTATTAGATTTAGTAATACCATGATAGCTAAAGTTATCTTGATTACATTTTAAGGACCCTTAACCTTATTTTGTTATAATACTACAATATAAAACTTCAAGGAACTCAATGAAAACTCATACTCTTTTAATGCCACTTGACATGCATCTTCACCTACGTGATGGTGTTATGCTTGAAAATGTAGCTCCTCTTACTGCCTACTCGTATAGTGGTGCAATAGTTATGCCGAACCTTGTACCTCCGGTAAATACAAAAGAAGATGTTATTGCATATAAGCAACGTATTATGGCTTCTGTACCAAATGATTTTTTTGAACCATATATGACACTCTTCTACAAGAACTATGACAAAGCATTCTTAGAAAGTGTTGTAGATGATATAACAGCAATAAAGCTCTACCCTGCAGGAATTACTACAAACTCCGAAGGTGGTGTGAGTTCATTTGACATAGAAGAGATGAGACCTACACTCCAAGCTATGAGTGATATGCAGATTCCACTTTGTGTACATGGCGAAACTGATGGTTTTGTTATGGATAGAGAAGCTGAGTTTATGTCTATTTATGAGCTTCTAGCTACTTCATTCCCTGAGCTCAAAATTATTATGGAGCATATCACAACTAAAGAAGCTGTTGATATGTTAGATAAGCATAAGAACCTTTATGCAACTATAACGGTTCACCATCTTATTCTAACACTCGATGATGTAATTGGCGGGATGATGATGCCACACCTATTTTGTAAACCTATTGCAAAACGTCCAGAAGATTTAGATGCTCTTTTAAATGTAGCACTTGCAGCGCATCCAAAAGTTATGTTTGGTTCAGATTCAGCACCCCACCCTCAACATAAAAAAGAATCATGTGGTTGTGCCGCTGGAGTTTTTACAGCGCCGATTTCTTTACAACTTTTATGTGAGATATTTGAACAATACGACAAGCTTGACAATTTGCAAGCATTTGTGAGTGACAATGCACAAAGCATTTATGGGATCTGTCCAGAATTCAAAGAAATTACATTAGAAAAAAGAACATTTGTAGTACCAGAAAATTATTCTGGTGTAGTGCCAATGTATGCAGGCGAAGCAATCGCATGGGCTATTGAGAGTGTCGATTAAAATACTTTTACTTGAAGATGACTTGCTTTTTGCAGAGTCTCTCACAGATTTACTAGAAGATGAAAACTTTAATGTAGTGCATACCCCAAATGGTCAAGAAGCACTTGATATTATCTTTGAGAATAAATTCGATTTGTATCTTCTGGATATCAATGTTCCGCTCATTAACGGTATTACACTTTTAGGTGAACTAAGAGAATCTAGTGATAATACCCCTGCCATTTTTTTGACATCACATAAAGATAGAGAGATGCTCAAAAATGGATTTATGAGTGGTGGCGATGACTACATCACAAAACCTTTTGATAATGATGAACTCATTTTTAGAATAAATGCGCTTGTACGAAGAAATAAACCTAAACAGAATGAATGTGTGGCAAAGCTTTGTCACGATGAAGTTCACCATAGGATTTTCTACGATAAGCAAGAACTAGAATTATCAAAAAAAGAGTATCAATTACTTTTGCTTCTTATGACTCATGTAAATGCACCTGTTCCAAAAGAGTTGATTATTGATGCGCTTTGGAGTAGTGCTGAATCTGGAAGTGATGGTGCTGTACGGGTATATATTAACCGTATTAAACAATTACTTCCAGCCCTTCAAGTAGAGAATATACGTGGTATAGGCTATAAACTTGTTTCGTAGCCTACAATTTAATATTTTCATATATTACTTTGTTACTGTAGCTATTTTTTTAGGGATATTACACTTTTTACTCAATGTATTAGAGCTTCAAAACACATACCTTGTAGCGACTATTTTATTAAGCTTTGTCTCTTATGCGGCTATTATCCTATCAAATCTTGCAATTGATCCACTCAAAGAGTATGTTACAAATCTTCAAAACCTTTCTAAAGAAACATTGCATGAACTTAATTTACCAATCAGCACTATTAGAACTAATTCTCAAATGATTAAAAAAAATCTTGACGATGAGAAAGCACTTAAAAGACTGGGTAGGATAGATACAGCATGTACTATGCTAGAACAAAGGTATCATGAGTTAGAGTATATGATTAAGACACAAACTTCAGACAATATAAAAGAAAATGTTGACCTAAGCGAGCTTCTTTCAAAAAGAATCGAATTTTTATCTCCTCTTTATCCGCAGGTTACATTTAATACCAACATAGAATTTACACAAATACTAAATGATTCTATTGGACTTTCTAAAGTTATTGACAACCTAATAGATAATGCTGTAAAATACTCACCAAATAGTAATATAATAGATATAGAGTTACACAATCATACTTTAAGTATCAGAGATTATGGTTGTGGGATGGATGAAGTTGCGCTACTTAACATATTTGACAACTACTATCAAAGTGATAGTAATATGCAAGGTTTTGGGATAGGTCTTTCTTTAGTAAAAAGGTTTTGTGATAAACAAGGCATACGACTCAGTTTTAAATCACAACCAAATGATGGAACAACTGTACTACTAAAATTTAAACAATAAAAGGGATAGATTATATGGAAATAGAAAGTTTAATGTTATATGCAGAGAATGCTCTTGATATAGGTGTAATGGGTGTCTTAATTCTGATGAGTGTTGTGACTCTTTGGTTATTTATTGAAAGAATGATGTTTTATTCTAGTGTACGCATAGATGATTATCAACACCGTGATGCATTAGAGCTCGATTTAACAAATAATATTGGAGTAATTAGTGCTATTGGAACAAATGCTCCTTATGTTGGTCTACTTGGAACTGTATTTGGAATTATGATCACTTTTTACACGCTAGGTGATGCTGGAGCAGTTGATGCTAAGAAAATTATGATGGGCTTAGCTCTTGCTCTTAAAGCTACGGCTATGGGTCTTGTTGTTGCAATGCCAGCCATTGTTACATACACAATTACTTTAAGAAAAGTAGAAAGAATTCTTACACGTTTTGATATAGAACAAGAAAAGAAAAAGTAGTTTACATATGCCAAAATTTAAAAAACAAAGAAAACGCTTTGATGAGATAAATGTTATCCCCTTTATCGATATTATGCTCGTTCTTTTAGTGATGGTTTTAACTACTGCAACATTTATTAAACAAGGCGTTATACCAGTTAATCTTCCAGAAGCTAAAACGGCAGACAAAGAAGAAATCAAAAATGAAGTTACTGTCTATGTAAATGATAAGGGTCAGATGTTTTTTGAAAAAGAGGAAGTTACAGCATCTATTCTTGAAGAAAAATTATCCCAAATTCAAAAGACTCAAACAGTGATTCTTAGAAGCGATAAAGAGTCTAAGTTCCAAGATTTCGTAAGTGTTATGGATATTTTAAAGCGATTAGGTCACGAACAACTTTACATAGTTACAAAAGAGTAACTATGCCTTCATTAGTTAGATTATTGAGATTTTTTAACTTCTGAACTCGATTTATTTCTACTATAATTCTGTGGATTTACTTCCAATAATTTAAATTTTGGTTTTTCATCCTCTTGTGATTCAATCTCAGTCTCTTTAGTTTCTTCGATTTTCATCTCCGTACTAAAAACCTTCTTTTCTAAATCTTTAACATCATTAAATAGTGTTGAAGCAATGAAAAATAAAACCATAATTACCACCACACTGCCATACAATAACATGTAATTTTTAATATGCCCTGATTCAAATGGGTTATCCAATTTTAGTTCCTTTGATTTCATCTTTTAAAGCTCTATGGAGTACTTTATATGTAGAGCGATTAAAGATATACTCTTTTGTATTGAACAGTGTTTCAAACATAATTTTCCAAAGTGTTGAAAAATTTTCTTCACTTCTTATATTACATAACTGCTTTTGCATAGTATGTTCAAGGCCGGCAAGTATTGTGGCCTGTTTTACATACTCTTTTACTATCTCGTACTCTATCCCAACCTCTATGAAGTTTTCTATCAAATTAATAACAGATGCTTCTTTTTGCGTGTAATCGTTTTCAGTAATTGGCATCAAAATATTATCTTCTAATAAGCACGATAACAATTTTACATTTATATCAAAATGAACGATAAATTCATCTTTCGTGTAATGCTGTGAATTCACTACTATACCACTAAGTGTATTCATCAATGGCTCTAACATTGTATAAGAACTTGAGAATGAATTATTCTTCTGCGACAAGGCTACCTTAATCTGCTCATTAGTACTACCCATCTCATCTTTCATATATTTTATATATTTAATCAACTCTACGTGTTCTTCGTTATATCTATGAACATTTGATTTTAGCTTTTTTGCTTGGGGTAATAAGCCTTCTTTAATATAGTAAAGTATAGTAGATTTTGGCGTATTACTTTTTGCTACAAGTTCGGATATTTTATATTCCATACATCAACCTATTTATTTTCGATTAAGAATTATACCATATACTTCTAAACGATAAGTACCACTATACGTTTTAAAAAAGGAAAATATATGCCACATATAAAACTACCAGAATTTGAAGACATGTCCCCTGCAATTCAAGATAAAGCTAGACCTATTTTAGAAAAAACCGGCCAACTCGGTGAAATCTTTAAACTCATAGCAATGGATGAAAAAATATATAATGCTACGGATATGATGATTCAATCATACTTACTTGATGAAACTACACTATCTTACGATATAAAAGAAGCTATCGCACTTTTAATTTCTAAAGAAAATGGCTGTAAAATGTGTATAGATGTACATAAAGGCATAGCAAAGATGCTAGGAGTAAGTGAGCAAAGAATTGAAGAAATACTTCAAGGCGTAGATTCTATTAATACCTCAGATGCAGAAAAAGCACTCCTAAATTTTTGTATTAAAGCATCTCAAAAAGATAGTTATAAAATTCTAAAAGAAGAGATAGATGAACTAAAAGATATGGGATTTACTGATCTTCAGATATTAGAAGCTGTTTCAATTACAGGTTATTTTAATTATATCAACACACTTTCAAATGTATTTGGATTGGGGGAGTAATGAAAAAGTTATTTTTATTACTTCTGTTAAGCTCTTTAGTGTTTTCTGCTAATATAGATCATTTTGCCAAAGAGATGCAATTTCAAAGAGACTATAAAACTGCTTTATCTCAAGCACAAAAAGAAAATAAAGTTTTAATGATGGTTGTTAGTTCTGATTACTGTCCATGGTGTCGAAAGTTTGAGAACAGAACCCTAAAGTCTCCACTCATTCAACCTCGTTTAAATAAAGAGCTTGTTACACTTGTTGTAGATAGTAAGTATGATGTAGATTCTTTTCCAGAAAAATATAAAACTAAATATACACCTTATGTATTTTTCATTAACCCAAAAGATGAGAGTATACTTACAAAAAGTGTAGGATACACAAAGAAAAAAGAGTTTGCAGAGATTGTAACAAACTCTCAAGTACTTTATAAGAAGAGTAAGTAATGAAAATTATCTTACTAGTTTGTCTCAGCAGTGTATACCTACTCTCAGCTGGATTTTGGACCTTAACAGGAGTAACTAAAGCGAATATCTACATCGTTAATGAAATTCCTTTTCTTGATCCAAAAGTAGTCGTACAAACAAAAGAAAAAATGAGAGCTACACTTTTAAAAAATGGTATTAAAACAGATCAGCAAGATAGTCCAACACTTATGATGACTTTTAAAGAGATTGAAGGTGAAGATAACCACTATGTCTATGTAGAATTAGCACTCGGTGAAGATGCCCAAACATTGAGAGATAATAAAGCAACTGTATTTGTCATTAGCTATCTTGTAAGTGAATTTCTTGAATTAGACTCAGAAGAACTAGACAGTGGCATTTCGGAAAGTGTAGATTTTGTTTTATCTGAATTCTCTGAGCAATATGAGGATGATAAAGACTAAACCCATTAATTTTTGTCTGTCTAATATTATACTATCCTTATACTCATTTGAAAAAAATATATATTAAATTACTTGTATACTTTTTTAGTATAATCACGTAAAAGGAAAATAATGGAAAAAATAAGCCCCCTATTAGAAAAATATGACAACTTCAAATATGCTCAACTTCGCTCAGTGCAACAACTTTTAGATGGATCAAAAATTCTTACGATTGCCGTGCAAGATGATGATGGAGAAGACCTTAACACAGTAGAAGTAGAATTTAAAAATATCAATGATTCAAAAATTTTAGTAGACAGTGTATTATCATATCTTGATATGACAAGCGGTATTAGTCTTATTAAAGAAAATAATTTATATGGTTTTGCAATAGGAAGTGCTTCTTCAATGGTACATGTTCATAGTGCACCACTATTTATAATTGCTTCAGACATTCAGATAGTAGAATCATAAGTAGAGAAAACTCTACTTATGATTCTTGACTTCCAAATTATTTTTACTTAGTCTTGGCGTATATTCATGTGAATATTTTAGACTTAATTAAAAGATATACTATCTAACATTTTTTCTATTAAACTTCTTTTCATGTAATGCATAAATCTTTTACCTCTTTTTAACAACTAAAAAGCTATAATCCAATGAATTTTAGAAAACAGACTTTTAAGTAATGAACTATAATTACTTACCGACAAAAGGAAACCTATGAAGATTCGCAAAAGAGCCCTCACATTTGAAGATGTACTTTTAGTACCACAATATTCTGAAGTATTACCAAAAGAAGTATCAATAGAAAGTAAACTTACTCGTAATATAAAACTTAAGATACCTATGGTTTCTGCAGCGATGGATACAGTAACGGAACACCGTGCAGCTATTGCAATGGCAAGACTTGGTGGTATCGGAATCATCCATAAAAATATGGATATCGAAACACAATGTAAACAAGTAACACGTGTTAAAAAATCTGAAAGTGGAATTATTATAGATCCAATCTTTGTTCACCCTGATGCTACTTTAGCTGAAGCTGATGCACTTATGGCAGAGTTTAAAATTTCTGGTGTTCCAGTTGTTGATGGTCATAACAAACTTTTAGGTATTCTTACAAATCGTGATATGAGATTTGAAAAAGACATGCGTAAACTTGCAAGTGAAACAATGACTGTTATGCCACTTATTACCGCTACAAAAGGTATCTCACTTGATGAAGCTGGCGATATCATGCATAAAAACAAGATTGAAAAGCTTCCTATTATTGATGAAGAAGGCTTTTTAAAAGGTCTTGTAACTATTAAAGATATCAAAAAACGTATCGAGTACCCTAACTCAAACAAAGATGCTTTTGGAAGACTTGTAGTTGGCGCTGCTATAGGTGTTGGTCAATACGAGCGTGCTAGAGCTCTTGTCGATGCAGGTGTTGATGTTTTAGTTCTTGATTCTGCACATGGTCACTCAAAAGGTATCCTTGATACAGTGAAAAAAATTAAAGAAACGATGGAAGTAGATATAATCGCTGGAAACATTGCTACTGCTGAAGCTGTTGAAGCTCTCATTGAAGCTGGAGCAGATGCTGTTAAAGTTGGAATTGGACCTGGATCGATTTGTACAACTCGTATCGTAGCTGGTGTTGGTGTTCCCCAAATCTCTGCAATTGACGAGTGTGCACAAGCAGCACGTAAACATGGGGTACCTGTTATCGCAGATGGTGGTATTAAGTACTCGGGAGATATTGCAAAGGCTTTAGCTGTTGGAGCATCTTGTGTAATGGCTGGATCACTTCTAGCTGGTACGGAAGAAGCACCTGGAGATACTATAATGTTTCAAGGTCGGCAGTACAAATCATACCGTGGTATGGGAAGTATAGGAGCTATGCAAAAAGGCTCAACTGACAGATATTTCCAAGAAGGAACTGCTGCTGATAAATTAGTCCCTGAAGGAATTGAAGGTCGTGTTCCATTTCGTGGTTCAATTGCAGGTATAGTTCACCAAATGATGGGTGGACTTCGTGCATCTATGGGTTACTGTGGAAGTGAAACTATTGAAATGTTCTGGGATAAGGCTGAATTTGTAGAGATTACATCTGCTGGACTTAAAGAGTCTCATGTTCATGATGTTATAATCACTCAAGAAGCTCCTAACTACCACGTATAATATTTTAGCAATTCTGGCTAAAATATTATAAAAATAACTTATTTATCACTTTTATGTAACTTGAATATTTCTTTGTATATAATTCTGTACATAAAAGGAATATTTAATGTCAAATAAAGATGATACAAAATCTCAGTTGCTTTCTACAATTGAAAATCAACAATTCCTGCTCAAACAAAAAACTAAAATCATTGATGAACATGTATTTATGACCGTATCTGATCCGTATGGAAAAATCATAGATATATCTCAAGCTTATTTAAACTTTACAGGATATAAGCGTGAAGATGTTATAGGGAAAAATCATAAAGTATTTCGTACTTCAGAGATAGATAAAGAAGTCATTAAAAATCTTTGGGAAACAATTTTACAAAATAAAGTATGGACGGGGGAATTAAAAAATAATAAAATCACAGGTGCAGAATACTGGATTAAAACTATTATAGAACCCATATATGATGTAGATAATAATAAAATTGGTTATATATCCATAAAAGAAGATATAACTACTAATAAAAGACTTGAAGAACTCTCTAGTCAAGACCAACTTACATTATTACACAATAAAAGGCATTTTGATTATTACATAAAAAAAGAACTTAACAGATCAAAATCTACAAAAGAAAAAATTGCTATATCAATTATTGAGATAGATGACTTTCCTAGTTATAAAGATAAATATGGACATAATACATCTCATAAATTATTATTACATCTTTCCAAGGTACTCAAAAAACATATAAAACCAAATCTAAATATACAAGAAATTTTTAAAACATCTGAGTCAGAATTTAGTGTCATTATTTTAAATCAAGATGATAAGTATATACAAAAATTCACACAAGGAATACTTGAATTATTTAGAAAGATGAAGGATACAAAAAGAGATTTATACAACTCCTTATCTTGTTCTATAGGTACAGTTAATTTAGACACCACTCAATATACTCTTACATGTAACGACTTATACAATATTGCCGACGCAAATTTATCTGCTGCAAGAAAAGCAGGTGGAGATCAAATCGTTTCTAACTTCAACAAAGAATATGTAGCTAATTTAAAGAATATTGACAATATTACCAAACTTCCTAATAGAAATACCCTTCTTTATGATTTATCTATATTGAAAAATGAAGCGATGCTTATTATTTTGCATATAAATCAATTAAACTCCCTCCAAGAACTCTATGGCTTTGCATTTACTAGTAATATTCTTATTGCTAAGTCGATCAATCTCCAAGATATTTTAAACGATCAAGAGAGTAATTTATATACCTTAAACCTTCAAGAATTTGCTATCTTAATAACTGAAAAGAAATTATTTGAAAAATACCTTTTACTTTTAAAACACTCAATTTTAGCACCAATAGATGCGTGTAGTAATATTAAAGAAGATTGTATCCAAACAGATTTTACAGCTGGTGTCTCCTATGGAGTACAAAAAATATTTAACCAAGCAGACTTAATACTTCAAGAAGCCATACTATCAAAAATTAGTTATAAAGTGTATCAAAACAATCAATCAGCAAAACAACTCCAACTAGATAATTTGAGTAAACTTAAAATTTATAAAAATGCCTTACATACAGGTAATATTATTCCATATTTTCAACCTATAGTAAAAGCCTCAGATGCTTCTCTCATAAAGTATGAGGCTTTAGCTAGAATAAGAACAGATGATGGCGAAATTATATCTCCTTATTATTTTCTAGATGCTGCAAAAGAAGACAAAACATTTGAAAACTTTACAAGACAAATGATGCAAAAAGTATTCAATATCTTTGCAAAAAATAGTGTTGCTATATCCATGAATATATCCTATGAAAACATTAACTCTGAGAGTATGGTTTCCTATATTAAAAATAGACTAGAGAAATATGGTGGGAATGGTATTACTTTTGAGATTTTAGAATCTGAAGATATTTTAGACTATACTATTATTGAAACATTTATAACAATGGTAAAGACCTATGGATGTAAAGTTTCAATAGATGATTTCGGTTCAGGCTATTCTAACTTTACCAACCTAATAAAACTCGATATTGACTATCTAAAGCTCGATGGTTCATTAATTCAGAAACTAAATACAGATGATAATATTAAGCACATGATAAAAGGGCTTCTTAGCTATGCAAAAAATGCTAATATAGAGACTATTGCGGAATTTGTAAGTTCAGAGGATTTAGCTGACACTGCTAGAGAACTTGGAATTGATTACCTTCAAGGGTATTATTATGGAGAACCTAAAGCTCCAGAGAGCTGGGGATTACTATAATTTACTCTCATTTATTTGCTTTATCATGATAATATTAAGACAAATAAAGTAGCGTTCGTTATTAGCTTGAGGATATAATTTCATAATGAAAAATATAAAATACGCAGGTTTTTGGATTCGTTTTTTAGCTTCCTTTTTAGACACCCTATTTCTGGCACTTCCAGTTGCAGTTTTCATCTACTTTTTAAGTGATGGAAATTGGTTTGACTTTTCGCAGTACCAACAAAACATGCAGTATGCGATGAGTGGGAATGCTGAAAAAGCTTTAGTAAATATACCAAAAACATCTGCAATGTGGGAAATTATCAACCTACTTACAGTTGTATTAATAACAATCTTATTTTGGAGAAAATGGAAAGGTGCAACTCCAGGTAAAAAATTTGTTGGCATTAAAATTGTTGATGCTAAAACATTCCTAGAAGTTGACAATCAACAAGCATTTACTCGGATAATAGGTATGTTCGCGTCAATCTTTTCATTAGGTATAGGTTTTATTATGGTTGCATTTCGACAAGATAAGTGTGGACTACATGATTTACTAGCATCTACTGCTGTTATTTACGAAGAAAAGTAATCTATAATTCAAACACTTCTTCTATCCCTTCTTTAGTAGCATATAGTTTAATTTTTATATCTTCTTGCGTAATATGATCAACCAATGCACGTTTTGCAATAATTCTCATCTTTGATTTTATAATATTTAAACTTGCAGGAGTTTGTATAATATTTGTAAGAGTATCAATAATACCTAGATGTAGTTTTTCATGTTCTTCAAGTAATGGATAAGAAATACAGAGCATATATTTCTCTTCATCTCTAAAGTGAATTTTCATATAATCGCTAAATTCATATAGGATGCTTTTGAGATCATCTTTCATATGTGTACTTTCATCCAAGTCATATAGTTTGTTAACTAAATTAAACAAGGTCTTATGTTGATCATCAATAGATTTAATCCCAATTTTATAGTTATCATCCCATGGAATTTTATTATTATTTGACATATAGCTATCCTTTTAATTATATTTAATTCTAGCACATTTTCTATAATAACATTGTTATTGACCTACAAGAACATTATTTTAGATAGAATATCAAATATAAAATCCAACAATGAATTATAAGGAAAAATAATGGAATTACAAACAAAAGCTTTACATGCTGGCTATGAAAAAGACTCTCAAGGAACAATGGCAGTTCCTATTTATATGTCAACGGCATATGAATTTCGTGATGTTGAACACGCTGCAAACCTATTTTCTCTCAAAGAATTAGGGAATATTTATACTCGCCTTAATAACCCTACAACAGATGTATTTGAAAAACGTTTTGCAGAAATTGAGGGTGGAGCAGCCGCTATTGCAACGTCAAGTGGTATGAGTGCTACATTTTTTGCTATTGCAAACGCTGCCGAGGCTGGCGATAATATCGTTTGTGCGAGACAACTCTATGGTGGGAGTTTAACACTTACAGCACATACATTGAAAAGATTTGGAATTGAAGCAAGATTTTTTGATGTACACAATCCTGAGTCTATTGAAGCACTTGTTGATGATAAAACTAAAATTATCTTTTTTGAATCTTTAACAAACCCAAGTATTGATGTAGCCGACATAGAAGCTATAACTGCAATTGCAAATAAACATGGAATTTTAACTGTTGTAGACAATACTGTTGCAACACCTATTCTTTGTCGTCCTTTTGAATTTGGAGCAGATATCACAGTACATAGTGCTTCAAAATATACAACTGGACAAGGTCTTGCTATTGGTGGAATTTTAGTGGAGAGAAAAGAACTAGTAGAAAAGTTAAAAGGAAATCCTCGTTACGCTCACTTTAATGAACCTGATGCTTCGTACCATGGTCTGGTTTATGTCGATGTTCCACTGCCTCCTTTTACTCTCAGAACGAGACTTTCTCTACTTCGTGATATTGGTGCTGTTTCTTCACCATTTAACTCTTGGTTATTTATCCAAGGTCTAGAACATTTATCTTTACGTATGCGTGAGCACTCTTCAAATGCTTTACAATTAGCTGAGTATTTAGAAGCACATCCAAAAGTAAATAAAGTAAACTATCCAGGACTAAAAAGTAATGAAAATTACAAAATGGGTCAAAAATACTTTCAAGATGGAGCATGTTCAGGACTACTTAGTTTTGAAGTTGCATCACTTGAAGAAGCTACAAAAATTGTAAATGCGACTGAACTTTATTCCCTTGTTGTAAACATAGGAGATTCAAAGTCTATCATTACACATCCAGCTTCAACTACACATCAGCAACTTAACGAAGAAGAGTTAAAAGCTTGTGGAGTTCCTTCTGGTCTTATTAGAATCTCATGTGGTCTAGAATCTATCAATGATTTAATAGCAGATATGGAGCAAGCACTCAACTCATAAGTATTAATAAAAAATCACATTTTTATGATAAATTTAAGTTTTATAAGTTACAATTATAAAACTTAAATGAGGGAATCATGAATAAATTATTTATTTTATTTTTATTACTCTTCACTTCACTCAATGCAACACTTACGCTTCAAGATGCTACTCACAAATATGAAAATTTCGCAATTCAATACCTCTATGATGAAAATTCCTCTCTCACAATTAAAGAAATCCAAGATATAAATTTTAAACAAAATATACCCAGTCAATTTACACAAGGATACAAGTATGCAAATGCATGGTTTAAATTAGAATTTTATAATAATAGTAGCCATGAAGATTTCATTCTTTCTTTTACAGAAGCTACTTGGTCTAGCTTAGATTTATACTCCAAGCTAGATGGTTCTTGGAAGGTAGAAAAAAATGGACTCAATATTCCTTTACAAGAAAGAAATATACAGGATACTTTTCCTGCATTTAACATACATATTCACTCTGAGGTAAAAGCTATATATTATGTCAAGGGTAGCACTATTTCAAGTCAAATAGGAGAATTTAAACTCTATACAAAAAGAGAATTTTTCAATCCAAGCCGAATGACACTATCAGAATGGTATACAATTTATACTTTTGTTTTATTTACTTTCATTATACTAAATATGTATAACTTTATTGCAACAAAGGAAGCTATTTATGCTTACTACATAGGATATGTTTTTGTATTTATTATATTTAGTTCTATGCATAGTGGTATCCACATTCGATTTGGATTTCCTCATTGGAAAGAGGGTTTACACACTCTTGGACAATTAACTTTATTTACCCTTTTACTCTTTTCTATAGAATTTTTAAACTTAAAAATAACATATCCCTTCATGAAAAAAGTTTTTTATTTCTTAGCTGTTATTTCATTGTTTTTTGCCCTTTTACTTTCACAAAATATTCCCTATTCTAGTATCCTAAGTAATATATTTTTCTGTGGCGTTCTTATTACCATAATTACAATCTCTATTAAAGTAATACGAGCCGGTTTTTCAGGAGCAAAATATTATCTTGTTGCCCTTATGCTCTACTTACCTGCTATGGCAATAATGGCTATGGACTTCAATACCATATTAGCAAATAATGATTTTACTCGTTACTCATTTTTAGGAGGAGCATTTATTGAAATACTTTTATTTACACTCATACTTACAAATAGGTATCGAACTGTATGTACTGAAAAAACACTTGCACAAAATGCCTTACTAGAAGAAAAACATAATAATGAACTCCTAACAAAAGAAGCAACAATAGATGTCTTAAGTAATTTGTATAATCGTAGATACTTTTTTAAAGTCTCCCAAACACATTTTGAGCATGCAATGCACTATAAAGATGAACTTTCAGTGCTAATGATTGATATTGACTATTTCAAACGTATTAATGATAATTGTGGTCATATGTTTGGAGATTTAGTAATTAGTAGTATTGCAAATATTTTCAGAAAAACTGTAAGAAAAACTGATATAACAGCTCGTTATGGTGGTGAAGAATTTATTATTTTGCTTCCACAAGCAGATATTTCAATAGCGCAACATTTAGCTGAGAAGATACGAGTGAATGTAGAAAAAGAAGATGTTTGGTTTGACCCCTGTTATGATTCTAAGATAACAGTTAGTATCGGTATATCTTGTATAGACTTTTATAAAGATAAGACTATAGAACATATTATAGAAAGGTCTGATAAAGCTCTCTACAATGCTAAAGAAAGTGGTAGAAACAAAGTATGTACATTGTAAAAAATAAACAGGTTTAATACTGTCCTTAGTCATTTTCGCTAAAATAACATCATATTTTTTAAAAGAGCGTATAGATTTGAACTTAAACATACAAACACATACAGAACACTTTACTAATCCACTCTATCTAGAGAGTGGACGTATACTAGAGCCTTATGATATTAGCTATGAAACGTATGGTGAACTCAACGATGATAAAAGTAACGTTGTAGTTGTATGTCATGCACTTACAGGTTCACACCATGCAGCTGGTGTATATGAAGGGGAAAGTAAAGCTGGATGGTGGGATGGTTTTATCGGTTCAGGTAAAGCAATTGACACTGACAAATATTTTGTAATTTGCTCAAATGTTATAGGCTCTTGCTTTGGTTCTACAGGGCCGATGAGTATGCAACATCCACACCATGACCATTACCGTTATAAATTCCCAGTTGTTACAATCAAAGATATGGTTAAAGCACAAAGAATTCTTTTTGATAGACTTGATATTCACCGTGTTTATGCGATTGTCGGTGGTTCTATGGGTGGTATGCAAGCACTTCAATTTGCAATCCATTATCCAAATTTTTCACAAAAAATAATCTCTTTAGCAGCTACATATGCAACGCAACCTTGGGCTATTGCTTTTAATAAAGTTGCACAAGAGTCAATTCTAAAAGACCCTGATTTTAAACAAGGGTATTATGATCCCCAAGTGATCGCTGAAAACGGTTTAGCTGGAATGGCTGTAGGTCGTATGGCTGGGCATATTAGCTTTTTATCCCATGAGTCAATGCAAAGTAAATTTGGACGTGAGTACAAAAGAACTGATGGACTTTATGAACTTTTTGGAAAGTTCCAAGTTGAATCATACTTAGAATATAATGGCTATAACTTTACTAAATGGTTCGATCCATTGGCATATCTCTATATCACAAAAGCTATCAATATATTTGACCTCTCGCGTGGTTTTGATTCCCTTGAAGAAGCCATAAAAAAGGTACAAGCAGAGCTTCATCTTATAAGTTTTAAAGATGATATTTTATTTAAAAACAAAGAGATGAAAGTACTCCACGATGTTTTAAGTGAAGTAGGAAATAAAAATCATTACTACATTGATATTGATAGTAATTATGGTCATGATGCTTTTCTTGTTGAGTTAGATAAATTTGAAGATTATGTCAAAAAAGTATTAGACTAAAAAAAGGATGTTCAATGGCTAAAAGTGACTTCGAAACAAAACTAGAGGGTGCGAAAAAAACTTTAGAAGTTTTAATGAATCCAGAAATCACACTTGCTGAGAGTGTAAAAGCATATGAAAAAGGGATGAAAGAATTAAGTGACGCACAAAAAATTCTAGAAGATGCGCAACTTAAAATCACACAAATAAAAGCTTCTTAAATGCGAGCCGCTGTTCTTCAACTCAATGCCCAAGGCATGAGTTCAACAAAGTTATATAACTATGTTCGAATCGCTCATAAACAAGGTGTAAAAGTTTTGCTTCTTGGGGAGTATATCTTAAACCCTTTTTTTAAAGAACTTCAATCTATGTCACAAGCAATGATAAAAGAACAATCGCATCAACAAAGCGAAATTCTAAAAGAGCTTTCTACTACTTACAACATGACTATTGTAGCTCCTTTGATACTGGAAAAGAAAAAAAAACTCTATAAAACGATTGCAAAATTTGCACCCTCTTCTACCTCTTACTACCAACAACAACTTCTCATCAATTATAGCCACTGGAATGAAGAAAAGTTTTTTGATAATGAAGTAAAGCCTTTAGAATCGCCTTTTATATTTAATATTCATGGTTTTAAGTTTGCACTTATGAATGGTTTTGAATTACATTTTGATGAAGTGTTTTCCAAATTATCTTCTAAAAATATTGACTGTATCTTACTACCAAGTGTTTCAACATTTGATTCATTCGAGAGATGGAAATCACTTATTTGTTCTCGTGCATTTACTCATAACTGCTATATTTTGAGAGCGAATAGAATTGGTGAGTACCAAGATAAAGATAGTGTTTGGAAATTCTATGGAGATTCTCTCTTAGCTTCACCAAATGGTGAAGTAGTTGAACACTTAGGTAACCGTGAAGAGCTTATGGTTGTAGATATGGATCATTCTGAGGCTGTACACGCAAGAAGATTCTGGGGTTTTAAAGAAGCCATAACGAAAAGACATACAAAGGAATTACACACATGATGAAATATTTCCATCGCCAAGTACAACTCTGGGGCGAAGACACACAAAGAAGTTTACAATCTAAACGTATTGCAATAGTAGGTTCTGGTGGGCTTGGTTCATCTTTAGCGTTTGCATTAGGTGCTAGCGGGATTGGTGAAATACATATGATAGATTTTGATGAAGTAAGTCATCATAACATTCACCGTCAAATCGCTTTTAGAGCTGGGGATGAAGGTAAAAATAAAGCTGTTGTTAATGCCGAAATCATTGAGGCAAGATGTCCATTCGTTAAAGCCATAGCACATCAATGTAATTTTGATGAGTGGACGAAAAAAAATATTGAAGTTGATTTAATAATCGATGGTACTGACAACCTTCCTTCACGTGGAGAAATCAATACTTACTCAAAAAAGATGAATCTTCCTTGGATATATGGAAGTGTCGAGGCTTTTCATGGTCAAGTATGTTTTATAAATGAATCTTCATTTAACGATGCATTTAAAATTATCAAAAAAACACCTGCTGGAATTGCTGCACCAATTGTTATGCATATAGCATCACTTCAAGCAAATTTAGCACTAAGATTTTTAGCAGGTCTGAGTATAAAAAAAGATACTTTGTATTACTTATTTTTTAATGAAGATGGAGAATTAATAACACAAAAATTTGGCCTACCTAAATAAATTTAGGTGCTTGTAGGGATGAAGAGTCCCTACTACTATAATATTATTTATCTGAAATATATTTTGACAATGCTTTAATGTCTGCAGCGGAGAGACCTCTTACTTGAGATTGCATCATAGTCTTCATTGTACGACCATATGTACCTGATTGGTAACCAAGAAGTGCATGTTCAATCTGTTTTGCTGGCCAGTTTCTAATAACTGCAGATTTTCCAAGCGCAGCACGCTCACCCATACCACCATGACAACCAGAACATTTGTTATAAAGTAAGTCTGCATCTATTGTTTTACTCTCAACTACTGCGACTGTATCTTTAACACTATCTACTACTTCTGTTGTAGTCTCTTTTACAGATTCTTTAGTCTCAGCTACTTTAGTTTCTAAGTCAATTTTCACATCTTCAACTTTTTCAACTATGCTTTCTTTGACTGCTACCACTTTTTCTTTTAAATCATCTTTTGCTTTTGTAACTTGGTCAGCTGCTTTTTTAAAAGTAGATTTTTCTTCAAGAACTTCTATCTTTTTTGTATCTACAACTTTTTCTTCTTTTGGTGCTTCACTAGAACAACCAACAACCAAAAAAGCCAATACTGTAGCTAATAATAATTTCATTCTGTACCTTTATATTTTAATTGTGAAATTATATCGTAATCTGTTTTTGAATTAAATATAATTTTTATAAGCAAGACAAATAACCATAAGAATAACAATGGAAATAAAATTGTAGTTACAATAAATATTGTAATCAGATTAATCACCTTTTTTGTAAATGTTTGGGTTTTATATTTTAAACGCTCTAAAAGCGTATCTATATCTTTTTTGTTCTCACGAATAGTTTCTAAATCATTTTTATAACTTTGAATATAGGCATTTGACTGCTCGTATTCTTGCGCATACACATCTTGATAGATAAACTGTGTTGAATATATAAATACAACGGCACCAAAACGTAAAACTAGGAGTAAAAACATTAACTTTACCGAAAAAACAAACATATGAGATGTGTTAATCTTCTTTATCCAAACACCTAACAATGAAACTATAATTGATGCAAAAAGTATAACTTTGACAAAAAGACTTTTACCTAAAAGAAGTAAAAGATGTTGTATACCAATCGATACTGATGAGACTAACATAACTACAGAAAACCTCTCTACTAGATCATTAATTGGATCAAGAACCTGACCAATTCCAACTGTAGCGCCAACAAATAAACTCACATTAATTTCTGTACTTTGAATAACTGAAATAAGTGCATTCAGTCCTTTTACTAAAGCGAAAGAATATACAGCCCTCTCAAAACTTTGCTCATAAATAAGCATGGCACTTTCATCCACCTGTGCATAAAGACTTAAAATGGCCATCAGAACTAGTAATACACTTATAAATACCTTCATTAATCTGCTCCTAAAAGTTTTTGGATATAATTGCATTAATTTAACGAAGAGACTAAGAAACATGACTTTTGAACCATATCCATTTGAAAAACTAAACAATTTACTAAAAAATATTATACCAAATAGTTCTTATGAAGCTTCTGCTTTAACTATTGGTGAACCTCAGTTTGAAACTCCTAAGTTTATTCAGAATTCACTTGCGAGCAATACAAATCTACTCAAAAAATATCCAAAAACTTCTGGTGAAGTAAAACTACGTGAAGCACAAAGAGAGTTTTTTCAAAATAGATTTCACACCACTCTAACTGACTCTCAAATTATTCCAACATTTGGAACAAGAGAAGTACTTTTTAACTTTCCACAGTTTTTATTATTTGAGAAAGAAAATCCAGTTATGGCTTTTACAAATCCTTTTTATCAAATTTATGAGGGTGCAGCCATTGCAACTCGCTCTCAAGTAATTTATCTTAACCTTACGGAAAAAAATAACTTTAAACCTGAGATAAATGAAGAGCAACTTGCAAGTTGTGATTTAGTTATTCTTAACTTTCCAAATAATCCTGCTTCATCTGTCCTTACACTTGAGGAACTTGGCCAATGGGTATCTTTAGCACTAAAACACGATTTTATTTTACTTAACGATGAATGTTATAGTGAAATTTACACAGATAAACAAATTCCCTCACTCCTAGAAGCAGCAGTGCATGTTGGTAATGTAACTTTTAAAAATACACTTGTCATTAACTCTATCTCAAAACGCTCATCTGCGCCAGGACTAAGAAATGGTTTTATTGCGGGAGATGAGAATATTTTAAAAGAGTATATGAAGTACCGTACCTACATTGGTTGTGCCGCACCACTTCCACTTCAAATGGCAGCGGCAGAGGCTTGGTTAGATGAAGATCATGTTCAAGCTTCACGAGATGTATATAAACGAAATTTTGAAATCGCGCAAGAAATTTTAGGAACAGAAATTCCGGAGGCTACTTTTTATATTTGGTTAAAAGTTCCAAATGCCATCAACTTCACAGCTAAACTGTATGAAAAATACAACGTAAAAGTACTTCCAGGTGAATACTTAGGACGTGAAGATACAAATGGTTTTAACCCTGGAAAAGGTTTTGTAAGAATAGCACTCGTGGAATCAGAAGATAAAACAAGAAATGCATTAAATAGAATTAAGGAATGTTTAGAAAATGAGCAAAGTTAAAGAACTAAAAGTAAAAGTATTAGAAGCACAACAAAATGCAGATATAGCAGCAATGTATATCTTACAAGAAGAGGCACACGCTACTTTTGATGAAGAAACCCTAAGTGGATTTTTTGCTAATATTTTAGACTTAGCTCTAGAGAATTTAACAAATACCTTAGAATCTTGTAGTAAATTTAATATAAATGATGTTCAAGATTTTGCAACACTTCGTGCACTTTATGAATATGCGATGGAGCATTACCACGCTGGAGCGATGAAAGATGCAAGTGCATTATATGAAGTACTCGCTGGTATTACAAATGATGAAGAATTTTCTCTTTCTTTAAAATACCATTACATAGCTGCTGACAAAGGTATATCTTTGGAAGTCTTTATGGATGATTATGCTGACATGGAAAAAACACAAACAAATAAAACTTTTTATATCTCTTGCTTTAAGAAAAAGGCACAAAGTTTGCTAGTTATGAAGAAAAGTACAGCGGAGTAGATATATGAAAATTCATTTTATTGGAATTGGTGGTATAGGTATCTCAGGATTGGCTCAGTATATGAAGTTTCGTGGACATGAAGTCAGTGGTTCAGACATTGCAGATAGTGTCATTACCAAAAAACTCCGTAATTTAGACATTGAAGTAACAGTTCCTCACTCTGCGGATGCTATAACAAATCAAGATATGGTTGTGCACTCTGCAATTATCCGTCCTGACAATCCAGAAATTATTGCTGCCAAAGCAAAAGGAATTGAAGTTCTTGCACGTCGAGAAGCACTTCCATATATCCTTGGAGATAGAAAGGTCTATGCTGTTGCTGGAGCTCATGGTAAGAGTACTACTACCGCGATTTTAACCTCTATTATGAATGGTTCTGCCATCATCGGCGCTGAAGCAAAAGAGTTTGGATCAAACGTTAGGTATTGTAAAAAAACTGATACCATGCTTTTTGAAGCAGATGAAAGTGATGGTAGTTTTTTAAACTCGAATCCTCACTGTGCGATTGTTATCAATGCTGAACCCGAACACATGGAATATTATGACTACAACTATGACCTTTTTTATGATTCGTACAAAACTTTTATCAAGTCAGCATCTTGTCGCGTACTTAATGCTGAAGATCAATTTCTCTCTACACTCAAAGATGAAATCCAAGCAAAATGGCTCTATCCGAGTACAGAAATTAAAGATATTGAATATGTACTCATAAAAAATGAACCTCACACAAGATTCAAACTTCGAGATTTAGGTTCATTTGATGTTTGGGGATTTGGTAAACATATAGCTTTAGATGCATCTTTAGCAATCTTAGCAGCAAACGAGTCTATGGGTATTGAAAAAATACGTACGAATTTACTCAACTTTAAAGGTATAAAGAAAAGATTTGATATTGTTGGATCTACAAATGATCGCGTAATTATCGATGATTATGGTCACCATCCAACGGAAATCAGGGCTACTTTCGAGTCAGTGAAAGCATATGCATCGCTTAAAGGATTTGATAAAATTACAGCTATCTGGCAACCACACAAATACTCTCGTACTATTGATAATCTTGAAGAATTTATCAAATGTTTTGATGGAGCTGGCGAATTAATTATTCTTCCTGTTTGGGCAGCTGGAGAAAGTGTGAGAGAGATAGACTTCGAAGAAAAATTTAAACAATACAACTTAACTATGGCTGACAAAATTATAAGAGCCAACAATACAATCACAGTTATCAAAGACGATAAAGACTTAGAAACTCTAGACAAAGGTCTTATTATCGGTTTTGGTGCTGGGGATATTACATACCAAATCAGAGGAACTGCATAGTGACATATATATTCGGAATTATAGTTATAGGGCTTTTCTTTTTGGCACTTCACTACTTTACAGATTTAGATAACACCCAAAAATGGTGGGTTACTACCATCGTTTTAGCAATACTTGCAATGGCAGTAATGTTTAACGAATACCAAAATAACCTGAGTAAAAAAACACGTACAATTGCAACAAAATTCAATCAAGGTAAAGATATCAAATGTGATAGTCTCAATATTACAAATGAATTTTATACACTTAGTGTTGGAACATACACTTTTATCGGTAAAGAAAACACTCCAAATACTGGAGAGATGATTAGTGTCTCAGACTGCGAATAAGTTCGACCCTGTCAAATATAAGGCAATGGTAAAGTCTTATCAAGAAAATGACGATCCTCTCGGATGGTTTAATTCCATATACACTGATGCCATGGGAGACCATAACAATGTCTTTTGGGCAGACTTAGCACCGAGTCCTTATCTTCTACAATGGCTCGAGAACTCTCCACAAAAAGCTCAGAACAAAAAAGCTATTGTGATTGGTTGTGGAGTTGGAGATGATGCAGAAGCCTTAAGTGCTTTTGGTTATGATGTTACCGCATTCGATATTGCCCCAGAAGCAATTAAACTCTGTAAACAACGTTATCCTCAAACAAAGGTTGATTATATAGTAGCTGATTTATTTAGCTACCCCACCTTTTGGTCTGAGAACTTTGACCTTGTTTATGAATGTAACACAATTCAAGTACTCCCTGGAAAGTATCGGATATTAGCTCGAGATAAAATGATCTCCTTTTTAAAACCAGACGCATACATACTCGTTTCATGTAGAAGCCGATTATCAGGAAAACAAGAAGATGCTATCCCTCTTCCACTTGACAGAGATGAAATAGATACTTTTACTCATTGTTCATTACAAGAGAAAAGTTTCTTAATCTACAATGACAATCAAACCCCAAGTGTGCCACACTTTTTTGCAAGTTATCAAAAATAAAGACTATATAAATATGCCAAATAAAAAATCCTCCCAACTCAATCTACTTATCGATCAACTTGACTTAAATGATCATATAAATTCATTTTTAAACTTCTTCTCACGAGAAGCATCACTTTATATTGAGGGAGATCAAGAACTTCACTTTCGATATATACAAGCACTAGAACAAATAGAATTTAATGCACCTCCTAAAATTAGCTCATTTGGGACAATTAAAAACCATCTTCAAAAGCGTGGTGTTTTACAGTTTGGACAAATTTTTGAAATTGTAAAAATTGTACGCTATTTTCGTTATTTTAAAAATCGTGAACTTGATGGAATCATCGGCCAGTGGATGAATAAATTCATCATCGACGAAAGATTCACAGAAATAGAAAAGTACTTTACTAGAGATGGTAAGTTTGAAGAAAATCTCGATGAGAATCTTTTTGGCTTAGGCCAAAGAATCCGTGAGCATAGAAATGACATGAGTAGTGCCCTCAAGCGTATGATGTCAAGTTCCAAACTTGCTGGATACCTTATAGATACACAAGTACACTTTGTAAACAATGAAGATTGTCTCTTAGTCCGTGGTGGATTTAATCATGTACTTAAAGGTGCTGTTGTTGGTCGTAGTACAGGTGGGTTCTTTTACGTTTCACCAGACTCTATCTTAAAGTCAAAGGAAAAGATTCGCTTTATAGAACAAGAGCGTGAAGCTATTTTTTACACCTACGCAAAAGAATTTTCTTCTAAACTAGCTGAAATACAACCTTTTATTAACTTCATAGACAAAGAGTTTGATAAATTTGATAATTACCAAGCAAGAGTACTTTTTGCCCGTGCTAAAAGTATGCAAATAATAAAATCTAAGAAAGACTCAAAAATTGTTTTAGACTCTTTTATTCATCCAGCCTTACATAATGCAAAACCAATTTATGTTGATTTTTCTAAAAATATTTTGATGGTTACAGGTGTAAATGCCGGTGGTAAAACGATGTTACTTAAGGCTATCCTCGCCTCTGCATTTATGGCAAAGTATATGATTCCAATGAAACTTAATGAAGCTAAATCACATATTGGTTCTTTTAAAAGTGTTCTTGCCATCATCGATGATCCACAAAATGTAAAAAATGACATCTCTACTTTTGCTGGACGTATGCAAGAGTTTTCTCGTATATTTGAGCATAAATCTGCACTTGTTGGGGTAGATGAGATAGAGCTTGGAACTGATAGTGATGAAGCAGCAGCTTTGTTTAAAGTTATCCTTGATGACCTTATTAAAAAAGGACAAAAAGTAGTTGTTACTACCCACCATAAACGTCTAGCAGCACTTATGGCAGATCGTGATGATGTTGAGCTTATGGCAGCCATTTATGATGAAGAGCATAGAAAACCTACCTATGAGTTCATGCAAGGTATCATTGGAAAAAGTTACGCCTTTGAAACTGCAAGTAGATATGGGATCTCTAACGCCATTGTTAATGAAGCAAAAGCCGTCTATGGAGATAACTCTGAGAAGTTAAGCCTCTTGATTGAGAGAGGTTCGCAACTAGAACGAGAACTCAAACAAAAGCATTCTAAAGTCGATGAAAAGATTGAAGATTTACGAAAAAAAGAGCTCGATTTAAAAAACCAAAAAGAAACGCTTTATAAAGAGCTTGAAGAACAAAGATTCGCACTCAAACGTAGTTATGAAGTTGCTATTGGTGAAGCAAAGACAGCGGCACGAGCTGGAGATACACAATCAATTCACCGAGCAATGGATAAAGCAAATAAAAAGCTTCCAGCTCAAACAAAAGAAGAACCAAGAAATATCCCATTTAATGTTGGGGATAAGGTGAAGTACCAGTCTCAAAAAGGTATTATTATTTCTATGCGAGATAAAAAAGAAGCGACTATAGAAGTAGAAGGTATGCGTGTTCGAGTTAAAACGAAGCATTTGAAACATACTCAAATTATGAAACACCAACCTAAAACAAAGATCAACGTTCAAGTAGAAAAACGTTCTGGTCTTAAATGTGACTTACATGGTATGAGAGCTGATGAGGCTTGCGAAGTCTTAGATACGTTTTTATCAGATGCACTCATAAACGGATGGGATGAAATTATCATTTACCATGGTATAGGAACGGGAAAACTCTCCTACGCTGTGAAGAACTTTCTCATAGCCCACCCAAGAGTTAAGGGTTTTGATGATGCACCTCAACACTTAGGTGGTTTTGGAGCTAAGATAGTCACACTATGAAAAAAATAGCAATCATAGGTGCAGGAGCATCAGGTATATTATGTTCTATCTTATGTTCTAAGGAATCTACTCATGTAGATATATATGAGCAAAATTCCAAATGTGCTAAAAAAATTTTAGTCTCTGGTAATGGACGCTGTAATATAACAAATACTTCTTTCTCTCAGAACGATTATTTTTCTCAAAATCCTCACTTTGTTAAAGAGGCATTAGAAAATTTTTCTTTTACACAATTTAGTAAACTCTGTTCTAGTATTGGTCTTGAACTAGAAGTAAAAAATGATGGAAAAGTTTACCCTTTGAGTAATGAAGCTAAAAGTGTAGCTTCCCTTTTAGAAAATCATGCAAGAAACCTTGGAGTACATTTTCATACAGATACACAAGTAACAAACCTTCAAGATTTAAGTCAAAAGTATGACGCTGTAGTTGTGGCCACTGGTTCTGAGGCTGCCTCACATCTTGGCGGCAATCGTGATGGACTAGAGTTCGCTTCATCCATTGCTCATACTATTATCCCTACCTACCCTTCTTTAGTACAATTAGAACTGAGTGGAACACTGTATGAAAAAATGAGTGGCGCTAAAGTAGATGGTGAAGTAACACTCATTGTAAACTCTAAAGCAGCTTCTACAACAAATGGCGATATTTTATTTACGAACTATGGAGTATCTGGCTTTGCTATTTTAGATATTTCACAACTTGCATCAGAATCTTTAATGAACTTTCAAGCTGTAGATATATCCATAAATCTCCTCCCAAAATATACAGCACAAAAACTCTCTGCATACATCATGAAGATGTCCCAACTAAATACACATCTTAGTATCTTAAATATGTTGCATGGTTTGATTCCACTAAAAATTTCTAAAACTATACTCGATGTATTAGAGTTTTCTCACACAGCACTTTTAAGTGAAATTACAACCAAACAATCCAAAAAAATTGCAAACCAAATTCTCAACTGGAAATTTGAAATAAAAGATACACATGGGTTTCGTCATGCTGAAGTATCTGGTGGGGGAGTAGACACACAAGAGGTTAATCCAAAAACTATGGAGTCATTCAAACAAAAAAATCTTTACTTTATTGGTGAAGTACTGGATGTACTCGGTCGTCGTGGTGGTTTTAACTTTGCTTGGAGCTGGGCAAGTGCAAATGCTTGTGCAAAAGATATAACGAAGAAGTTATAAGTTTAAGTAAAAATGCTACACTTTGAAATAAAATTAAGAGGAAAATCCTTATGTCAACAAACTTAATCATCTTTGGAGTAATTGTTATTGCTCTTATCCTTATGTACAACTCTCTTGTTGCTAAGAAAAATCAAGTAAAAAACATTTTTGCAAGTGTTGATACACAACTTAAAAAAAGATATGACCTCATCCCAAATCTTGTTGCTACTGTCAGTAAATATATGGAACATGAAAAGTCTCTCTTCACCGAAGTCACAAAACTACGTGCTGAGGCAAATAAGCCAAATATTTCTGATGCACACAAAATGAATCTTGATGCAAAAGTAACAGCGGCTCTTGGCTCTATTATGGTTGCCGTTGAAAATTATCCAGATCTTAAAGCAAATGAAAATGTTATGCATCTTCAAAGAAGTCTTAATGAAGTAGAAGAACAAATTGCAGCTTCTCGTCGTGCCTTTAATCAAGCAGTAACTGACTACAACAATGCAATAGAAATGTTTCCTTCAAACTTTATGGCAAGTGCTATGCGTTATACTAAAAAGGATGTTTTTGAAATTAGTGAGACCCAAAGAGAAAACATAAATGTTAAAGAGCTATTTAACACCTAGATGAAAAGTCTTAGTCAACTCACTAATTTTTACTACCAAGTACTTTTCAAGCCATTAGAAGTACTTGAGAAAAATAGAAAACAATTACGCCATAGAATTGTTGTAGTTGGCATTCTTTTTACCATCTTTACCCTTATTCTTTACTCCTTTATATTTTCTGCAACACATGGCGAATCTAACATTATGATGTTCTTTGCTTTTGGATATTTTATTCTTGGTGGTATTATCTATAAAATGCTTATTAAAGACTATACAAAAGAATTTAAAGAAAAAATCATTTTACCACTTATAACAGAGCTTGATTCCAATCTTAGTTATGTGCCAGAGCAACATATTTCACAAAGACATTTTGAAACTTCTAAACTTTTCAACTCTCAAATCGATAGATTTTCGGGAAATGATTTTGTACATGGAAAGATAGATGATGTTCATATAGAGTTTTCCGATATTCATGTTGAAAAAAAATCAAAAAGTTCAAAGAATCAGGATAGTTGGACTACTGTATTTCAAGGTCTTTTTATCGTTGCTGATTTTCATAAACATTTTAAAGGTACCACTGTCATTTTACCCGACACTGCCCAGAGTACTTTTGGAGATTTTATAGGTGGATGGTTACAATCGAACAATATATCAAGAGAAGAACTCGTTAAAATGGATAATCCAAAGTTTGAAAAAGCATTTGTTGTCTACTCTAATGATCAAATAGAAGCTAGATATATTCTTTCACATTCACTTATGGAAAAACTTCTTGTCTTTAAAAAACGCTCAAAACATAATGTGTACATCTCTTTTATTGGCGCATCTATCCATATGGCTATCGAGTATAACAAAGACCTCTTTGAGCCATCTATCTTTCATTCACTATTAGACTATAAGATTGCGATGGAATACGTCCAGTCACTTCACCTATGTATAGGTATCGTAGAAGAATTACAACTCAATCAAAAATTATGGAGCAAACAATGAAAATTATACTATTTAGTATACTTGTCTATCTAAATCTATTCGCCATTAATGTCGGAGATATCCCTACAAATATAACAATACAAGGAGATGATGGAGGGCTTGTGTCAGATGAAGGAAATTCATGGAGTTCTACATCTATAAAAGACAAAACTTTTGTATTGTTTTATGTTGATCCAGATGAAAAAGATACCAATTCTCACTTTAATAAACTTTTAAAGGCTAAAGCTTTTGATAAAAATAAATTTGCAAGTATTGCTATTATTAACTTGGCCGCAACGTGGAAACCAAACTTTGTTATAGAAAGTATCTTACAAACCAAGCAAGAAGAATTTCCAGATACTATTTACGTAAAAGACAAAGCAAGTATACTTGTCAAAGAATGGCAACTACCTGATGATGCGTCAAATATTATACTTTTTTCTACTCACGGTAAAGTTTTATTTTTCAAGTCTGGTAAAATGGAAAATAAAGATATTGAAAAGTTTTTATTTCTACTAAATAAGGAGCTATAAATGAATAATCAAAATCTATTTTTTCTCAGTATAAAAGACTTTTTATCGATGCAAATGCTTAAGTATGCACTTATGCCTTTTATCATTTCTATGCTAATTATGTATACATTTTTCTTTCTACTAGCGGGAGCTGGGCTTGATGCACTAGGTTCACTCGATGTACAAAGTAGTACAACCACTATGCAAAACGGTGTACCGCATACTGAAACACTTGAAGCACAACTTGAGGGAACTGCTATTATTAAGTTTCTTATGAGCCATGCTATTACATCATGGATTGCAACATTTCTCATCTACGCTATTGGTGGGTTTATGACTTTGTATGTCTCTATTATCGTAGCGCTTTTAGTCATAGGATTTTTAACACCCTTTGTCCTAAAAGAACTGCAACGTAGACATTATAAAGATGTAGAAATGATCGGATATACAAACATACTCACAGGTATACTCTATGTTGTGAAATGGGCCTTCGTGATGATTTTACTCTTTATTCTTTTTATTCCTCTATATTTTATACCACTTATAAATATTGTCGCATTTAACTTTCCACTTTATTACTTCTTTCATAAGGTTATGACATTTGATGTAGCTTCAAATATTGCAACAGAAGAAGAGGACCATACAATGAAGTTTAGAAATGGAACTGATTTAAGACTAAAAACATTAGCCCTTTATCTTGTATCTTTAATTCCCTTTGCAGTCTTTTTTGGAGCAATATTTTATGTAATTTATTTAGGAAATACTTACTTCACCGGTATTAGAGAAATGAGAGAGAATGAGGCAAGAAAAATAGCAGGGAGTGAAGCGACTATAGAAGCTTAACTTTCTTCTTTCTCTGCTTCTTTTAAAACCAAAGCTCTATAGGCTTCATCTTTTGGAACAAGTCCAGCTTCGTATAAGAACTGCGAAGGCATAAAGTTTAGTTTTTTCATCTTGTCATACTTTGCAAAAGAAAGATACAAAATATCTTTTGCTCTTGTAACAGACACATAAAAAAGTCGTCTTTCCTCATCAAGAGAACCACCCTTTTGCATAAGCTTACGATTTGGAAATCTTCCATCCATCAAGTCAATTACATATACTTCTTTATATTCTAATCCTTTGGAAGCATGAACACTTAAAAGATTGACCCCCTCACCTTGTGTTAAGTCAGATGAACCTAAAATCATAGCATTTAAAAATCTTTCATGTTCTGAATACGGTTTAGATAATTCTTCTAAAAGTAACATTTTTCTTGTGATTCGAGAAAGTGATTCTGTTTTTTGCTTCTCATCTATACTTCCATCTTTTAGTTGTGCACGTTTGCTTGAGAGTACATCTGAGATACGATTATACATAGATGAAGCTACGATTTTACGTATGATAGTACGAGGTTGCTTCATCCCTTTTAAGTCACGATATAACAAGTAAAAATCGTGTAAGAAACTCGCCCCATCTTTTGTAAGTTTTGGATGCTTAAGTATAGGGTTTTTCATAAACTTCGCTTCAAACCCAAGTTTAGCGAACTTACCAACAGCACCCAGTTCTAAAAACTCATCAAAAAGACCAAGTTGATGTGAAACCTTCCTTTTCTCAAATGGATTTTTAATAGACTCATCTGCTGCATACAAACCATAAAATATACTTCCATGACCTAAGTTTTTAAGTGCAAGGTACATCTCTTTAGCCATAGCAGAACCAACTCCACGTGCAAACTCAAAGAGGTGAATAAAGCTCATCATATCCGCTTCATTTACAAGAAGTGTATATAAATCTAGTACCGCTTTTACTTCTTTAGAATCAAAAAAGCTTGTTCCACCTTTACGCTTACATGGAATGTCTAATTCACGAAGTCCTACTTCTATCCCATCAGCAGATGAATTGTTTCTAAAGATGACAGCTATCTCTTCACGTGGAGTTTGAGAGTCTCTAATCTTTGCTGCCATTGCATGGTACTGATCAAATAATTCATCATAAGCTAAAAGTTTTGGTGCTTGGGCAGGTGCATTCCTTGTTACCTCTAACTGTTTAGGATAGATTCTTTCATTATGTTCTATTACCTTTGTCGCAAGAGAAAGAATAGGTAAAGTAGAGCGATAATTTTTTGTTAGTGTATGCACTTTTGCATCTGGAAATTTTGTAGAAAATGAACCAATTATGGAAATGTCTGCACCATTAAAAGCGTAAATACTCTGATCATAATCCCCAACACAAAAGAGTGATGGTGGTTTTATTGCATCTATAAGTGTACCTTGAAGTGCATTTGTATCTTGGTACTCATCAACTAAGACTTCTTTATAACCTAAGTCTTTTGTTTTACAAATATCTCTAAAATTTAGAAGTAAATCATTAAAATTTACAAAGCCATACTCTTTTTTTAAAGCCTCAAACTCATCAACAATATCTGCATATATCATTGCAAATTGTTGATGCTCTTCATATTTTTCGCCAACCCAAGCTTCAAAATCACGTTCAAGTTCTGTGTTTTGGTAAAAAGAATATACATCATACAAATAATTACCACCATAAGGTGTAACTTCTGCTTCTATATTCATAAAGTTTCGTTTTTCAAATACACTTCTAAAAAGAGTTTTAAGTTCACGTTGCTGTTTTAGAACAACTTTTTGATCTTGTTTTTTCAACCATCTATAGGACACGGCATGAAAAGTACCTGCATCAATTTTTGAAGCTACATCTTTACCAAAATACTCAGCTACACGCTCAACCATCTCTGCGGCAGCCTTGTTTGTAAAAGTAAGAAGTAAAATTTCTTGTGGTTTAACTCCAGAACCTAAAAGATGCCCTATTCTACCCACAATGGTAGATGTTTTTCCAGTACCCGCTGAAGCGATGATTAGATTCTCAGAGTCTGAGGAAGTTGCCGCTGCATATTGTTCTTTATTAAGACGTGATAGTGGCATATAAATACTTCCTACATTTGGATTTTAAGAATGAGATTATACCTCTTCTATTTTAAACTTATCTCTGAAGTCACAAATTTTCAATATTATCCACAAATTGTCTTTACAAATATAACAAATATTATTTTTTGTGATATAATTATTTACAACTAATATTAAAGGTAATTTATATAATGGAAAATAATAACGATATATTGAAAATCATCTCAAATGAAACTATAGACTCAGTCCATAATATAAGTATTGTTACTCCAAGCATATATAAATCTTTTTTTGAAAAACATGCTACAACACATGGAACACCTTTAGAGGATGAAGAAAAATTAACAAATACACTTTTAAATCAAAAAATTCAAATAGCTCAAATCTTCGATGATAGAAATTTAGATAATGCAAAAAAACTAAGTACCAATACAAATAAAGCTATTACCGCCATCAAGGATAAAGATGAAGCTCTTTTAACTCAAGTTTTACAAGAAACTAACGAATTGAGACAAGAAATTGAAAAACTTAAAGAAGCTGTATATAGAGATGAATTAACACATGCGTACAATAGAAAATGGATGCATGATAAGTTTATTGATAATAGTTCTGACAGTTTTACCAAAGACGGTACTTTAGTTATGATTGATTTAAATTTTTTTAAACTTGTAAACGATACTCATGGTCACGTTGTCGGAGATAAAGTTTTAGTTTTTATGGCAAACCAACTTAAATCTGCTAAAGAAAATGTTGTGCGATATGGTGGGGATGAGTTCATTGTTCTTTGTGCCCAAGGGGTCCACCAAGATGCAGCTTTTAAAAAGATTGATGCAATTAGAGAAAAGATCATTGCAAAAAAATTAAAAACTAAAGAGCACTCATTTAGAATAAGTTTTTCCATAGGTACCTACGAATTTAAGAAAGGTGATTTGTTAGCTTCCGTCATTGAACATGCAGATAAAAATATGTATAAAGATAAGATAAAAATCAAAAAAAGAATCACAGGGATAGACTAAAACCCCACTCTAAGCAAACACTTTCCTCACTTTAGATATAATCGCGAATTAAATTAGAAATTTTAAGGTAATTATATGGCATCAGAAGCTTACGAACCACAAAATACAGAAAACAAGTTTTATAAAATATGGGAAGAGCGAAAGTACTTCGAAGTTGACGCAAACAAAGCGATTCAACAAGAGGGAAAAAACTTCTCTATTATGATGCCACCACCAAATGTCACTGGTCGTCTACACATTGGTCATGCACTTACATTCACACTTCAAGATATCATCACTCGTTACAAACGTATGGATGGTTACAAAACTCTTTGGCAACCAGGAACAGACCATGCAGGAATCGCTACACAAAATGTTGTAGAGAAACAACTTCTAGCTGAAGGAACTACAAAAGAAGAACTTGGACGTGAGAAATTTCTCGAACGTGTGTGGGCTTGGAAAGAAGAATCTGCCGGAATTATGACAGAACAACTTCGTCATATGGGTGTTTCTCCTTCATGGGAGAGAGAGCGTTTTACTATGGATAAGGGTTTACAAAAATCTGTAAAAGAATCTTTCCTTCATCTCTATAACGAAGGTCTCATAATTCGTGGAAACTACATGGTGAACTGGTGTACACATGATGGCGCACTTAGTGATATCGAAGTAGAACATGAAGATCATGATGGGAAGTTTTACCACATCAAGTACCCTTTTGCTGATGGAAGTGGTCACGTTGAAGTAGCTACGACAAGACCTGAAACATACTTTGGCGATACCGCGGTTATGGTTCATCCTGATGATACACGTTACACCGCTTTACTAGGTAAAAAAATTCGTCTTCCATTGCTTGATCGTGAAGTAACTATCATCGCCGACACTCATGTTGACATGGATTTTGGAACGGGTGTTGTTAAAGTAACTCCGGCACATGATCAAAACGATTATGAAGTTGGAAAACGTCATGATTTAGAATTTATCACAGTGTTTGATGAAAAAGGTATTTTAAATGATTATGCTGGTGAATTTAAAGGTTTAGAGCGAATACAAGCTCGTGAAATCATTGTAAAACGTCTTGAAGAAGAAGGTTTTATGGTGAAGATAGAAGATCATAAACATCAAGTTGGACATTGTTACAGATGTAAAAATATTGTTGAGCCATACATATCTAGACAATGGTTTTTACGCAAAGAAGTAGCTGATAAATCAATCGCTAAAACAAATGCTGGTGAAGCTACATTTTTTCCACCTCATTGGATAAACTCATACAACTCTTGGATGGGTGAACTACGTGATTGGTGTATATCTCGTCAATTATGGTGGGGACATCAGATTCCAATCTTTTACTGTGATGATTGTGATCATGAGTTTGCTTCACAAGAAGATGCGCCTTCAAACTGTCCCAAATGTTCTAGTAAAAATCTAACTCAAGATCCTGATGTTTTAGATACATGGTTCTCATCTGCTCTATGGCCTTTTTCAACTCTAGGTTGGGGAAATGGTGATACAGAAATGGATAAATTGTTTCAATCAAATGATATGAAAGACTTTTATCCAAATACGCTTCTTATCACTGGTTTTGATATTTTGTTTTTCTGGGTAGCTAGAATGATGATGATGGGTGAACACTTTAACGGTCAACTTCCATTTAATCATATTTATCTTCATGCTCTAGTGCGTGATGAAAAAGGCGACAAGATGTCTAAATCAAAGGGTAATGTAATTGATCCTCTTGATATGGTAAATACTTACTCTGCTGACATCTTACGTTTCACTTTAGCAGTTTCTGCAGCTCAAGGTCGTGATATCCGTATGAGTACAGATAAACTAGAGCAAAACCGTAACTTTACGAACAAACTTTACAATGCAAGTAAATACCTACAAATGAATGTTGAAACTTTTCCAGACTTAAGTGGATTTTGTTTAGAGACAGATCTTGGAAAGTATATGGCATCTCGTCTAAATTTTGCTACTAAAGAAGTTCGTTCATATATGGATGAGTATAAATTCAATGATGCGGCACTTGTTCTTTATAAATTTATCTGGAATGAATTTTGTGGTTGGGGAATTGAGCTTTCTAAAGCTGACAAAGACTCTATTGTAGAACTTGGAGCTATTTTTAAAGAAGCTATGAAGTTACTTCACCCATTTATGCCGTTCATTACAGAGTATCTTTACCATGAGCTTTCTGGAACTTCACTTGAGACTGGCGAATCTATCATGCTAATGCCATATCCTCATAAAACAAAAAAGAGAGAGAAAGAAGAACGTAAATTTGAAATCATCATGGATGCGATTGTATCAATTCGTCGTGCGAAGGTTCTTGTTGATTTAGCAAACCAAAAAATTGAAAAAGCATTTGTAAAAATTGATGGGATAAGTGAGCAAGATAAAACTGCGATGCTTCCATTTATTCTTAGACTTGCAAAAGTTACAGATGTAGAATTTACAGACATAAAAATAGAAAACTCAGTAAGTGATATTGCTGATACTTGTGAGACTTTTATACCAACTGACTCAATTGATTTAAGTTCTATCATCGCTAAACTTACAAAACAAGATGAAAAACTGCAAAAAGAGATAGATAAAGTTGGTGGTATGCTTAAAAATGAAAGATTTGTAGCAAATGCACCAGAAGATGTTTTAGCAAAAAATCGTGAAGCACTTGAAGATGCAAAAACAAAACAAGTGAAGGTTCAAGAACAACTAACTTCTCTAGAGTAGGTTTAAAATGAAAAATAAAATCATTGCTTATCAAGGTATTCAAGGTGCTTATTCTCACCTTGCGTATAAAAATGTTTTTCCTGACTCGTTAGCTATCGCATGCGATACTTTTCAAGATGCATTACAATTAGTTGAAAATGGCAAAGCAGATTTAGCAATGATACCTATTGAAAACTCTTCAGCTGGTAGAGTAGAAGAGATATACAGATTAATACCTAAGATGTCATTACATATTTTAGATGAGCACTTTGAAGCTGTAAACCACTGTTTAGTAGCTTTAAAGGGTGCAAGCATTGAAGATATAAAGTATGTTTCATCCCACCCCCAAGCCCTTGCCCAATGCCATAAAAAGTTAAGAGAACATAAGTTTGAAGTAATTGCAAAATTTGATACTGCAGGTGCAGCTCAAGAGTTAAAAGAGCTTAACGATAAACAGCATGCTGCTGTTGCATCAAATCTAGCTGCACAGTTATATGATTTAGAAATATTAGATAATGATTTTGGCGATTATAAAGGTAATACCACAAGATTTCTCATCCTTTCAAAAGAAAATATCATTCCAACTTACGATAAAAATATCCCTTATATTACGTCGCTTGTATTTAATGTTAGAAATATACCTTCATTTTTATATAAAGCTTTAGGTGGTTTTGCAACAAATGGAATTAATCTCATTAAACTTGAAAGTTATTCTATGACTGGATGTATGGATGCAAGCCAATTTCATGTAGACATTGATGCTCATATAGATGAAAACAGATTAAAACTTGCCTTGGAAGAATTAAGATTTTTCGCAGATGAAGTCAAATTATTAGGTGTTTTTAAAAGAGACCCATATCGAGAAATTATGAACAGTTTTAGTACGCATTAGCTACAATGGCACAAACTATTTTAGGATGAAGCTATGCCATCATTTTCACAATTAAAATTATCTGCTAATATAAATAAAGCCCTTGTATTAAATAATATAATCACACCAACTCCTATCCAAGAAAAAGTCATACCGCTTATCCTTGAGGGTGAAGACATTATGGCTAAAGCACAAACTGGAACTGGAAAAAGTGCTAGTTTTGTTCTGCCTATTTTGGAACTACTTCAGCAAAGAAAAGCAAAAGACGATTATAAAAAGTCAAGAATTAGAGTTCTTGTTTTAACTCCAACAAGAGAACTAACGCTTCAAATTAGCCAAACTTTTGAAACTTTTAGTACCTATTTAAGTCAAAAAGTAAAAGTTGTATCTTTTATTGGTGGTGAAGGAATTGGACAACAACTCTATGATGTACAACAAGGTTGTGATATTGTTGTAGCCACTTCAGGAAGACTTCTTGATATCTTCTCTAAAAAGCAAATGAACTTATCTCATTTAGAATTTTTAGTTTTAGATGAAGCAGATAAAATGCTTGATTTAGGATTTGCAGAGGAACTTGACGCTATTTTACAAGAAATTCCTAAAGAACGTCAAAATCTTCTTTTTTCAGCAACCTACCCCGAAAAAGTCTTAAACATTGCAAGTCGTATTACTCCACACCCTGTCAATGTAAGTATTGAGGGTGAAGAAGAAACAGTAGATAAAATAAAACAAAGAGTTATCTTAGTAAATAATGAAAACCGTTCCCCACTTTTAAGACATCTCATTAAAGAAGAAAAACTAGGGCAAACTTTAGTTTTTATGGCAAATAAACGTGCAACAGATAACATTGCTATGAAATTTAAGAAGCATGGATTGAATGCCCAATCTTTTCATGGAGACTTAGATCAAGAAGAAAGAAATATAACCTTACAAGCGTTTAAAGACAAAAAAATAAATATACTCTTCACCACTGACTTAGTTTCTCGTGGTTTAGATATAGATGATATCTCTTGTGTAATTAACTTTGACCTTCCACGTTCTCCTACTGATTATATTCACCGTATTGGAAGAACTGCTCGTGCAGGAAAATCTGGTTTAGCCATCTCTTTTATAGATTATGAAAGTGAAGCTCATTTTACACTTATAGAAAAGCGCTCAAATATTACACTTAAGCGTGAAACGATTGAAAGTTTTGAATTAAGTGCTGAAGTAAGAAAAAAAGAAAAAGGCCCTGCCCCGGTAAAGGGAAAGAAAAAGAGTAAAAAAGATAAACTTAGAGAAAAAGAAACAGCAAAAAATAATTAAACGCTCTCCTAAATATATTAGACAACGAGTGTTATTTTATTTTTGCTACTTTTGTAACATTTTAAATTGAGTTGGTTTTATCAACTTCTCAGTATCAGCAAGCTCTGTGGGGAAACCCTCATCTTTAGGGAAAGATAAACGTGTTAAATTATTTTTAATATTAGGGTTTATAATTAAATTGGGTTTTAATTTTTTACCTAACTTGTTTAATGCCAAATCCACATAATCATCATATAAAATTAATTCTAAAGAGTACTGTATATTTCCTTCTATATTTTTCAATATATAGGCATCTTCTATAACTGTATGTACTTTATCTGTTGTTACGCTAATAAATAACTCATCTGCATATTTAATCTGTATTTTACTGATAGCTAATGTAAATACAAGATCTTCTTCTCTTAGTTTTAATATACAAAATAAAGATTCTGTCTGATTTGTATCCACTCCTTGAGAATAACTATATAGCGATATTTGATAGGTACCAACATTTGAGCTAGATAAAATATATTTTTTATCATCTATTTTTGCTTTAATTTCTAGTACTTTCTCTGTAAAATCTATTTTAATCGGTTCTGATACCTTGTTAGTATAATCTATTTCTACTAGTTCTGAAACAATCTGTTTAGGTGTAGAGACACTTATATTATCAGACTTAGTAGAAATATTATAATAAAGTATAGCCGTCGGTAACAGAAACAACTTGAATTATATAGGCTGTACTAGCAAAAAGTGTTGCACTAAGAACTAAGAAAATGGATATGATTTTTTTCATGGTAACTCCTATTTATTAAAATACCTTTTGAATAAATATTTCATATATTATCACTAAATAGAACTTAAACAATTCTTAAATTAATAAATATTATTAATTGTTAATATCTAGGTTTCCATATCCCCACATATCTTTTAAATCTTTTACCATTGTGTCATACATAGAAATAGCATCCTCTATTTTTTTAACATAGGTAGCACCAATATTCCGACTAGAATCATCTCTATCTGATTGTAAGAGTTCTTGTAGGGCATCTCTTCTATTGGTATAGTCTTCAATCACTTCTGATCTTGAATAACTATTTTTTACTACTTCAGAAGTTATAAAACTTTCTGCTCCTACGTAATCTTTAATATCTTGTTTATTTTTATGTGCTTCTTTAATTGTTTGAGATACTTGTTCTTGGTAAACTTCATAATTCTCTTTAAACTCTTGTGTTTGAGAAAACTCATCACTCAATGAGTAGAGATTTTTAAACTCATTTAATCTTATTTTGTAATCTTCATCTTTAGTAATCTCTTCAAAGTTATTGAAGTACTTTATCTTATCTGGATCAGGAATATATTCCTGTGTGGCTTGTTCATGAGCATATTGTTTTTGTCTATCATCAAAATCAACACCAATTACTGTTCCAAATCTCTTAATTAATTTTTCTGCATCATCTCCTAAAAATTCAAATACTTCATCTCTATTCATGTTGGAGATTTTTTCTCCACCATAGCCTATGATCGTAAAATTATCAAGTTCTTCATATGAAATAGCTTTATGATTTTCATACTCAAGCATTAGCTCAGATGTTATTTTACTTCCAAGTGACTCTACTTTTGTAAGTTGAAAAAAAAGTGTAGAGCTATATTTTGTATCAAAAGCATTTAAGTTATTTTTACCTTCACTAGTTGAATTATTCATTAAACTAGTAAGATAATTTACAAGCTCTTTATTAGTCTTTTCTTGTGTTAAATCAGTTGTCATATTTTGGCTTAAATCAGTACCTAAATCAAAATAGTCATATGCATTTTTATTTATTGAATTTGTTTTTTCATTTATTTGTTCTGTTGGAGTAATAGAAGTTTGCTGTGATAATATTGTACCTAATGGGATAGGAAAAGTATTTTGAAGGGATGTTGATAATTGCATAGTACACCTTTTAAATATATAAGCAATTAATACTATCGGTAAATGTTCTAAACTATTAAATAAATTTAATAATTTACAATTAGTTAAGTAAATTGGAGATTAAAAAGTAAATATTTATAGCCAGTTAGATATAATTCGCAAATAATAAATATTCTATTTTAAGGTACTAAAATTGTTTGATTTAAAAAAATATTCAGCAAGTAATATTAAAAATGATATTCTCTCTGGTCTCGTTGTAGCCGTTGCTTTAGTTCCTGAAGCCATAGCATTTTCTGTTATTGCAGGTGTTAGTCCGATAGTCGGACTTTACACTGCATTTATTCTAGGTCTTATTACTGCCCTTATTGGTGGAAAGCCAGGAATGGTTTCAGGAGCTACTGGTTCTGTTGCCGTTGTACTTGTTGGTTTATCACTTGAAGCAAATGGTATTTTATCAGCACAAGGGCTTGATAAAGATGCTATTGCAATGGGAATTCTTCATTATATACTTCTTGCCACTGTTATAGCTGGACTTATTCAAATAGCAATTGGAGCACTCAAACTTGGTAAATTTATTCGTCTTGTTCCTACTCCTGCTATTCATGGATTTGTAAATGGTTTAGCGATTGTTATCGGTACTGCTCAGTTTACATTCTTTGAAGGTCAAGGGTATATGATGTATCTTCTTGTAGCCGCAACTATGGCCATTATGTTTATATTACCAAAGTTTACAAAAGCAATTCCAGCTGGTCTCGTAGCAATAGTTGCTATAACTTTAGGAGTTTACCTAACTGGTGCAAATACACTACTTTTAAGTGGCTTAGATGATATGAGTAAATACACTGGGCAAATGCCTGCTTTTGAAATGCCTATGTATCTCTTTTCTTTTGATGCAATTTTACTTGTTCTTCCTTATGCTGTAATAGTTGCAATGGTTGGAGTCATCGAATCACTTCTTACACTTTCTGTTTTAGATGAACTTAGTAATACACGTGGTTCTGCTAACAAAGAGTGTATTGCTTTAGGAACTGGAAATGTCACATGTGGTTTCTTTGGTGGTATGGCTGGTTGTGCGATGATCGGTCAATCAATCATTAACTACACTTCTGGTGGTATTGGACGTCTTTCCTCATTTGTAGCAGCAGTTGGTCTTATCATCCTTGTTGTTTCAATGAGTGGTGTTTTAAATGCCATTCCGGTTGCAGTTCTTGTTGGAATCATGTTCATGGTAAGTATCGGTACATTTGAATGGTCAAGCTTCTCTAGACTCAACAAAATGCCACGTACTGATGCCTTTGTAATGGTAGCCGTAACAATTATTACTGTGGTTGAAGATTTAGCTATTGCAGTAATAGCTGGTGTTATTATGTCTGCACTTGCTTTCGCTTGGAAGCATGCAAAAATTTGGTCAAAAGAGCATACAGAAGAAGATGGAACAAAAGTCTATGAACTTGATGGTCCACTTTTCTTTGGTAGTGCTACTACATTTGGCGATAATTTCGATATAGCTAATGATCCTCTTAAAGTTGTGATTGACTTTAAAGAAGCAAGAGTTATGGATGCATCTGGTGTTGAAGCAATTGATATGATTACAAAAAAATACGAAGAAGCAGGGAAAAATTTACTTCTTCGTCACTTGTCAGCTGACTGTAAAGCTATCCTCAAACTTGCTGGACCACACTGTTCTTACGAAGAAGATGATCCAACATATAAAGTAGCATTTAATTACTAAACTGAATTTCCTTTAATATTCTCAAGGGCTTACCGTCAAAGTAACCTTGAGAATAATCAATCTTCTATTCTTTTTCTTTTTTTCGCTTTACAAAAATAAAGCTATTAGGTTTAATCTTTCTATACTTAGGCATACTTTGACCAATAGAAGCGTTAACATATGTTGGGTCTGCAATAATATACTTTTTATTATAAATCTTAACTCCATCACCTTTAATTGGAATGTATAAAGCAGTTGCCATATGATCTTTGTACTTTACGCCCACTACATCAATGTGAAATAATTCTTTAACAAGATAAGAAAATAATATTGCCCTGTCTTCACAATCTGATTTATCATAGTAAAGTGTTTCTTGTGCAAACATTACTTTTTCTCGACCAAACTGCTGAGAATCAACTTCATACTTAAATGCGTTTTGAACAAAATTTAAAACAAAATTAAGCGTTACACTTGCTTGCTTAGCATTGATATATTTTTTTAACTCTGCAGCTATTTCTCTATATGAAGAGTTATCAAGAGGGGCATTAAAAAATGTTTCATAATCAGCCTGTGGGTATGTAGCCATAAAATCGATTAGGTTTTGATTGTAAGTATATTTTATATCGTATCTTTCACCGTACTGCATAAAGTGTAATGTTTTTTCCATTCTCTTTTGTACAAATTTTGGTAAAGACTTCATCGATAAATCTAATGGCTTATCTGCCTCTGGATAGTTTTGTTTATAGGTAAAAACTTTACCTGCATTTCCTTTGGTATAGTTAGAAACTATGTAAAACTTCTTCTTTGCAATATTGTAGTTTGGTGTTGCGTATATAGTTTTTTCACTGTAATGCATTACTACAACGTGTCTGTTAGCTAAACCAACACGAACCGCATAGCCAAGCTTGTTAAATATAAACCATGACAGTAACCTAGATTCATCTTGGTTTACAAAGATAGCATCACTTAACTTTGTAATCAACATATACTTTCCCCAATCATTGAGGTTCAAATCATATGAAATATTTTTTATATTTTTTATTAAAGATTCATAAGGAGAGAGTACAACAGTATCAAAATATGCGCTAACCCCCTCTTTTGATTGAGGATAAAACTTTGCCTTTTCCATCCCTTGGGGAATATTTAAAGCTATTTTCGTACCAAAAAAATCAAAATTAATATCTTTTTTTGCTACAACTGGAATTACTGTTTCAAGGTGTGCTTTCTTTTTTTCAACTTCGATATTAACACGTGGACCTTGTTTCTTCACAACAATGTTTCTAGCAGGGTAAATCTCGCGAGGTTTTTTTTCTTTATATGTAGAGAGAGGATCTTTGAGATAATACGCTTCCCAATCAGACTTTAAGTAAGAAGTAAATATACGATCATTTTCTTCTTTATAGTTTTTAAATCCACTTGATTGGTCTCGACGAAAATCTGCAAAGGATTCTGCACGCAGTTGTGAAATAAGTGCTGTCAATACTAATACTAAAAGTAAACTAGAATGGCCAAGCCGCTTGTATAATTTTTGTTCCCCAACCTTGTTCTGTTGCACGGTCAATATCCCCTTGTGTTTTATAAAGTATCTTTGCTTCACTCATCTGAGCTGAATTAATATTATTGTTTTGATCTATATCATATGGACGAATTACACCACTTAATTTAATTATCTGTTTTTGTTTATCAATTAAAATTTCTCTACTACCAGAGATAAAATAATTTCCATTACTCAGGACCTTTACGATTCTTGCCGAAACAGTTGTAGTAAATGAAGCATCATTTGTTGCACTTCCTGCGCCTGAAAAAGCGCTACCACTTGTTGATCCAAAACCTATGTTTGAAAAGCCATTGAGCGTGTTTACAGCAGAATTCACAGCTCCATTAGCACCAGGAGAAGTAAATACACCTCCACCCAAAGTCATCGTGTCATCTTCAGTTAAAGCTTTAGCAGCTGTACTAGAACTTTGTGCAGCTTCAGAAATAATTACTGTTACTATATCATGTTTGTGCATAGCTTTATGATCTGAAAACAAAGGATTTTCACCTTGACCGAAAATACTTCCAGTTGAAGTATAATCTCGTTTATCTTCTTTAGCTGGCATCTGTTCAACATAAGGAGGTGGTTCAAAATTTATCTCAGGCTCAGTTAATCCTGCTGTACATCCATTTAAAAAAAGTATAGCACAAAATAGTGTCATAGTGGTGAGTAAGTTTTTTATCATTCATATCTCTTTGATTCTAGTCTTTGTTTCGTTATACTTCTAGCAAATTTAGTTCCAAGACAAAGGCTGTACCCATGTTATTAAGAGAAACAATTAACCAAGATGTAAAGACTGCTATGAAAGCAAAAGATACAAAAAAAAGAGATGCATTAAGACTTTTAACATCTGCGTTTAAACAAATAGAAGTAGATGAAAGAAAAGAGTTAAGCGATGAAGATGTCATCAAAATAATCCAAAAACAAGTAAAAAGTAGAAATGATTCAATCGTACAATATAAAGTGGCAGGTCGTGATGATTTAATGCAAGTAGAACTTGATGAAATTGCTTTTTATATGCCTTATCTTCCTGCTCAAATGAGTGATGAAGAGTTATCCTCAGCTGTGAGTGCTATCATACAAGAAGTTGGTG
>NZ_JBLHOE010000015.1:0-53026 GCF_047622445.1 Sulfurimonas sp.
TGTTTGGCTTATCTTCACCATCTGGATTTCCGATTTGACCTTGCATATATTCCTTGTTTTTCTCATAGTAGTCTTTTACACCTACCCAAGTAGCCCATTCCCTATTGATCATTAAATATCAAGTTTCTTTCTTTTATATCGTAAAACTTTTCCATTATCATCGGCAATGTAAATCCTCCCTTCATCATCAAAACAGATACCTTCCTGCGCTGATTTCGGTAATTTCACTTTTTTTATTGTTTTGTTAGTTTTTATATCATATTTTATGAGTAGATTCTTTTTATCACTTGTCATATATAAATAACCATCATGAAAAGTCATGCCTGATATATCAATATATCCATGATTATAAACTTCAATAATTTTTGCTTTTTGCTTTTTTGAAAAATCTACTTTTAATATAACAGAAGCATTTTCCTTTATTTTTTTATTATATGTAATTGTTGATTGATTAGAAACATATACATCTCCATTCTCATCAATTGCAATTGCTTCTAATCCAGTTTTTTTAGATTTTTTAAGAAGATTTATTCCTTTATATTTTCGTTTTAGTTTTATCTCTTTTTCGATTTCTAGACTATCACTATTTAAAACTAATATAGATTCAGAACCTTCTACTGATATTAGTAATTTATCATTTATTTTATCATAGGCAATACCCTCTAAATCATATTTACCTAAATAGCTTTTTCTTTTAATTTTTCCATTCTTACTAATTTCGTAAAGTGTCCCTTCATCATTTACTACAAATAAACTATTGGATTTTGACACATAACAAATACCAGAAGCTTCAGGTATTTTTGCTATTTCTTTTGCATATACATTCATTGATAACATCATAAAAATAATACACCTTAATATTTTGATATTTTTTAACATATTTTATCTCCCTTTAGTTCTTTATTTAGAATAGTATCAAGTAAATTTAGAAAAGTTTAGAATGAAACTTATTCTATACTTTCTTCATCTTCTAATTCGTATTGGAGTAAAATTGACAACAGCTTAATTTACTCCAAAACCTAGAGGTTGGAAACTACATCTACAAAAAGATAACACTAATATAAATTTTAAATTGTTATCTTTGTATATTATAAATATACTACTCTCTAAGTTCACTAAATCTTTTTAATAAATACTCTAGCTCAACTCTTTTTTCAGCTTTAGCATCTACTCTATCTTCTAAAAAGTCAACAACTTGTTTTTGAAGTTTTACTTTTTCTAACTTGTTTATATTTGTAATTCCACCTGGATTTAAAACATTTACTTCTAAGATTTTATCTCCTATCATGTCTAAACCTACAAAGTAAAGACCATCAGCAACTAGTTTTGTACCAACTTTTTTACAAACCCTCATTTGGCTATCAGTCATTTTATATCTATGAGCTGTACCACCAGTTTGAATATTTGCTCTTATTTCACCTTCTGCAGGTTTCCTATTGTATGCACCTATAAATTTACCATTAAGCATAAGAACACGAACATCACCTTCTTCAGCACCTTCAATATACTCTTGTAAGATAACATAGTTATCTCCAGATTCATCTATATAGAAATCAAGTAAAGAGTTAATGTTTGAACGTGCATTTTTCTCAAGAACAATAACACCTCTACCACCTGAACCATCAAGAGGTTTTAGTATCATTTTTTCTGCTTCTGATTCATCAATAATTCTATTTATATAGCCTTTGCTTCCAGATACATGGGTCATTGGAAGGTAAGTATTGTGAGGGTCATGAAAAGTTGTAGTATAGAGTTTATTGTTTGCTTTTCTAATTCCATCAACATCATTTACCATAACAACTTCATCTTTAATAGCGTCCAAAAAGTTTAATACTAAAGGATTTATTGGAGGGTCTTTACGAATCATCATACAGTCAAATACATGAAGTGCTCTTAGCTTTTTATCAAATGTAACTTTCTTATGAAAAGATGTAATGTTATCAGGAATCTTATCCATAGGTTGAATAGTTTCTATAAAACCATGAACAACATTATTTCTAACTGTTAAGTTGTCTGTATAAAGTATAGAAACAATATGTCCCCTAACTATACACTCTTTAATTATAGTTAATGATGAGTTTGTTAAGGGGTCCATTTTACCCCAGTTTGCTATTATAAATCCTATATGCATTGTATTATCCTTGTATTTGAATTTTATTTTCTTCTTGAAGTACTTTTTCAAGAGTACCAACTACTGCTAAATTAGCTTTCTCAGCTTTTTTAATATAACTTATTGTATGGATTAAGTTATTCTTGAGTTTAGTTGTCCTTTCTTTAGATAGAAGAATGGATTTCTCTACTTTTGATGTCAACTCATGTGAAACATGAACCTTTTTACTTATCTCTGTGGTATTTTGTTTTAAAGATTGAACACTTATTTGAATATCCGAAGTTGCTTTATGAGTTCTCTCAGCTAATTTTCTAACTTCATCTGCAACAACGGAAAATCCTCTTCCATGTTGCCCAGCTCTTGCTGCCTCTATCGCAGCATTTAAAGCAAGTAAGTTTGTTTGTTCTGAAATATCTTTTATTAGTGAAACTATGGAACTAATACTATCAACACTTTCATTTAAACTATCAGAAATTTCAGAAGTCTCCGTTATCTCTTCCATAATATGGCGTGTTATACCAATGATGTTATCTATATTGGTATCAATATCATTGATATGTTGCTTAGTACTCATATGTAATGTATCAATATTTTTAAACTCATTTACTGCTATAGAAATAGTATCTTGCAAAATATTTAAATGATTAAAATTACTAGTAGGTTTATTAGTAAGTTCTTGGAATAGCTTCAAAGCTTGTTCATTTGTTGATAGTATTATATTTTCAAAGGAAGCATTTACAACTTTAAGAGCATCATTAAGTGTTTGGTTCAATTCTTCAATATCTCTTTTTTCGATATTTTGTTTGATAAGTTGAGTTTTAACAAGCTTAACTTGGATAATAAAGTTCTTGATTTGAGAACATGCTTTATTATATAAATTAACATTATCCTCTAATATACCCTTAGCAATTGGTTTTAGGCTTGTGTCATATTTACCATGTGAGAATTGATTTAAAGCATCATTCATCTGTTCAACACTTTGTATAATTAATAACAATTGATGTCTTAAAAATAAGGCAACTGAAAGATTAATAAAAGTAGCAATAAGTAATAAAATTGAAAATCCAAATGTAATATATTCTACAATAGAAATAGATATGAAGAAAAATATCTGTAATAAATTAGCTAGATTAGCAGATTTAATTGTTGACATGATTATTCATTAACTCTTAACGTAGATAAAGGCATAGATAAAAAAATAAAATCTTTATAGTTATTAGCTTTTTCATCTAATTGATAATTGAGTATAAAGAGTTCTTTGTCTTTTAGTGATAATTTTGTTGGATCAACTTTATAATTTATAAAGTTTTCATTACTATATTCTTGCATTTTAAATGCTTTAATATCTTTTTGTGTTGGTTTTGTTGTTATAAATGAATACATATTTATTTCCTATGATTATATACTATGTTAATACTTGTTTACAGGACTATTTTTTACAAAATAGAAATGCAGTACCTGACTCTGCAGAAGTTCTTTCAAAACTTGATTTTTTTTGTTTTGAATGAAATAAAAATGCAGTACCTGACTCTGCAGAAGTTCTTTCGAAACTTGATTTTTTTTGTTTTGAATGAAATAAAAATGCAGTGCCTGATTCTGCAGAAGTTCTTTCAAAAAATGCTCTATTATTACACTTTACATATTTATTATTTATCATTGGTTTTCCTATTTTTTTATGTCAGATACTTTTAATTTCAATATTAATAGTCTTTTCTTTCTTCACACGTAGCAGTAAAATATTTTGTATCTGTTTGAATATTTAATCTAAATAGTTCATTTTTTCTTAATGGTTTTATTCGATTAACTTCGCTTTTTATACAACCTACATTACTGTTATTTTGCATTGGTTTATTTGTTACATTAAAGTGCATGAACAACCTTTAAGTTTTTTATAGAGGACTCACTGCAATAAGCAGTAAGTCTATTTGCGGTAGTAAGAAGTAATTTTTATGTTATAGGGGTATTTTACTTAGAAGCTTTTTCCTCTTGCTCAGAGCATTTTTCTTCTTTTTCGTCACATTTGTCAACACATCTGTCATTACCTTTTTTAAGTGCTTCACATTTAGCACTACATAAGTCATAAGCATCAGCACAATCAAGTTTTTCATTACCTTGAGCGCTCAAGGGTGTTAGTAATAAAGAGGCTAAAAAGAGTGTTGTAGAGAGTATTGATATTTTCATATTACAAATCCTTAATATTATATTTAATATTTTAATAAGATTGTTCTGTTAGGATTTCAATACGGTTTTAATTAAAATCGTATATAGAACCCTAGAGACAAAACTACAATTGGCGTTTTTACTAGGAGTATATCAATGTTACTTGGCGGTTACATTGATATACAACATTTATTCTTCTTACTCGCACCGAAATTATACTCCTAAATTTATATTTTTTTGCTAAAAAATTTCTTAAATGAGATAGCTGTAAATAATTGACATATTTATTAAAAAAGAAAGTATAGTTTCTGACCCAAGATGGGCAAAGTTGTATTACATCGTTTCTATCAGGAATATTCCTACTTTCGTGTGTCTCATATATATCTAAGCTTTTCTTCATATCCTTCTTAATTACTATAAAATCTATGAAAACCGAATCATTAACTTAATTGACGTAAGTTAGTTTAGCATTTAGTTATCGGAGGGCTGTTTTTAATCAAACCCTCATTCCTTGTAAAATTTAAAAAAATAAATAACCCTCTAAACGACTACGCTACAAGTCACAAAAAACATTACCTACATAAGTAATAAGAAACTATATTGTTTGAGCCATAACCGTGTTTATACTGAGTTTAATGAATGATTATTTGAAGAATAAAAGAAGTAAAGGAGTAATTGTCAATTATTGAAGTATAGGTATTTTTCACACCCTACCCCAACATTAAAAGTATTGCCACCTATTTTCCACTATCACAGCAGAAAATAAATAAAAAAGAAGGTTATAAATTAATTTCTATCTAATCCATTTAAATCTTTAAAAGCCTCTTCAACTCTAGAAACCAAAGTTTTTTGTCCATCTCTTAACCATTTTCTAGGGTCATAATACTTTTTGTTTGGCTTATCTTCACCATCTGGATTTCCGATTTGACCTTGCATATATTCCTTGTTTTTCTCATAGTAGTCTTTTACACCTACCCAAGTAGCCCATTGCGTATCTGTATCTATATTCATCTTAATAACACCATACCCAATAGCTTCTGCTATCTCTGAAGGCTCAGAACCTGAACCACCATGAAATACAAAGTTTACAGGTTTCGCTGAAGTGTTGAATTTCTCTTCTATATATTTTTGAGAATTGTCTAAGATTTTAGGAGTTAAGGAAACATTACCTGGTTTATACACACCATGAACATTACCAAATGAAGCTGCAATAGTGAAGTGTGATGACACTTGCATCAATTCTTCATATGCATAAGCTACATCTTCTGGTTGTGTATATAAAAGTGAATTGTCCATATCAGTGTTATCTACACCATCTTCTTCACCACCTGTACACCCAAGTTCAATCTCAATGCTCATACCAATTTTATCCATTCTTTTAAAGTATGCTTTACATGTACTTATATTTTCAAGAAGTGACTCTTCTGATAAATCTAACATATGAGAAGAGTATAAAGGCTTTCCTTGTGATTCATAGTATGCTTCACCAGCGTCCAGTAGTTCATCGATCCAAGGAAGAAGTTTTTTAGCTGCATGATCTGTATGAAGAATCACAGCAACACCATACGCTTCTGCCATCATATGTGTATGAATCGCACCTGAAACAGCACCAATAAGAGCAGCTTGTTCATTTTCATTACTTAAACCTTTCCCAGCATAATAGGATGCTCCACCATTAGAAAATTGAATAATTACCGGTGAAGAAACTTTTGCAGCAGCTTCTAAAATAGCATTTATAGAATCAGTTGAAACAACATTCACAGCTGGGATTGCAAAACCCTCTTTCTTCGCATAATCATAAACTTTTTGAACATCATCTCCAAAAATAACACCTGGGTTTACTATGTCTAAAATACCTGTACTCATTTCAAATCCTAAAAATTAATTATGCCATTATATAATAGGCTTTATTTAAAACAACTTTTTTAAATATCTTTATTATGATAAAATACCTAAAAAGTAAGTGAGAAAAAATTGAGATTAACTATTGATGAATATTGTAAACATTTTAAAATGTCTAAAGAGATGCTCAGTTCTAAACTCAAAGCTAAAAAGCTAAACTATATCATAGAAAATTCTAGTACATATATAATTGTAACGGATAAATCAATGCATCAAGATACTTCAGATACACAAATAATTCCAGCACTCAAAGCTAAACCAACAAAACTTCCCATAAAACCAAGAACGACTGTAGCCACTGTTTTAGCACTCTACCAAAGAGAAAATCAACAACTAAAAGATAAGATAGTAAAACTTGAAGAAAAGATTGATAAACTCATTGATGATAAAGAACAAATGTTACGTGATGAAATGCAAAAGATTGAGCATGTGTATAGTGCCAAAGATGAGCAACTTAAAACAATTTTAGAACTTGTGAATACAAAACTTATGATGGAACACAGCCCAGAAGTTCATGAAATAGAAACAATTGAAAGAAGTTCAAGTGACGAGATAGAAAAAGAAGATTCTTCTTCTAAACTAATAGAACTGAGATCTTATGTAAGAACACTTGATTTAAAGTCTTACCAAAGAAAGGTCATTAAAAAAAGATTCTTAGCTGTCTATGATAGCGACATAAGAATCATCCAACAAAACGGTAAGCTATATCTTGACTTTTCCAAATACGATTATAGTGATCTTTTAGAGTACTAGGACGATAATATGTCTCAAGTGCAGAATCTTTTCGAAGTAGCCCCAGGCACGGAACTCATTGGTGAAGAAATAACTATTTTCGGGGATGTACACAAAGATAGCCTCATTGATACACATAAATTATTTGTCAAAGGCATTATCCACTCCCAGACAAGTCAATTTACTAAATATGCTCAAATTCAAGAGCATCATGGCATGTTACGATGCCATGAAGCACATATAAATACCTTACATGGTGGCGAAGTCCATGCTTCAAACCTTACTATCGACACTTGCCTTGGTGGGAAAATTTATGTACAAGATGTCACTATCAAAAATGTTTCTGGACAAGTTCAAATATATGCATCAAACTCCATTACTATAGAGTCTGTAAATGATTCAAACAACAGCTTTAATATTAACTACCAAGAAGTACCTATACTACTTAGTAAGATAGAGTTAATTGAAGAAGATATCCAAGAACTTGTTTTCTTACTTGAAAAAGCAAAAGTTAATAATGCCCCCTCGCAAAAAGATATAGAAGGTGAAATTCAAAGACTAAGAAAAGAACTTACTTTCATTGAAGAATCCAGTAAATCTGCCAGAATATCAATTACGAATGCAGTAGAAGATGGAAATTTCATTTCTTTTACTATTAAAGGGCATACCATTGCCTATACAACACAAAATAACTGTTATACACCTTTTCACTTAGAATGTACAAATACAATAGTCAAACTTCTTCCTACACAAACTATAATCACTTTCTAAACCTAATTTTTCTTTAATACATCAAATAATTAAATTTTTATTTATACACTATTCATTTCTAATACTAAATAAGCACGTAAAACCGTATATTAAACAGTTAATATTTCATATTAAGTCAAATATATACTATTAAATATACTATTAAATTTGTATTTAATAGTATATAAGTAATATTAATATAAATTAAATGTATATTTAAGTATTTATAACGTATAATTTTTCAATGCAAATTGATGACTTATTTAATATACTCCATAATTCTCTCGAATCTGAAAATAATGGAAAAAAAATATCTCTTAAAGATATGGCTTCTTCATTAGGAATAGCAATGCGAACATATCAGGACTGGAAACTTGGACGAGCGAAACCGCAAGCAGCTGCGATTGTCATAAAAATGCTTGGCCGATTGGATGATGATGAAATTATTAGAACAGTAAGAAAAATCAATAAACTTGAGGATAATGCATGAGCGTACTAACCCAAAATGAAAGAGACGGTCTAGACGATGTGTTTTCATCTATACATTCGAGTAATAATAAATATAAGTATATTAAAGAATTATCAGCTTTTATTATTTCTAAAGAAAAAGGATTTTTCCCTACAAAGCTCTTAAAACAAGCTAAATATGGTATCAAACAGACTAGTTTTTCACATTTTTTATCATTTACTAGTAAAAAGAAGAAAAAATTAAGCAAATAAACTATAAAGTGTTTGTAGCTGAATTATCTGATAACAACTCCGACTGCGCTAGTGTATAGATAATTTCGGAAATATTTAAAATCCAAGGGTATTTATATGAATAAAGCACAATTCGTTGAATTAGTACAAGCAAGTGGTGATTACAAAACTAAAGTTGAAGCAGAAGCTGCAATTAAAGCATTTACAGAAGCTGTTACAACAGCACTAGTAAAGAAAGAAGATGTTTCTTTAGTAGGTTTTGGTAGTTTTAACGCTGCTTTACAAAAAGGTAAAAGTGGTAAGGTTCCAGGAACTGATAAAACTTATACAACTCAAGATAAAATGGTTCCTAAGTTTAAAGCTGGTAAAGGTCTTAAAGACCGTGTAGCTGCTGGTAAATAGTCCATTTATATTCTCTGTATTTTTTGCAGAGAATATTTTCTAATATTAATTATATGAACCTTTCTTCTTTTACTTCACTTTTTAAGAAAAATAGCTCTAAAACATTATCTTTACCAGAGTCCTTACTTGTTAAAAAGCTAAAAATATTAGCACAAACCAATGAATTTCTTATTTTTGAAAACATCACAATATACCATCATGCCAAAAATTTCTTTATCCCTTTACTCATTCTAGAAAAGAGCCGAGGAATTTTTTTATTTGAATATAAAGGTTGGTCATACGATGATTTGAAAAATGCGAAAGCGCAAAAAGCAAGTAACCAAGATACATCAAACAACACATTAGCATTTGAAAAGTCGCATGAATTTATCAAACGTAAATTCAATGAACTTATTCATAATGATGGCGTTCCAATTTCCAATTTTCTTCTTATGGAAAATCTTAACTCAGACCAATATACACATCTTAACAGTTCTTTTCATGAGCTTCTTCCTGAAAATAAAATTATGTTCAATGATTCAACAGAAAAATCTATCCTTAAAAAAATGATGCAAAACAACGAAGAAATGACAACTTTCTATGATCTATCAAGTGTTATGTCTACTCTCCTTATTCAATATGCACTTATAGATAGAAATAAACAAATACACTTAGCTTCTGATGAGCAAATGAAGTTTATAAATGCACCTCTCGTCTCGTATGAAGTACTTTGTGGACCACCCGGTAGTGGAAAGACAAGTTCTATTTTACTTAAGGCTATTTTAGAAAAACTTAAGAATCCTCACTATAAAATTGTTATTATCAAACCTACAAACTTAGCCTGCGATATACTGAAAAAAAGACTACTTGAAACAGTTGAACACGCAATTATAGAGATTGACTTAACATCTATAGAAATTTTAACTCCAGCCAATTATACAAATAGATCCACACGTTATGACCTAAGTATTTGTGATGATTCTTGGGCATGTGCAAAGAGTTTTATAGATGAACTGAAAATTGTTAGAAACAATAACCATGTTATCCTAGTTGAGGGTTCGAATAACTCAACAGGCAAAGTTAATTTCACTAAAAATTTTAAAAATCAGTACAAAGACACTTTCTTTTTTCAAGTAAATCCCTACGCTAAAACATTACAGATAATTGCAACACTCTTATTAACATCTAAATCAAGTGATATATTAGTAGTAGGAGACGAAGTAAATACACTTAAAATTAAAGATGATTTAGAATTCTATATAGAGGATAAGTCTACTCTATTGGACGCTACAAAAGGTTTCATTGAACAAGATTTAAATAACTTACTTCTTGCTTCATATAATGATATATGTTCGATAGATGTAGATTTTGTAATACTCATGGATATAGCTTCTTCAGATATCAGGAAAATAGAGTATGCTTTTAACTTATGTCGTAAAGGTGTATATATCCTTTATGAGGAAGAGTCTGATAATTTACAACAATTAAGGAATAATTTTGAATATAACAAAAACTAAAGACGAGTGGAAAGAACAACTTACAGATGAAGAATTCAATGTGTGTAGAGAACATGGTACTGAAGCACCGTTTTCTGGAAAGTATTACACGAATGAAGAAGATGGAACATACAACTGTATTTGTTGTGATGCACCACTTTTTGAAGCAGATACAAAATTTGACTCAGGTACTGGGTGGCCAAGCTATTACGAATGTATTGAAGACTCAGTACGTGAAATAAAAGATGTTGCTATGGGAATGGTACGAATAGAAGTAAGATGTAACTCTTGTGACTCTCATCTTGGACATGTATTTCCTGATGGACCAAATCCAACTGGACTTAGATATTGTATTAACTCTGTATCACTTGATTTTAAAGGAAAATAATTATGATAAAAATATTTCTAACACTTTTAATGGTGTTTTCATTCAACCTAAGTGCAAATGAGAAACAAATTGCTGTACTAGTAACAACTGCCGGAGTTATTGAACTTGAACTCTTTTCAGATGTCGCTCCACTTACCGTAGAGAACTTCACAACACATATTAAAAATGGCTACTATGATGGTATCGCTTTTCATAGAATTATAAAAAACTTTATGATTCAAGGTGGTGATCCTACAGAGAGTGGTCGCGGTGGAAAAAGTATATGGGGAAAACCTTTTAAAGATGAGTATAAAGGTAAAACATTTGATAAAGTCGGTATCTTAGCAATGGCTAATTCTGGGCCTCATACAAATGCAAGCCAGTTTTTCATCACAACAGCAAATACACCTTGGTTAAATGGTCGTCACACAATCTTTGGGCAAGCTAGTGCTGCATCTATGCTTACAATCCAAAAGCTCAACAATATTTCTACTATGAGAGGGGACAGACCTCTTGAACGCCAGGAAATCATCAAAGCCTATATGAAAAAATAAATTTATTGAGTATAATTTCACAATAAATTTAATTGCGAGGTAAGTATGGAAATCCAGACGATGCAAAAGCTTGAAACACAAGCATTAAAAGAGAGTGGGACAGACTTTACAAGACTCGGGTTTGCACTCTTTTTTATGATAGGTGTATTAACATTTACTTTTTTAAGTAATGGTGGAATCTCCAACAACATGTTCCTCGCAGTTGCTGCCCTCATCGGTGCATACATGGCTATGAATATTGGAGCTAATGATGTAGCAAACAATGTTGGTCCTGCTGTTGGATCAAAAGCTATGACTATGACTATGGCAATTATTATAGCTGCTATTTTTGAAGGCGCAGGTGCTCTTATTGCTGGGGGTGAAGTAGTAAAAACTATCAAAAAAGGTATCATCGATATTTCTGCATTTGGTGGGAATCCCGATCCTTTCATTTGGGCTATGATGGCAGCACTTTTAGCTGCTGCACTATGGCTGAACCTTGCTACAATGATGAGAGCTCCAGTTTCAACTACACATTCAATAGTTGGTGGTGTAATGGGTGCAGGTATCGCAGCGGCTGGCTTTAGTATAGTTTCTTGGGGCACAATGGCTAAAATCGCTGCCTCTTGGGTTATTTCACCAGTTCTTGGTGGTGTAATCGCTGCTGCATTCCTTTACTCCATAAAAAAATCAATTGTATTTAAAGAGGACAAAATCTCAGCCGCTAAGAAATGGGTTCCTGTTTTTGTAGCACTTATGGCATGGGCTTTTGTTACCTATCTAACATTAAAAGGTCTCAAGAAAATTTGGCCAAGTATTGTTGAATTTTTAAATATGATTCCATTGATATCTATAGAGATAACAAAAAAACCTACACTTGTAACTGCTCTTATTTTAGGTTTAATCGTAGCAATAATTACCTATACATTAGTTAGAAATAACCTACAACGCAACACTGCTACACTTAAAAATAATAAAAAATCTGTAAATACATTATTTACTATTCCTCTTGTATTTGCAGCAGCACTACTTAGTTTTGCACATGGAGCAAATGATGTAGCAAACGCAATTGGACCATTAGCTGCGATTAATGACGCTGTAGTAAATGGTGGCATCTCAAGTAAAGCGAGTATTCCACTATGGGTAATGGGGGTAGGAGCTCTTGGTATTGCACTAGGACTTGCACTTTATGGGCCAAAACTTATTAAAACTGTTGGTTCTGAGATAACTGAACTTGATCAGATTAGAGCATTTTCTATTGCTATGGCAGCTTCTATTACGGTGATAATCGCATCACAGCTTGGTCTTCCTGTAAGTTCTACTCACATTGCAATTGGCGGTGTATTTGGTGTTGGGTTTTTAAGAGAATACTTACACTTAAATTCTAAAGAACCTAGTATAGAAGAGAATGAACTTATTATACAAGATGAAAAAGAAAATATCTCAGCCTATACAAAAGAAAGAAAGACACTTGAGTCACAAGCGGATAAAGGTGAAGTAGAATATGCTAGAATTGTTACACTCTATAAGCTAATAGCTGAAGAAAATAAAATCATTAAATCTACAAAAAAAGATATAAAAAGAACGAAAAAAGTTGAGTATGTTAAAAGAGATGCCGTTAAGAAAATTATTGCTGCATGGCTTATAACAGTTCCTGCAGCAGCTACACTTGCGGCTATTTTATTTTTTACTATTAAGGGTATTATGATTCAAGCTTAAAGTAAAGCTTGTAAAACCTTTACTGCTTGTACATGTTCCTTTACATCATGTACTCTTAGTATAGAAGCTCCATTTCTTATAGCTTCAAGATGAATTGCTAAAGTTCCTGCTAATCTCTCATCCACAGTTGAGGGATGGATAGTATCTATCATTGATTTTCTTGATGCACCAACAAGGATTCTTTTCTCTAAGCTCAAAAAATGTTCTAGATTTTTAATTAAAGAAATATTATCTTCCAAACGTTTTCCAAAACCTATTCCAATATCTACTATTATGTTGTTCACTCCAAAGGATTCTGCTTTTTGTATTCTTTTCTCTAAGAATTCATACACATCACTTAAGATACTAGAATAATCAGGGTTATTTTGCATATTCTGTGGGTTTCCTTGCATATGCATAATAACAGCTTTTGCGTCATACGCTGCACATAACGCACAAACCTCATCATTTTCTAAGCCTGTAATGTCATTAACAATACTAAAACCATTTTCTAAGGCCTGAGATACAACTAAAGGAACATAACTATCAATACTAAACTGTACTTTCTCATAGAGTTTATTTTTCTTTATCTCTTGCATAATTGGAAGCACTCGACTAAGCTCTTCTTTGGCACTTACTATTGGAGCATCTGGTCTCGAAGACACACCACCAATATCTATGATGTCTGCACCCTCTTCTATCATACTCTCTATTGTTTGGATCGCTTGTGTACCTTTAAATCTACTTCCATTAAAAAAGCTATCTGTCGTTAGATTAATAACGCCCATAATTTCTATTTTTTGAGGCTTTTTTACTTTAACTATCGATTGGAGTTTATGTGCTAGCTCTTTTAAACCAAAAGGTTGTGCTAATTCTTTTCTACTTAAATTACTAAGCTGCTTTTGCGTCGCAATAAGAATACAATCTACAAAAGGATTTTTAGCAATCACAGTCCCACGAGGTACAGCTAAATCTGCACCTATAGAGAGAGCATCTTGCTTTAAAATATTAGCTCCACCAACATGCAAATCTTTAATATAAATAATATGCTGTTGCATTTTCGAAGCTAAGATACTTATACCGCCACCATCAACACCAAGCTTTATTAATAATTCTTTAGCATTTACACTATTTGAGAGTTTTTCCACTTGCATTATTTTTCACCTACAAAACTCATAAGTAGTAAAGAAAGAACATTCTGTGGTTTTGAGTTTAATTCTAGAAGTCTATATGCTTTATCAAAATTTTCTAGTTGCTGTTCACTTAAAAGTAATTTATCTATTGCAATTGCTCTATGGTACAAAGCTTCTACTAAAAGTTTTGCTTCAGCTTTTGAAGTTCGGGTATGTTCTTTTAAAAAAGCAAAAACTTGTGCGTAATCAATGCGCAAAAGATTTATATCTATCTCTTTTACTTTATGACTCACATCCCCTTTTATAATTGGAAGACGAGAACGAACAGTAGGAAGTAAATTTGATTTTGTTGGGGAAATGATTATGAATTCTATATTTTTTGGAGGTTCTTCTAAAACTTTCAAAAGTGCATTTTGAGAAATTACATTGTATGAGTGTGCACCTAATACAATATATTTTACTTGCGATTCACTTATATACGATTCAGCGATAACAGCTTTCGCGTTTTCAAGCTTAAATTCGCCATCTTCAATAAAACTAACAATACGAGAGGGGTAAAGTTGTGTCTTTATTCTCTCATGGCAAGACTCAATATCTGAAGAAATAATTATATGACTTTTATTACTCTCATGACTCGACATTAACCTCTCCAAACATTGCAGCATTAAGGGAGGCATTAAAAAGTCTATATAGTTGTAACAATTTTATATCTAAGTGCGAGTCATAAGATTTCAGACTAAATGCATTATGAAATTCTTCATCAAAAATCCAAAAATAACTGGAATCTCTTCTTTTAGCAATGTCTGAACGTCTATCTTCACCCGCGCCTATATACCAAAAAATATAATTCTCTTTATAGGATAATGAAATCATATCATCTAAAATATCAATCATTTCACCACCATTAATGTTATTGTAATGCTGGTACACACTATCTATACTTACTATTGGTAGAATTGGTCTATCTATTTTGTCATTATTTATAGAAGAAAGAATGTAGTTTTCAAACCATTTTCTTTTTGTATCTGTAATGAGAATAATTGTTTTCCCAGCTAATATATCATCAATTGTAGCAGAAGATGTTGTTGCCCAATTAAAACGCTGCTCTTCCAACCAACTTAATGCTCCATCTTCTTCACGAATAGCATCTAAGCTCCATTGTGCAAAATCTGGTATATGTTCTTGCATAAACTTACTTATCTAACTCGTATGCATCATGTAAACCACGAACTGCTAGTTCTGCATACTTTTCATCTACTACCATAGATATTTTTATCTCTGAAGTAGCAATCATATTGATGTTAATGTTGTTCTTCGCCATTGTAGAGAATGCTTTTGCTGCAACACCTACATGAGATTTCATACCAACACCGACAACTGAAACTTTACAAATATCTTCATTGTATGAATCATCTGCAATATCACCACTTTGCACAAAAGTATCTACTATCTTTTTTGCGTCATGAAGTTCACTAACAGGAACGGTAAAGTCAATGTTTGTCATTCCATCATGTGCTTTATTTTGAATAATCACATCAATATTGACTTCCGCATCTGCCAACTTATTAAAAATATCAGAAGCAATACCTGGTTTATCTTTCACACCCATTAAAGAGATACGAGCTTGATTTCTGTCTAATGCGATTCCGCTTACTAATGGTGCTTCCATAATATTTTCTTCCTTGGTTATTAATGTCCCCTCTTCATTTGAGAAGCTTGATCTTGTTACTAGATTTACATTTAATTTTTTAGCCATTTCTACAGAACGATTTTGTAATACTTTTGCACCAAGTGATGCGAGTTCAAGCATTTCATCGTAAGATATTGCGTTAAGTTTTTTAGCCTTCGGCTCAATTCTAGGGTCGGTTGTATAAATTCCACTCACGTCTGTAAATATTTCACATAAGTCAGCTTGTATTGCCCCAGCAATAGCAACAGCAGACAAGTCACTTCCACCACGACCTAAAGTTGTAACAATACCCGCTTCATTTACACCTTGAAAGCCAGCTACAACAATTATTTTACCCTCTTTTACGGCTTTATATATTGCATTTGGATTAATATCTTCAATTCTCGCCTTAGTATGAGAACTATCTGTTAAAATCCCTGCATTTCTTCCTGTCATAGCTACAGCATCATGACCCATCTCTTGCAGTGCAATTGAAAGAAGAGAGGCTGTTACTCGTTCACCAGAGCTTAGTAGCATGTCCATCTCAGCACGGGCAGGATTTTTAGAAAAATACTCCGCATATCCAACAAGCTTGTTTGTTTCGCCGCTCATGGCAGAAACAACAACTACAACATCATTACCTTTTTTCTTTGTTTCACTAACACGATTAGCAACATTTTGGATACGTTCTAAATCTCCAACACTTGTTCCACCAAACTTTTGAACTATTAACATTTAAAGTAGTCCCTCATTTTTAAAATAATTTATAACTTTTTCATATACAGGTTTTTTAAAGTGTGCAGTAAGACCTAAAACTTCATTAACACTTACAAATTTGTACTCATCAAACTCTGGATGCTCCGTATTTAAATTTATTTTTGCATTTTTTTTGAGTTTAAGTAAAAAATATCTTTGCGTTTGCCCTTTATAAGGCTTCATTTTTTTGGCTATTTTTTCAGGAAAATCATAAGAAATCCATGCAGGATATTCACCAATAATTTTTGCTTTATCTGTGCCTATTTCTTCTTCAAGTTCACGAAATAGTGCTTCGTGAACTTCTTCACCCTTATCTATTCCACCTTGAGGAAACTGCCAAATATCTTTTAAATCATTTCTCTGGGCAATAAAAATCTCTTTTTTTTGGGGATAATTATTTGAGACGATTATCATCGCAACATTAGGACGATACAACTCTTTTTTACTCATTCATATACCTATTTCATATTATAATTAACGCGATTATACAAAAAATGTAATTAAATTAAGATAATATTTCATTTACAGAACAAGGAATATATAACATGATAGGTAAAATTTTAGAATTCAATCGTGAAAAGAACAGTGGTCTTATAGTCACAGAGAGTGGAAATAAATATGCCTTTCATATCTCTGAGTACAAAGATGAAGGTACCTATCCTAAAAAAGGTGGACCTGTTGAATTTATGCTTGAAGAAGAAAGTGCCATCTTTATTTATCCCATAAAAGAAACAAATAGTTCTACTAACAAAAATCAAAACCTTAAAATTTCTATGTATGCAAAGGTAAGTCTTATTGCAGGATTGATTGGAGTATTTGCATTTTTATATTTTGCTTACAACCATAGTTACGTTGAGAAAGGTTACTTTTACACTATTCCATCTTTATTTGCAATTCTCACAGGTCATATCTCAAGAAAAAGTAAAACGGCATCATTAGGACTTGTTCTTGGTTATATTGTAACAATGATGTATATAGTTGTTATAGTTATTGGTTCATTTTTATCATAGATATTTAAATACATGCATATAATAAAAACTCTTTTTTTTACGTCATTTTTCCTTCTCTTTTTTGAGGCATGTTCTAACGATCCAATCACAAAACCTCCCCTCAAAGAGCCTGAACACCCACATCATCAACAGAACTCTGTAATTCAAATACCTGTCAGTATCAACACACAAGAAATTAAAGAAGCAATTATGGCGGAAATACAAGAGCCTTTATCTTCTGGTATTTCAGAAAAAATCACTTCAGATATCTTTGCTCTTGAAGAGATTACAAAAAAACAACTCATAGACAAGTACAAAGACACACCTACTCAATGGTTCAACCCGATTGAATCTAGCTATAAATTTCTATCAAAAGATATAACAGAGTTTATAAACAAAACTTTTAAAACTAGTATGTGGGTTAAACATAAAATATATCTCAAAGATTTAAACATTATCTTTGAAGGTTCTAAGGTCAAAATTTATACAAGCTATAAAGTTGATATCTCTATAGACTATGAGCAGGCTATAATACCAATCACTAACGCATATAAAATCAAAGGTCTCTTAGATGGTACTATAGAAGCAAGTATTAACTTAATAGGGAATATTTCCATTGATGAGAATGCAAAACTTCATCTTAAGGCACTTGAAGATGGTACAGAAATAAAGTTTACTAAAATTGCGCTCCCTTCGGCTGTCAACCTACTTGAGATATTAAAAGTAACTAAGCTCGAAGATGTACTTACTAAAAGACTTCTTGAAGAGCCTATCAATAAACATATTTTCGCCCAAGTAGAAAAACAAATTACAAAAAAACAAGTCGATATTAAACTAGCGCAGAGAATACAAAAACTTGTCTATGAAAATTCCTATCCACTTGCTCTATCAAAAGATTTGTGGCTTGTTCCTGGAGCAAATAAAATTTCTATCTCTCAAGTTCAAGGTAAAGGTGGAATATGTTCTAATAGCCTTTCCATTAATGTTGGTCTCATTGCACAACCAGAACTTATTACGAGTATCACGAAGCCAATTATAAATCCGCTAAAGTCAGTCCCAATTGTCTGTGAGCAAATTACTCCAAAAGTATATCTTTATCCAAGTCTCAATATAAAGTATGATTTTATTGCAAATAAAATTACACAAAAGCTTAACTCTTTTATAAATACTAAATACCCTGATTCAGGTTACTCTATATCTGGTGCTCTTCTCTATCCTAGTGATACAAATATTATATTGTCCCTTGACTTAATAGATAAAGATGATAAAAATAAAATCTTTAGCTTTTACCTATCGGGAATTCCCGATATAAATACACAAGAGATGTTTGTCACTTTAAAAGATTTAGACTATACGCTAGAGAGTAAAAATGCACTTATTAATACGGCTAACTGGCTTTTAGATGAAGAGATAAAAAACTTTATTCAGGAAAATGTAATTTTCAACTATAGAGAAGAGTTTATAAAACTCTCTCGTCAGCTTTCAAACATAGAACATGCATCAGGTAAAAAAATCATAACTGGCAAACTAAACCTCATTGGAGTTGAAGATATATTTGCCGCTAAAGATTCTCTCGTCATACATGCTCTTGCGACTGGAAACATCTCATATAAAATAAATTTAAGGAAATGAAAATGTCAGAGAATCAAACAAGTACCACAACTGCTAAAATCATTTACATAGTCCTCATGGTCGGCCTTTTAGTTCCATTTATAGGAATTATCGCTCTGATTGTTGCCTATGTTAACAAAGGAGACGGTCCGCTATGGCTTGATGAAAATTATAGATATCAAATTAGAACTTTTTGGATTGGAGTCCTTTATTTTGCACTCTCATACATTTTAACTTTTATTTTCATTGGCTTTATAACATTTGCAATTACTTTCGTCTGGTATGTTATTCGATGTGCAAAAGGTCTTAAGGCTTTAAATATAAAAAAAGAACCAGCGAATGTATCTAGCTGGTTAATCTAGGTAATTTTAATGCTTTTATACATTCATATACCTTTTTGTGACTCAAAATGCTCTTACTGTTCTTTTAACTCTTACGTAGATAAATTCCATTTAAAAGAACAATACATGAAGGCCCTTGAAGTGCAACTTCACCACGAACTTCAACGATTTCAAGCAAAAGAAAAAAGTATCGAATCTATCTTTATAGGTGGAGGAACACCTTCTACTGTAGAGCCTAAACTTTATAAAAATATTTTTGAAATTCTCAAGCCTTATCTTCAAGATTCTATTGAGATAACATCAGAGGCAAACCCTAACAGCGCTACAAAAGAGTGGCTCAAAGGGATGTATGAGCTTGGAGTAAATCGTATAAGTTTTGGGGTACAAAGCTTTGATAAAGAAAAATTAAAAATCCTAAACCGTGCGCATTCACCACAAGACGCACTCGACGCTATAAGAAATGCAAAGGCTATTGGTTTTGAAAATCTTTCTCTTGATCTCATATATGCGACATTAGGTGATACAAAAGAGTTACTCCAACATGATATTCAAACAGCCCTTGGCTTACCAATAAATCATATAAGTGCTTATGCTCTTACCATAGAAGAAGGAACGCCTTTTGAAACCAAGCCGCATATGGCTAAGGAAACTTTAGAACTAACTTCGTGGATATTTAAGCAAATAAAAAACTCTGGCTTTTCACAATACGAGATAAGTAATTTCGGTTCTTATAAAAGCTCTCATAATCTCGGTTACTGGCAATATAAAGACTATATTGGGTTAGGAAGTGGTGCAGTTGGAAGTTTAAATCAAACAAGATACTACCCTACTCCAAATATTGAAAACTACATCAAAAACCCTCTTGATTTAAGAGAAGAGAAACTCAGTGCTGAGGATATTCAAATAGAGAAAATATTTTTAGGATTTCGTTCTATTGTTGGAGTGGGCATAGATACTTTTAATAAAGAAGAATTGTCTCGTGCAAATATCTTAGTGCAAGAGAAAAAACTAGACTTTAAAAACGATACTTTTTACAATTTAGAATATCTTTTAGCAGATGAAATCACTCTCTTTATATCTTCTTGAAGTTATTTTTAGATAAAATCACGTTTTAAATTATAAATTTTTGAAGGTTAACTATGTTTGGAATGGGTTTTACAGAAATACTTATCATTGCAGTGATAGCAATACTATTTTTAGGTCCAGATAAGCTACCTAGTGCAATGGTTGATATCGCTAAATTTTTTAGACAAATGAAAAAAACTGTTGGTACCGTAAAGGACTCTCTTGAAGAAGAGATGAATGTAAGTGAAATCAAGCAAGAAGCACTAGCGTATAAAAAACAACTCCTAGATGCACAAGATGAAGTTGAAAAAATCACTAAGATGCCTGATATTGGGGCTAAGCTTACAGACTTAAGTGATGACCTCATAGGCGACATTGATAACACTTCACCAAAAGAAGAAGAAGTAACTTTTAAGAAAAAGAAGAAGACTACAAAAATAGAAAAAGAAGATACTGATGTTTGATGATTTAAAACCCCATTTAGTTGAATTAAGAAAAAGACTAGGAATTTCCGTTGGAAGTCTTATTCTAATGTTTTTTGTAATGTTTTACTTTCATGAGCCAATCCTAGAATGGATGGTAGCTCCACTAAACACTGCTTTAATAGAAGTAGGAAAAACATCAGTTCATGCAGCAAACGGTATGGTAACAACTTCTCAAGTTGGTGGTGCATTTTTCGTAGCTTTAAAAGTTGCCTTTTTCGCTGCTATTGTTGTTTCTATTCCTGTTATTCTTTCTCAACTTTGGCTATTTGTTGCACCTGGTCTTTATGCAAATGAGAAAAAGATGATTATTCCATTTATCTTGGGTGGAACAATCATGTTTTTAGTGGGTGTTCTTTTTGCTTACTATGTCGTTACCCCATTTGGATTTGACTTCCTCATTACCTTTGGTAGTTTTAAGTTTACTCCACTTATAAATATCGAAGACTATGTTGGTTTTCTCACTAAAATCTTATTTGGTTTTGGACTTGCATTTGAACTTCCTGTTTTTGCATACTTTCTTGCTCTTTTAGGTTTAGTTGATGACAGACAGATGATTGCATTTTTTAAATATGCTGTTGTTATTATCTTCATGGTTGCAGCACTATTAACTCCTCCAGACGTACTTACTCAGCTTCTTATGGCTGGTCCACTAATCATTCTTTATGGTTTCTCAATTTTAATTGTTAAAGCCGTAAACCCTGCAGATCCAGAAGAAGATGAGGAAGAAAGTGAAGGTGAGGGTGAAGCTGAAACACTTACAGAAATGCTTGGCCTAGATGAGCTAAGTGTAAATTCAGAGTCTACTAATGAATCTAACAAAGGTTAAGAAGTCAATTTACTCACAGAGTAAAGAGAAGATTAACTGTACAAGACAATAATAATGGCACAAGATAAAGAACTTCTAACCCAGAGCTATGACTTTACTCTACCGAGTGAGCTCATAGCAACACATCCAGCCTCTCCAAGAGATAGCGCAAAACTTCTTGTTTATAATACTCAAACAGATACGATAACACATACAGTATTTAGTGAATTAGAAAATTATATTCCTAAAGAATGTGCACTTATTTTTAACGATACAAAGGTAATTAAAGCAAGGCTTTTTGGAAGTAAACCAAGTGGTGGAAAAATTGAACTTCTTATAAATCGTGCCCTAAATGCACATGATGTGAATGTCTATATACGTGGGAAAGTTAAAATAGATACGCAAATAATTTTCAATGACAACTTTAAAGTAACGGTAAAAAAACTCAATGAAGATGGAAGTCGTATAGTCCACTTTTATAATAAAAAAAGACTCTTACGTTTTGAAGACATACTCCCGGTCATAGATAAAATTGGTCATGTACCTCTTCCTCCATATATCCAAAGAGAAGATAACAAAGAAGATGAAAGTGAATACCAAAGTGTCTTTGCTAAAGAAGAAGGTGCCGTCGCTGCACCTACAGCATCTCTGCACTTTACCGATGAACAACATAAACGCATATGTGAAAACTTTGATCATGCTTATGTTACTTTACACGTCGGAAGTGGAACATTTAAACCTGTAGATGCGGAAATCATCACAGAACATCCAATGCATGCAGAGTACTATGACATCTCAGATAAAGCAAAAAATATTTTAGATACAACTATTCCCATACTTAGTATAGGAACTACTTCTACAAGAACAGTCGAGTTTTATGACAAGCATGGAAAAATCCAAAGAGGGGAAGCTAACCTTTTTCTTCACCCACAAAATAAACCAAGTAGAGTAAACCATCTACTTACAAACTTCCACTTACCTAAATCTACTTTACTCATGTTAGTAGCTTCATTTGTAGGACTAGAAAAAACTCAAGAACTTTATGCAGAAGCTATTAAGGAAAAATATCGTTTTTATTCTTATGGCGATGCTATGTTAATTATTTAAGTATAATCCTAGCATTAACAATTTCTACTTCACCATTTAGTTCTGCCTCAAAAACTCTCGTTGGAAACTTTGCCAAAGCATCTTCATAACTTGGACTTGTTTTACAGTATTCTAAAAATGGGTCATTACTCTCAATACCTACTTCACCACCACTAAATATTGATACAAATACTTCAATATCATATATCGCTTTAGCCCTGCCCGATTCTAACAACTCATTTGTAGCATTACTTTCACCAAGTCTTTGAGGTAAAACATAAATCTCTTTTCCCATCGATAGAGCATATTCTACACTTCGCATACTACCGCTTCCAATATCTGCCTCAGCAACTACAAGAACATCGCCAAGAGCTACTACAAGCTCATTTCTAGTCACAAAACTCCAAGGTCTACTTTTAAATCCTACTTCAAACTGGGAAAGTAAAAGTCCATTCATTTCTATGTCGCTTAAGAGGTTTTTATTTACAGAGGGATACTTTATATCTATCCCACATGGAAGCACTGCTATGGTATTAGAACTTGTAGCCCCTGCGTGTGCAACTGCATCTACGCCCATAGCACCACCACTTACAACACATATATTGTGTCGACTTAAAAGAGAAGCTAACTTCTGTGTCTGTTCTCGTGTGTATTTTGAAGGTTTTCGTGTTCCGACTATGGAGATTTTTGTTTTTTGTAAAAGTGAAATGTTCCCCGAAAAGAAAAGCTCTTTTGGATATTTTTTCATCAACGATAGTTCAGGAATTTTGTCTATCACCTTTTGCATTTAGTACACCTTATTTATAAGTACCAAATCTATATCTTTGAAAAGGCTTCTAGACTCTTTAAGCGCTGCAATTGTATTTTTGTGAGGATGACCAATAGCTATAGCAATACCCTCAGATTTGGCAATACGTATAGCTTCTTTAATTTGTTTTTTAACATAACTTTTTTCCATATGATGGTCTAAGAACACATCTCTTGCCACATACTTTAAAGCAAAATTTTTCATTACCTTAGGAACTTGCGTTTTGCTTGTTGTTCTACTATCCACAAAACTAATGTTATTTGAATTGAGCGCCAAAATAAGTCTATTCATAGCTCTCTCATCTTCTGTATACTTACTTCCCGTGTGGTTGTTAATATATTTCACTTTTGGGAACATATTTTTAATATCCCTAACTCTTGAGGAAACTTGTTTTTGAGAGCTACTTACACGTAAAGTATTTGGTTCTTCCGCACTAAAATTTTGTGCTTCCATAGGTAGGTGAACCATATAGAAATCTTCTTTAGCTGCTAATTTTGCAGAGTTTGGTCGAGCTGCACTAGGAGGTAAAAAAGACATCGTCACATCAAAGCCTAAAGCTTTCACTGCGGCAACTTGTGAACGAACTGAAACATCATCTATAATGATTGCTAGTTTTGGCTTGTTTGAGTTAAGTACCTTAACCTCTCTTTTAATACGAGATGGAGCTTTTTGTGTGCTATCACTTGCATATTCATGCGATGCACCAGCGTATTCTCTTACCTTTAGAATCTCTTTATTTAGTGTTTTTGAGATTTTACTTAGTTGTTTTTCTTTAGCTACGAAAGTCTCTTTTATTTCTTTCTTTACTTTAATATTATCTTTAAGAACTTTCTTCAACCGATCGTTCATATTATCTACTGTTGGTACATTTGTTTGTTCGATTTTTTTAAGTAAGGCTAATCGTCTCTCTCTTTTTTCACTCTCTTTTTCTTGTAACTCAGATTTTGCATTTTCAAAACCCATGTAGTAACCACCAGCAAGGACAACTAATGCTAAGATGAGAATACCTAAAAGCCATGCTATATATTTTAAAATATTTGAATCATTTTTAGCTTGAGATTTTTTACTTTTTGACAAATGTATACCTTGCATTCTTTATTATTTTGACACTATATCCAAAAAGAATAAACTTTTTTCTTTTATGACAAATTGAAGAATTTTTATATATTTTATTGAGGGATAGGAACTAATTGATAAGTAAGCAATTACTTGTCAATTAGTTCGAGGAAGAGAAGAAATCTTATTTTTAAACAATATTATCTAAGATATCAAACATCTCTTTAGACGTAAGCTCTGTATCTTTAAATAAAGCTATAATCTCACTCGGATTCATAGTACTACTTTCTTCAGTCATCTTCATTACACGAGCAATATTGTCATGTAAATTCTTATGTGGTTTATTTAAAGAGTCAAAAGCGGCATTATTAGTAAATGTATTTTTACCGTCTTTTATGTACCATTCTCCAAGTTTACAACTAGTATGATTACCTAATGTAGATTCTGATTTACCTTCAAAAACTAATGAGTATGTATAGTTTTTATATACCATATGATCTAATTTCGCCATATTAATAAACAATTCGTGGCCTATAATCGTATTATCTGCCGTGATTTTTTCAGAGTTCACTATAAGTTCACCAAGAGTACCTTTGAATAAATCAAGTTTACTTTGTGATGATTGAGCATGTTTTTCTATAGATTCACTATTTACAGTCATACTTACAGAAGTTTGTTTAAGTACGCTAATATTTGCTTCTACTTCACTCGTTGCCTTTTGTGTACGTTCTGCTAGTTTTCTAACTTCATCAGCAACAACTGCAAAACCACGACCATGTTCACCTGCACGGGCAGCTTCTATGGCTGCATTTAACGCAAGTAAGTTTGTTTGATCAGAAATATCTTTAATCAAAGAAATAACATTAAATATTTCTTCAACATTAGCATTTAATTGTTCAGCAGAGATTCTAGAATCACTAATCATTTCTGTAATATTTGATATCGTCTCTATAATCTCATCCGTAGAGATTGTAACCTTAGAAATAACAGCTTCTGTCTCTTTGTTTAATGCATTAACATCACTGACCTTTTCAACATTCTTTTTCATGCTCGCACTTAGGTTATTTGCATTATCAATTGCGCCACTAATCATTCCATCTGAAAGTGCTAAATTCAATTTGTTCTTATTCATTGCACTCTCTACTTCTCTGGCAGAATCAACTGCCCTTTTCGTTTCTTGCTTAGCCTCATTAGATAAAATCTCTACTTTGTCTAAAAACTTATTAAAGCTTTCACTTGCATGCCCTAACTCATCACAGGACTTAACTGGTAGTCTTTTAGATAAATCGGCATCTCCATGTGCAAGTTCTATCGCAACTTTATCAAGATTTAAAATAGGTTTTACTACGGCAATTTTAATAACCGTAGTTAGGAATATTAAAATAAAAAGATCTATTAATGCCATTATATAAACTTGTCTTATCAGGGAATCTTCTGATTGGGCAATTATATTATTAACATTTGTAATTTTGTTACCAACAACAGCAAAGCCAACTACTCTATTTGAAAAATCTTTTATAGGTTCAGATATTATGAAATAGTTATCTGTAACTTGAAATGAACTAGCATTAGAAATATCTATATTTTCTAAATCTTTTATAAAATCTTGATTTACAACTTTTTCTTTTACAGCTAAAGTGTAGTTTCCTATCTTCTTAGCTTTTTCTAATGCAGTAGCCGTGGATAAAAAATCATTTTTCATTACTATCGCTATATCATATGAATGTGATTTCTTTGCTAATTTTACGATAGAGTTTAAGCCTTGCATAAATTCGACTGAACCAAGGTATTCATCATTCGCAATTATTGGAGCTAATCCACGAAGAACTAAACCTGCACGACCTAATTCAATAGCAACAAGTGGTTTTTTATTCTCTTTAACACTTACTACTGTTTTTCTAAATGAACTTAGATCATCCCCAAATTTTTTCGGTTTCCAAGCTCTTAAAAAACTATGCGCCCTAGCATCATGAATATGTATCTTAATATTTTTATAATCCGTATAGTCTTTAAATACTTGGGATACAGAACTAAGTCCTTGTATCGCTATACTTCTATCCTTCTCTTTCAATGCCCTAACTACATCATAATTATGAGAAATATTGATTGCATTTGTAAGACCTATGCTCTCTTTAGATTTTATAGCTTCTTGGTACATAGATCGAAGAGACTTCTCTTGCTTCGTATACACATCATGTTTCATCTCGTCAATCGAATAAAAATAATTAATCATAATAATGACAAATCCTAAAGCGATTGACAGAATAAGTGGGATATGTATTTTTTTGCTAATGGAAAGCTTATTCATTTCCTTTTCCTTTTATTAAATATATTTTCACTGCAATAAATTGAAGCTTTTATCATATATACATCTTAACATACATCCTAATACATTGAAGTCAATACCATAAGAAAAATAAACTGCTTTAACTAGATATTTCATTTTGTAACATTAGTAGTTTTAATTTACAATTAGTTAAAATATAATTAAATTTCCTTCAACAATTATTATATATAAGTGATAATATTTAGATAAAGGGAGTCATTCTAGTACTTAAATATCGACATAATAATTCTATATAAAATCATAGCTATAAAGTAAGGGGAATTTTAGAAAGGTTTGATTTTTGAACAGGTACTTAGGTAAAACTCGCTCAAATATTCATCGATATAAGAGCGAGATAAATAAAGACTATTTAGTTACATCATTTAAGATAGACTCAAAATCAGTTTGTGCTTTCACAAGAGCATCTATGGAAGCTTTATCTGTAATGCCTGCACTACTTAGCCAGTTATAAACAGCTGTAAAGCCCATTACTATTTTGTCTTCACCTTTTTTCTTATACATCATAGTTGTACAAGGAGCAAATGCTGCTGCTTCAGGTCTTACCTTAGAAACTGCCTTGATAACATCAATTTTACAAATTGAATATGTTGTATAAAAATCATATGGGCTATCTTTACCAAACTCATCACTAAAATCAAAGTAACTCGGCATTACAAAACCCGCCTCTGCAAACTGTTCTTCAAAATTTTCTTCTAATGTTTCTTTTGATTCTTCCCAGTCTTTGCCTTTTACATCTAAAGAATAGCTTGTTAATAGTCGTCTTGTCTCATTTAAACTCTCTTGAGAGTATGCGTGTTTCGCATTTGGCAATAAATCCATAATCACTTTGTTTATAGAAGATTCCACTTCACCTAAAAGTTTTGTCTTTTTTGCTAAGATTTTAGTTTGAGCTTGGGCTGATACAACAGCAATATGTAAATTAGTTTCATTTTCAGTTTGATATATTGCTACACCCATCGGTACAAAAATACCGGCATCTGCTTGTTCTTCTAACAGACGTAAAGATATAGTGCTATGATAAAGAGAAATAGCATTATAAATCTTAAATCCACTTTCGCCATAGCCTTTAGTCAATCCATCATGTATGTCAGAATTAATTCCTATCGTAAAACCATTTTTTGCAAATGCTTTTTGAATCATTGAAGGAGTTATTTTCCCCGCCTTGTTGTCTACAGTATAAATATGTAAATCTCCATTCGCGTATAATGATGTAATACTTAAAAATATTATCATAAATATAACAATTTTTCTCATTTCTAACCCTTTATTAATATATTAGAAAATTATACTACAAAATTTATTCATATATCTCAGTTGTAAAAAATTATTTATATTTCTTTGTTTTAAGCAAGTTTTCTATATAATCGCGGGTTCCTTTCTCTTTGTATCATTTTTATGATGATATATTTTAGATATCCGAAAGGGAAACATACGCCGATGAGGCAAATACCAAAGGGAGAATATACTCTATGAGAAATTACGAAAACTTAGTTATCGTTAAACCTACATTAACAGCAGAAGAGATCCAAGCTAACATAGCAGCGATTGAAGAAGTGATCACTTCAAACGGTGGCGAAATAGCTACTACAAGTTCAATGGGAATGAGAAAATTAGCATACCCAATCGAAAAAAATGAGCGTGGATATTTCCATGTTATCTATTATTCAGTTGCTCCAGCAGCAATTAATGAAATTGAAAGACGTTTCCGTATCAACGAAGAACTTCTTCGTTTCGTTACTATCAAGTATGACACAAACCGTGAAATAAAAGCATGGAATCATCTTGTTGAAAAAGCTCAAAAAGCAGCAGCAGTGAAAACTGAAGCTCCAGCAGCAGTTGAGGCTCCAGTAGCAGAAGAAGTTCCAGCAACTGAAGCAGCAGTAGAAACTCCAGCAGTTGAAGCTACAGAAGCTCCAGTAACTGAAGCAGCAGCAGAGTAATTAGCGTTAAGCTTAAATTAGTAAGGAAAACCCATGTACAATAAAGTCATATTAGTTGGAAACTTAACTCGTGATATCGAACTTAGATACTCTCAAGCAGGTATGGGCATAGCAAATACTGCTATTGCAACTAGCCGTAAATTCACTAGTAATGGTGAAAAAAAAGAGGAAGTATGTTTTGTAGATATTACATTCTTCGCAAGAAGTGCAGAGATAGCGAACCAATACCTTCGTAAAGGGAGTAAAATCCTAGTAGAAGGAAGACTTAACTTTGACCAATGGGTAGATCAAAATGGACAGAAACGCTCGAAACATTCTATTGTAGTTGAAACTATGCAAATGTTAGATTCTAAAGGTGACAACCAAGGTGGTGGTGGATATAACGCTCCTGCTCAAGGTGGACAACCTGCGTATCAACAACCAGCACAGCAACAACAGCAAAGTTATCAAGCGCCTGCACAGCAGCAACAACAAAGCTATCAAGCACCACAACAACAGCAACAAAAGCCTGCGTATAACAACCAAGCTGCAGCTCAAAGTCGTGCTATGCCTAGTCCTGATTCTGTTCCAGTGATTGACATCGATGAAGATGAAATTCCATTCTAGAAAATAATAGATAATAAAAGGAAATACCATGTCAGAAAAAAGAAAATATAAAAAAAGATTTTGTAAATACTGTGAATCAAAAGTTGATTTTATGGATTATAAAGATGTAGGAGCTTTACGTTTCTCTCTTTCAGAAAGATATAAAATTATGCCACGTCGTTTAACAGGTAACTGTAAACGTCACCAAGATATGATCTCTATCGTTATTAAAAGAGCTCGTGCTGCAGCATTAGTTCCTTATACAGTAACTCGTAAAGCGGTTATTACTCAACCATTCGAAAACCTTAAATAGGCTTTCTTTTAACTCCTCTTTTTTGAGGAGCTTAAAACTCACACTTTAAAGAACCTACTATCTCTATTCAATCACAAATTTACAACATAACATCTAAAATACTAAATGACAAAAATTATTTTAATGAATATATTTGTTCAAATATGCAAAATTCCTACTACTGGAGTGATGACTGGAATGAAGCATTCTATATTGAATTAGCAAAAGCTGGATTTATTAGCACTACACATGATGAAAAAGAGATTTTATTACTTCTTCCAGAACTTCAATATGACTATGCATTACTAGATTTTCAAGATTTACATATTTCACATAAAGTACAAAAGCTACTTAAAAACAATGATTATGAACTATGTATCAATAATCGCTTTGCAGAAGTTATTGAAAGGTTTTCACAGCAACATAAGTATAATTGGTTAAAAGGCAAGTATGCCCAACTCTTAAAAAATCTACATCTCAACTACCATCCAAAAAATAACTTTAAAGTAATCTCTGTAGAACTTCTTTGTAAAGAATCAGGAGAATTAATTGCAGGTGAAGTTGGATATATCATAGGTAAAACATATACAAGTCTCAGTGGATTTAGTTCTAAAAATAAAATTCATACTAATTGTGGAACACTACAGCTTGTTTTACTTGCAAAATATTTAGAAGAAAATAATTTGGAATTTTGGAATTTTGGACATCCTCATATGACCTACAAACAAAAACTTGGGTGTAAAATATACACTCGTCATGATTTTCTTACTCGATGGAATCTAGCTACACAAGTCCCCATATCAACTGAATTTATTTAGGAATATTTTTTGCTTTTACATAGCTTATGAAATATATTTTAATAACTCTTACCCTTATTCTTTCCATATATGCTAAAGACTTTTCTATTGTCATAGATAAACCTTTTAATAGTGCTCTATTTGACATTGTAGAAGATTACGACAGAACTATCTCTGCTGTTGGTTTTTCTTCCTCTTATGAAGCTACAAAAGCAGATACAACTGCATATACAAATGCATTTGATTATCTTAGTAGTATATCTAGTGGCCATGGAACACAGATGCATCTTTTAAAAGTGGATAATCAAGCGAATCTACTAGTAGATAAACTTGCAAACTTAGCAAAATATAATGAAGCAATTGCATTGGTGAAGACTCCCCAAAATGGCTATATAATAGGTGGCTATACATTAGATGGTTCTTTACTCATTTCTAAACTTAACGCTAATGGAAAACTCATCTTTACCAAAACATTTGGTACAAAGAATCATGATGTTATGAACAATATCATTTTACTTAAAGATGGAGGAATCCTAACTATAGGCTCATCAAGTACATCTCGTTCATCACAAGATAATATCTTTGAAACTGGACTTGGCTTAAACGATATCTATATAACGAGATTTACAAAAGATGGACGAAAACTTTGGGGAAAGAAATATGGAACCCAGTACGATGACAGAGGCTTAGACGCAGTTGAAGCAAGAGATGGTTCCATAGTCATTGTTGGAACAACCGAATACGATGCTCACAAAAATATAACACTTCTTAGAGTTACCGGAGACGGAGATAAAGTTTGGATTAAACATTACAAAGAGAAAAACTTCCTTACCCCATACAAAATAATTAAACTTAGAGACAATAATTTTCTACTCTCTCTTGCACAAGAAAATGAAATAAAAAAAAAGCAGATTAGACTTATTAAATTCAATCTACAACGAGATATATTAATTGATAAAGAGATATATACTTCATATTCAAGTGTTTTACGTGATATAAAAGAGTACTCTGATGGTGGGATAATTGGCGTTGGTTATGTCAAAGACACCTATAACACCAATGCTCTAGTCATGCTTTTGGACTCGGCTCTCAACATGACACACCAAGAACATTTTGGCGCTCAAAACTATGATGCATTTAACGCAGTAACTATTTTACACAATTCCCAAGCAGCCGTTGCGGGAATAAACACTTCAGAAGAATCTCAAGAATCAAATATGTGGATAGTTAAGCTTAATCGGGATGCAACTGTAGTTCAACTTTCAACTAAAATTGAAAGTTTTTATACACAACTACAAAGAATATTTAAACAAGAAATTGATGCTAAAAAACTTCTGATTAAAGAGAATTTATCTATCGAGATTGTTGATTCTAGTTTATTGTTCAAACAAGGGGTATATAAGCTTACAAAACCTCAGGAAGAATTTCTTACACTCTTAGGAAAAAAATTGATTCCATTTTTAAATGCCAATAGGGAATTTATATCTACATTAGAGATTAATGGTCATACATCAAGTGAATGGGGAGGAACTACTTTTAGCTCAAACTACCTCAATAATGAAAAGCTATCCATGAACCGTTCTTATGCAACATTAAGCTATTTATTTAAAGAACAAACCGAATCTACTCAAATGTGGTTATCCAGAGTATTAAGAGGTAGTGGTTTTGCTTCTTCAAAGCAGGTAACGTTTGATAATAAGGTTGAGAATAAGATAAAGTCTAGAAGAGTGGTATTTAAAATATTGTTAAATGAGAAGAAATAGACTCAAGAAAACTTGAATCTATTTTAGGAGATTAACCACAAGAAGGGATATCACCGTCTGAAGCATATTTGTGTACGAAATCATAGAAATCTGTTACATGTTTTTCTTTCATTTTGTCAAACTTCTTTACACCAGAAGGGCAAAGTGCTTTCCATTCTGTCATTAAAGCATCATCAGCTTTAAGTGTTTCCCATTCAGCACGAGTATGTTTAACAGCAAATAGTGCACCATTTTTAAGACCATCTTTCTTACAAGCTTTTAACTTTTTAAGATAATATTTTTGACCTTTTTTAGCATCAGCAGATACTGTCGCAGTAAACATTGAACTTGCTACTAACGCAGCTAATAGTAATGAACTTGTTTTTGTCATATTTTTTCCTTTGTTTGTGATAAATCTGTGATAGTTTACATCTTTGTTGATAAATATTCGATTAAGACTTATACTTGAATAAATATTTATCAAAAACTAGATACAAAACTTCACACTAGATATTTTTAGTCTTTTTGTTTCAGCGCTATTCTAACGCTAAATTGTGTAAGAATTGTGTATATTTTACGATTCTTGTAGACGAAAGCTCAAACGAGTTTTGTCTTGTTTAAATTTCTTATATAGTTTAAACTTTGCTTGTTCTAACTCTTCATCAGTATACGAAAAGGCTTCCTTCAATTTTGCATCATCAAGTTTCGCACTATCCATTGCAAAGAGCTTTAACTCTTTTTTCGTTAACTTAGCTTTAAGTACTCCATAAAGTTCTTTTTCATCTTCAATTAAATTTATACTATCTATATGCGTAAACTCGGCTAAAAGTTCACGAAAGTTATTGTCCTCGTTATACTGTCTCCATACTGTGCTTTCTAACATTAAATTTTCTCCAATATCTGTGTTAAATCTTTATCTTTTATAATTATATTTGCTTCTTTCTCAAGAATCTCTCTTGCACAAAAAGCCACTCTAGTTCCAGCATGCGCAAACATCGAAAGATCATTTGCTCCGTCGCCACATACTAATGTTTCTTCTTCGCTTACTCCAAGAATATTTTGCAATCTTTGGAGCATATCCCCTTTAGAATAGTTAAACATCATGTCTCCACCAACCAAACCAGTCAATTTCCCATCTTTTTCGTGTAAAACATTTGAAAAATCTGCATCGTAGCCTAAGATGTCTTTTGCATAGCCTGTTGCTGAGCGAAAACCACCGGAGAAACAAACTACTGTTATTCCTCTTTCTTTAAGCTCTGCAATTGTTTCTCGTGCGCCTGGCATATAGGGAAGATTCTCGCTGATCTTCTTCACCACTGAGTAATCAAGCCCTTTTAAAAGTCCTACTCTTTGTTGCAGTGATTCAAAAAAATCAAGTCTACCACTCATAGCCTCTTCTGTAATTTTCGCTACCTCTTCACCAATTCCTAGTTCATCCGCAAAAAAATCGATTGTTTCACCATCCATAAGTGTAGAATCGAAATCAAAAACCGCTAGTTTTAACATGTATTTTCTCTCTTATATTATTATGATGGAATTATACCCGTTTCATAGCTTTTTTATTTGCTATAATACATTTAATTTAAAAGGATTTATTTGAGTTTATGCTATTTATATTCTAAGTCATCATCATATCCCCACCAACAAGAACTACTTCAAGCCTTCAAGAAAAGTGTAACTCTAGAAATCGAGACTATTCAGATAATCGATGACTTTGATATTTATATTATTGAATTATATCAAGCAGATAAAGAAATTTCAAAAAAATTAGTAAATCTATTTAAAAAAAGAAAACATTCTCTTATCTATTTTATTATTCCTAAAAACTATACTCTGCTACTATTCCAGTTAACTTTTTTATTAGAAACAAAATCTATTATTACACATAATCAAAATATAGAAAAAACCATTACTAAAATTAAGACAGATAGAGAAATATTTATACAAAACAATTTAGAACGTTGGATAGGACATCTAAAACTTCAAACTCAGAATTTCATTATCTATCAGAACTCACACCTTATATTTGTAAGTCAGTCTTTGCTAGGTTTATTTTCATCTCAAGACAACAGTCTTTTTGAATTAGATATTCTCTCTCAAGTAGACATTAAAACACTTCTCACAAACAATACTAGTATTACTCTTCATGTTCAAGATAATACAAATACACAAAATAAATATATCTTCAAAAGTGTAAGTGCATCCGACAATGAAACAATAATCTACATTGATAAAAACAATACACAAGGGAAAAAGCTTAGCTTGCTCTCAAGTCGCTTCGCGTTTATAGAATTACTAAAAGAAAATATATTACAAAGAAATGTAAACTATAAAGAACTGGGTCTTCTTACCATTAACATACAGAATATCAAAAATTTACTTACGCAATACAAAGTAGTTGAGTTTGAAGATGTCTTACTTGAGATGTTATTATTTATGGAATCAATTTTAGAAAATAAGCTTATTTTTGCACAACTAGAAAAACATTTTTATGTTGTATGTTTTGAGGATATGACTTTTGAACAACTTAATGTAATGACGGAGTATTTTCATAAGAAAATTTTAAACCATATAAATACTACAGACAACAGAATAAATATAGATTTATTTACAGTTTCGCTTAAAAATCATGAATTTAGTACGGTACTTACCACCCTTAATCAAATTGAAAATGGAGATCTCAAAGAAAATCTAAACAACGATAGTTATATCAAGCATTTTAGCAATCCAAACCGAGAAGTAAATGCTAAAAGCTTACTTGATGATGCGTATCAGGAAAAACTTACATTTAAGATACTCAATATTTATAATGGCCTTGTAATTAATAGCTCTTCTAAAATACTAAAAGTCACTGAGGAACATGTATATATAAGTTTTGAAGCACTCCAAGGTGTTATTCTTAACCTTGAAAAAGCAACTGTTATCCAGTCTGATACTTTTTCTCAGGACATCTATGCCGAAGTAAAACAAATAAATCTAAGTAAAAGAGTAGCTGTCTTAGAGAACTTTAGATTTTTAAAAACAAATGCGAATTCTAGAGAATATGCAAGAGTTACAACTCCAATAAAAATACCCATAGTTGTTAATACATCTGGAAAAATAGTCAATGGTTTTATTTTAGATATATCTATCAAATCAATTGCTATTAGAGTAAAACATATACCAAAAATACCGATACTTGAAAAGAACAAGGTATCTTTGGTTTTTAATATATTAGATAAAGCCTCAGAGGATGGTTATTTGCAGTTGCATCTTTCTGCAAATATTATCGTAGTAACAAAGATTGATGAATCTAATCATTACAAAATAGTCTGTGACTTAGACCAAGACTCCCACGATCTAGATATAGTTTTACAATACGTTTATGAAAGACAAAAAGAACTCATAATTGAACTTAAAAAAATGGCTAAATTAAACTAGCTATATATTTTGTTATAATTACGAACTTATACATATTCCTAGGATTTTTTTTGTTTACTACACTTATACATAAACTACAAAACGATACATATATAACACTAGAAACTACACCGGGTCATTCGCCACAATTTGCTCCAACCATAGACAAAATTGAAGCGCTTGGTTTAGAAAATCTCGTTGATGCTTTTTCAACGACAGACAATCCTTTGGCAAAGTTAAAATACAACGCCTTATTTGCTGCAAAGATGCTTCAAGAAAGATTTAACAAACCTGTAATCGCGACAATGAGTATGCGAGATAGAAACAAGATTGCTTTGCAATCTGATTTGTTAGGTGCTAATGAAGTTGATGTTAGGGCTATACTAGCATTAACAGGAGATCCCGCGACACGTTCGGATCAACCTCATTCAAAAGGTGTTTTTGAGGCAGATAGCTCTCTCCTTTTAGAAATTATCTCTGCTTTTAATTCTGGGATGAATTATGCAGGAAAACCTTTTGTGCATAAACCAAAAGAGATATACCCTTTTGCCGTCATCAATTCATATGCAAAGAACCCTAAAACACTTCAAAAGAAAATGCAAAAAAAGATTAAAAATGGAGCATTGGGAATCATTACACAACCAGTATATGGCCTTGAAAATGCTAAACTACTTTTAGAACTAATTGAAAATGCAAAAAAAGAATGTTGCAGCGAAAATAAAAGTGCTGAACTTATTTTAGGACTATTTCCCATAACAAAGCTTCGTACAGCTCAATTTTTATCTGCACATGTTCCAGGAATCAATGTTCCAGATATTTGGATAGAAAAACTTCGCGTTGCAAATACACGAAGCCCTGAAGAAGAGTATAAAGTTGGATTTGAATTAAGTAAAAATCTTTTCGATGACTTAAAGCAACTTCACCCAAAACTTCACCTCATGACAGCGAACCAATTTCAGCTCGCTCACGATATATTAGTATAAATAAGGAACATAATGATTGATTTAAAACTACTCCAAAAAGATTTTGAGAGCATGAGTGCAAAGCTCATGAGAAAAGGTGTTGATGCTTCTTTACTTGAAAATTTAAAAACAAAAAATGAAGAATTAAAAATTGCAAAAAAGAACTTTGAAGCACTCCAAGCACTTCAAAATTCTATGAGTAAAGAATTTGGTATTTATAAGCGAGAAGGCAAAGATATTGCTGAGCTTAAGGCTAAAGTGGATGCAAATAAAATAGAAATCACAAAAGTACTTGATATTCAAAGACAAAAGCAAGAAGAACTTGAATCAATGGCAATGACCATTCCTAATGTCCCCGATGATTCAGTTCCCAATGGTAAAGATGAAGAAGACAACATTGAACTTAAACGTGTTCTTACTCCTAAAGAGTTTTCATTTACTCCTAAAGAGCACTGGGAACTTGCAGAACAAAATGGATGGATAGACTTTGAACGTGGTGTTAAACTAGCAACTAGTCGTTTTTCTGTTTCTTTTGGTATGGGTGCAAAACTTGAACGTGCTCTCATAAACTTTATGCTTAACTTCAATTCTGATAGAGGTTTTAATGAAGTAAGTGTACCTGCCCTTGTAAATCGTACAGCACTAGAAGGTACTGGTCAACTTCCAAAATTTGAAGATGATTTATATAAAATGGAGGGTCAAGAACTTTTCCTAATTCCAACAGCTGAAGTTCCAGTTACAAATCTTTACCAAAATGAGATTCTAGCAGCAAACGAACTTCCTAAAAAAATGACAGCCTACACATCGTGTTTTAGAAAAGAAGCAGGTGCTGCTGGACGTGACACGAGGGGAATGATAAGACAACATCAATTTCATAAAGTTGAGTTAGTAGCCCTATCAAAACCGGAAGATAGTGAAACAATCTTCGATGAGATGGTATCATGTGCATCAGATATTCTCACAGCACTTGAATTACCACATCGTATAGTAAATCTTTGTACAGGGGACTTAGGTTTCTCTGCTGCATACACAACAGATATAGAAGTTTGGTTACCAGGTCAAAACCAATACCGCGAAATCTCTTCTATCTCAAATACAAGAGAATTTCAAGCAAGACGAGCAAAAATCCGTTATAAAGATGGAAAGAAAAATAGCTTTGTAAATACCCTTAACGGTAGCTCTCTTGCTGTTGGTAGAACTCTCGTAGCTATTATGGAAAATTACCAAAATGAAGATGGAAGTATAGATATTCCAGAAGTTTTAGAACCTTATTTATCGATGTAATTTCCTCTTTTTATACTAAATAGGCAGATTCAACTGCCTATATGCTACCACCTTTTCAATTATTCTTTAATTTCGAACAAACTTCAAATGTAATACTTGTTCTCCAGTTTGTTCATTGAACTCTTTATTTAGTATAGAAGTATGTAAATACATCATACTACAGAAAATGGAGTTAAGATAATGTTTAATTCACCATATAGTAACATTACATACGATAAAACCTTGATGCGCTTATATACACGTGGAAATCATCAAGAAGCACTGCAAACTTTCAGAAAACGATGTCGGAAGGTATGAGTATTTTAAAAGATACTCAGTGTAAGACTTGGATTGGTATTTATATGGAGTTTGTTTTAGTACAAGCTTTCTATACTAAGAAAATTATCTTTAAAATTTAAATAGTTATAAGTCACTTTGGATATTTATCTATATATTGGTAAAATGTATGAATATATAAATTATTTATATACAAAAGAGGTCAAATGTTACTAATTCTTTATTTTTTTATTGCTGTTGGTATCTCTTTTTTATGTTCAATACTTGAATCAGTTTTGCTATCTTTAACTCCAGCATATATTGCATCTATAAAAAATACCAAACCTAAAACTGCTACTTTATTAAAAAATCAAAAAAAAGATATAGAGAAATCTATAGGTGCGATTCTTACTTTAAATACATTTGCTCACACATTAGGTGCAGCTGGTGTTGGTGCTGAAGCTGTTAAAATATTTGGTGAAGAGTATATGTTTTATATATCTGCTTTTTTAACTCTACTCATTTTAATATTTTCCGAGATTATTCCTAAAACTATTGGGGCGTATTATTGGAAAGATTTGAGTGGTATAAGTGCTAGATTAATCAATGTACTTATTATAATAACCTACCCTTTGCTTACTATTATGAAACATATCACAACACTAATCTCTCCTAAAGATAGTTCTTTTAAAAATATATCTAAAGAGGAACTTGAAGCGACAGTTTCACTAGGTGAAGAAGCAGGACTTTTAAAAGAGAATGACTCCCTAATTATTGAAAATATATTAGCCCTTAACAAGATTAAAGTAAAAGATATTCATACACCAAGAAGTGTAATGTTTTGCCTAAGTAAAGAGAACCTTGAAAAAAGCTTTGATAAAAATAGTGATGTTATATTGAATTTATCAAAACTAAAAGAATACTCAAGAGTTCCAATTTATGAGGAAAATATTGATAATATAGTTGGAATAATTTTCTCTAAAGAATATTTTTACGAATATACTAAAGAGAATAGAAAAGTACAAAATAAGCTTATTAAACCAGTATTTAAAATAAATGAAAATATACCTGTATCAAAGTTATTAGATATGTTTATTACAAAAAAAGAACATATGTTTATAGTCGTTGATAATTACGATCAAACCGAGGGTATTGTTACCTTAGAAGATGCGATTGAAACACTATTGGGTAAAGAGATAGTAGATGAATTTGATAAAAACATAGATATGAGAGAATTAGCAAAAAATAAAAAATAACTATCCAGAATCAAACTATTTTATACTAACACAAGAGACTTCCAAGCAAGACGAGCAAAAATCCGCCATTTTATATGCTAAACAGGCAGATTGAACTGCCTATATACTGCCACTCTTTTAATCGTTCTTCTTAGCCTGAAATACTATAAAACCATCTATGAACACTTACTTTATAATCAAATAAACATTTGCAATTATGATGTATATTAGTAAATAAAGCTATATCTCTCTTTCTTCAGTTTCAATGGAATTTGTAGGAACTAGTAGAAAATTTCCATCATGAGCATGATATCTGTCTTTTATAATGCTCCCAACTAAAATTTCGCTTGTGTTCTTATCAATTCTCTGTTAGAATGAAGACATTAGCTACAGTTTAAGGAAAACAAATGGACGGATTAAGTAAAGAAGAGATGGTTTCCAAAAGAAGTTTACTCCAAAAGATAAAAAAAGCTGAACAAGAAGCAAGAAAAAAGGCTATAAAAAATCGTGACCGTTTTTTTGGACTTCAAATTTTGCCTACGGTTTCTATCTATGACGATCACGACAAACATGTTACTGGCGAAAATAACTGGAAAAAATATGGTTTGGACATACACCCACAAGTAACCTTCTTTTCTGTAGCTATCCTCATGACTTTTATTGTCTTAACTATGATGTATCAAACAGAATCAAAAGAATTTTTTTCTTCATTACTTAGTACTATTACACGTGGCGCAGGTTGGTTTTTTATTTTAGTGGCAAATCTTTATGTGATAGCTGCACTCTATTTTGCTTTTGGCCGTTTTGGTAATATTCGTATTGGTGGGAAGAACGCCATGCCAGAATTTTCTACCCCGGCATGGTTTGCTATGTTGTTAAGTGCAGGTATGGGAATTGGGCTAATGTTTTGGAGTGTGGGTGAACCCATGTTTCATTACGCTTCTCCTTCTCCCATGTTTTCTTCTGTTTTGGCACAGACCCCTGAGTCTGCACAGGCAGCATTAACTGTAACCTTTTTTCATTGGGGATTGCACCCTTGGGCAATTTATGCTTTGGTCGGACTAGGACTTGCTTTTTTTACTTACAACCGAGGACTTCCTTTGACTATCCGCTCTATTTTTTATCCTATTCTCGGAAACAAAATTTATGGCTTTTGGGGTAATCTTATTGATACCCTTTCTGTACTTGCAACCATGATAGGTATTGCAACTTCCCTAGGATTGGGTGTCAAGCAAATTAATGCAGGTCTTAATTTCCTTTTTGATATAACGATAAGTACAGAAATTCAAGTGATGCTTATTGCGATAATTACAGCTATTGCGACCGTGTCTGTCTTTACCGGACTTGATCGAGGAGTAAAATACTTAAGTTCAGCCAATATGTATCTTGCAGCAATTTTTATGGCTTTTGTTATTATCATTGGACCTACCTCTTATATTTTAGGTGCATTTACACAAAGTTTGGGCTTTTATATTACAGAGTTGCCTGAAATGAGTTTCTGGACAGAAACTTTTAAAGGGACGGATTGGCAACAAAGTTGGACTATATTTTACTGGGCATGGTGGATTTCTTGGTCTCCTTTTGTAGGGATGTTTATTGCACGTATTTCTAAAGGACGTACTGTAAAAGAGTTTATATTTGGCGTTATTTTGATTCCTACACTTCTTTCTTTTCTTTGGATGTCAGTTTTTGGTTCTGCTGCACTGTATGCGCAAATGCATGATGGAGTAAACCTTGTTGTGGCAGTGAAAGAAGATGTTTCTACAGGGATGTTTGTATTTTTGAAAAGTTATCCCTTTGCTGAAGTCTCTTCTTTTATCGCGATTATTCTTGTAGCAGTCTTTTTTGTAACTTCTTCGGATTCTGGTTCATTGGTTATTGACCATTTAACTTCAGGGGGTAAACTTACTTCGCCAACAGCACAAAGAATTTTTTGGGCCATACTAGAAGGTGTTATAGCCGCTGTTTTACTTTTAGGCGGGGGTCTGAGTACCTTACAGTCAGTTGCTATCTCTACAGCACTTCCTTTTGCTATTGTCATATTGTTTATTATTTATGCCCTATATGTAGGTTTTTCTGAAGAGCAGTATATTGAAGATTCAGTGAGTGATCGTATTGAAGAGGTTGAACAAGAGCACTTCATAGAAGAGATTATTGGAAATACTGTGATAGACGAATCCTTAGAAGTAAATACCTAAGGAATAGACTAAAAGTAGTATCCAATATTAAGATTTAATCGGTAATTCCAATGGTCATTTCCATTGGCACCAAAATCGCCTACACCCTTATAAACATTTGTATAGTCATCGCCTAGATCACCCACAAATAAGTTACCATTAGAATAAGCTAAATCGGTATAGATATACCAGTTCCCTCGTGACCAAGCTGATCCTAAAACGAATAAATCAGAATTGTTTTGTGCCCCGTCTTTTTTGATTATGGAACTGTATTCAATATAAGGTAGCATATAATCAAGCCAACTTAAACCGGGAGTTTGTATTTTATAATTCAAAGAGATCGAGGATATCCAAGCTTTACTTGCAATAGGCCAGGTAAAATCAAAACCACCTGCAGGAATGAGACCGTCAGTATTGAGTAAGTTTTGTTTATCAATATCCATATCATACCATGTGAGTTGGGTTTGTAGTGTAAAATTATTCCAAAAATTCTGCATATGTCCAGAAAGTGCTAAGCGTGTAGCATCGTTAGCTTGGGTGCCTTCTAGACCTCCATAAAGAAAAGAAAGACCTAGCTTTGTATGCGTAAAGTCATAGATTGCTCTGAAGTTCAATTGATGCTTTTCTTCCCAACCATTTAGGTCAGAAGCAGAGATTGTCCCATCATTTTGAATACTGCTTTCCCATAAGGCTATATCATATCCATATCTAGCTCCTTGATTCGAAGAACCAATGCCATTTGTTCCGCCATTATAAAAATAAGCAAAATCAAGTGTAAGATTCCCAAAAGAGGAGGTATATTTAATCCCTAAGTCCATGTCATCACTTAAGCCTACATAATAGTGCTGATCAAAAAACCAGCTATTGGATATACCATAATCTCCAGGACCAAAAGGTACACGGGTAATACCTACTTCAAGCTGATTACCCTTTTCAAATTTATAACCTAACCAGGCTGTATGGATAAAGCTATAGCCATTATACCAACGGTATTCAAATTTTCCAATATAGGAACCCTCTTCAATATCAATGTTGATACGAACAGTATCTAGCTCAACATCACCCCACTTGGCGCCTCTGTCTGCACCCGAATAAGCTGATGAAGAAAGAACATAGTCCCCTATCACATAATTGGCTCTTAAGGCTCCACCTATTTTGAATGGACCTACTTTTATTCCATCATAAGAAGAGTCAGAAAATAAAGGTAGAGTTAAAACGAATAGGGTTAAGGCAAGGTAAGCTTTTAGCATGATAAATCCTTTGTAAAAAAGTAAAAGTAATTGATTTTACCATTAATTTCTATCACAACTGTAGTATTACTGTATATAAACAAAATTTGGCTTGACAGGAACCTTGGAGCAAGCCAAATGAAAACCTTAGAATCTAACATCTTTTGTACTAAAGAGATTGTTATACCCATTCAGTTCTGTTACGACCATTTTCCTTTGCAAGGTAAAGTGCATCATCAGCACTTGCAGTTGCCTTTTCTAATCCTATTTTATAGTTTTCTAATTGATACACTCCAACACTCATTGATAGCGAGATATCAGTATTAGGAATTACAATAGCTCTCGTAGCTACATGTAGTTTTTCTATCACTACTTCTACTTGTTCTTTTGTATCTCCTGAGAACAGCACCATAAATTCTTCTCCACCAATTCGCCCAACTATATCTATTTTACGAAGATTGTCTTTTAAGCACTTTGCAAAAGATATTAAAACTTGATCTCCTGCTTGGTGACCATAGGTGTCGTTTATACATTTAAAGAGATCTAAGTCTATCATTAATAGGGTAAGTGAGTTACTAGTACGTCCGCTTCGTTCAAACTCTAAATTAGCAAGATTCATTGTATGACGGCGATTACTCAAGCCAGTTAAAGAATCAGTATTCGCCAATACACGTAACTGTTCTTCTAATTTTTGACGCTGTTTATTTTCTTCTTCTAATTCTCTATTAATTTGTACAAGTTTTTCAGATTTGGAAGCGAGTTCACTTTGCTGTTGCATAATCTTCTTTTGAAGTGCATTCTCTTTCTCAAGCTTACGACGAATAGTTAGTTCTTCTTCTAATTTAACATTTGCCTCTTCGAGCTTTTCTTGAACTTCTTTTCGTTCTGTAATGTCCCGACCTACACCGATGAGGCCTCTAAACTTTTCATCTTTTTGATAAAAAGGCACCTTAAACACCTCGTAGAAATGGATTTTATCAAATTCATCTCGTGCTCGTTCTGTAGATTTAGTTACACCACGAGCCTTTACTGCTTGTTTGTCACTTTCCATACACGATTCCGCAAACTCTGCTGGCAACAACTGATCTTCTGTTTTACCCATATAGTTATCTGGATCAATTCCATAAAGGTTAAGGATAACTGGATTACCATAAATCCAACGTAAATCATCATCTTTCATAAAGACTGGATCTGGAATAGAATCCAGTAGTCCTGTAAATTGTTCAATCTTATGCTTTAGTTTTTCATTTTCTTCTAAAAGAGTCTCAATAGTATTTGACATTAAAATTTCCTTTTTACATACAAAAGATTGTAACAATAATTTATTCTAATATTAATATCGACTAATAAGAAGACACCTATAAAATATTTACTTAAAACTTAAAATATGTTTGTGTTTGCATACTCTACTACTAAAGTAGCGGTATGGCTACAGAAAACTATTCTTTAGATCTTATAAAATAATCTTATAAATATATCATATATTGGGGTAACAGAATATGAAATAACTAATATTTATTTTTTAACTACTACCTAACTTGAGAAAACAACATACATAAAAAAATTATTATGAAAAAGATAAGTGAAATTCAGAGTATATTAGCTACTACTTTACTATTATTTATGCCAATTTATCAGATTCTTGGACAGAAGTTAAAAAACTCTGTAAAATACATAAATTATATTGGAGAAGCAGATGAGCAAGATAAATACAGAAGTGGACGAGAATAGAGAACGCAATCTTAACATTGAGGGATTTGGTATAGTAAAAAAGTATCAACACACTTTAATTATATTTATACCTACCGCACTTTTAGCATACCTTACGTACTTGTTCTCAACTGGAGACACTCCAACTTTAGGAGATAGTGTTGCTTTGATATTGTCAACTATGATAATATTTGGAACAACCAGCTTCTTTCTCAAAGATTATTATTGGAAGCTATTTATGAAAAATGACAAGATAGCAAGACAGTACAGCGGGCAAGTAAAAGAGTGGTCTTCATTCTATGAAACAGAGGAAATGAATGTTATATGTAACAAGCTAAATCAAGAAGACCAAGATAAGCTTGAGAGCTATTCTATTTCGCTTGATAATGCCAAAAATGCATTGTCACTCATGAGGTTTTCAACGAATACTACCATCCCTTTGGCATTTTTGATGATTCTGCAATTCTACAATCTATTACTTATTGTACAATAGTACCCATTGATTAGAAGAACTTCACTTCCTCTGTTTTCCCATAACGAGGACTTGAGAATTTACTTATTCGTTTTTGTCACATCTTTTAAGATAGCTTCATAAATTCTTTGTGTTTCTAGCAAACCATCCACTGCTACTTTATCTTCTATATTTGCACTACTTATCCAGTTGTATATTGAGGCAAAGCCCATTACTATCTTTTTTTCATTTTTTTTCTTGTATATCATTGTTGTGCATGGGCCTAGCACTGGTACTTCAGGATTTACTTTTATTACAACTCTTAGTACATCCATCTTACATATCGCATATGTTACATAAAAATCATAAGGAGAGTCTTTACCCAAACCCTCTGCAAGATCAAAGTAACTTGGCATCGCAAAACCTGCCTTAGTAAATTTTTCTTCAAAGTTTTCTTCTAGTTCTTCTCTAACATCTTCAAAATCAGCATCTTTGAAATCAAGTGTGTATTTTGTTAAAAATTCTCTTGGTTGCGCTTTACTCTCATCATTATAAGTATGTATAGCCGTTGGGAAAAGAGTTGTTATCACTTTTAAAATAGCCACTTCTAAAGTTTGTAACTCTTGGGGCTTTACTCCAATAACTTTAGCTTGCATATCTGCTCTTACAACGACTATATGTAAATCATCTTCACCAATATGCTGATAAACCACCATCCCCATTGGTACTAAAACTCCAGCATCTGAGTGTTTATTAAGAAGTTTTAGTGTTATATCCTTATGATAAAAAGATATATTGTTGTATATTTTAAAATTATCCTCTTTATAAATATGCAGTAATTCAGCTTGAATATTGGCATTTTCGCCAATGAGAAAACCATTTGACTTCAAAGCATCTTCAATCATTTTAGGGCGTATATTTGCATCTTTATTGTCTACTGTATATATATGAAAATTTCCATTTTTTACTTCAGAAGACTCAAAACCTCCCGCAATAAGTATCCCTACCATTGTGAACAATACAACTATTGCTTTCATAAAATATCCTTATATAACATCAGTTCACTTTGTTTTAATGTAGATATCTTACCACGATACTTACAAATATAAAAGACTTTCTCCTTAAAATTACGACGAGCAGCTAATATGGGATATACCAGCAACCTTAAAGAATTGTGATGGCTTCAGAGTATAGTATTTTTTTTCTACATCTTTGGACTGCTCATCGTATGGATTTGTCATGACTTCCTGCATCTCCTTAATGAGAGAATACTCTCCCTCAGTAGCTTGCTGATATGCAGGTACAAGGAACCACTCTCGTAAACTGTATTTTGGGTTGACAAGTTTCATCTTCTTAGAGAGTTCCTCTACATTCAAACCGCTAATGCTTGATTTCCATTCCTCCAACCACAGAGACCAACTCTTGATAAGTTCTTCATCAAGCATCATGTCCTTATAGAAACTTTTTCTCAGTGGAGTAATGTCCTCAGGAATACAAGATAACTCACGAAAGAAGATAGTGTAGTCGACAGAAGTTGCTATCATTAGCTTTACAAGTTCATTAAATAGCGTCGCATTAAAGTTTTGTAGACCTAGTTTAGAAGTCCACATCTCAATCATTTTAACTTGCATGACATTAGAGAAATCGTCTTGTAGCTTTTGGAGTTGTTGTAGCTCGTTTTCATGTGATTCAAGTAAGAGTTGCAGTGCTTTACAAAACATATTAAAATTACGCTCGGCAGCTTGAGGTTGGTTAAGAAATGAGAAGTGTTTTCCACCACCCGTCCACGGCTGATAAGAAGGGTCGAACATATCTACAAATCCGAATGGACCGTAATCAAGTGTATAGCCTCCTGCTGCACAGTTATCACCATTAAAATTTCCTTGGCAGTAACCAACACGAATCCAATTTGCCACAAGTGATGTGAGGCGACTGCGGAACTCACCGGCAAGTAAAACCACTTTTTCAGCCGTAGTTAAATTTGTATCAATAACCTCACTGTACTCACGATGGATTAAGTGCAAGACAATCATCTCGAGCTCCTCCATCGCTTTGGGGTGCTCATTTTTACGCGCACGACGACCAAAAAGTTCGATTTGACCCACTCTAAGAAACGAAGGTGCGACTCGTGTCGAGATAGCGACAGCTTCTTCTATCATTACTTCAGGGTCTTTAGAGTATGAACCATCTCGAAACCATGGTCGCTGAACCTTCTCAGTTTTTGATGTATACAAACTCAAAGAGCGTGATGTTGGCACTCCAAGCGCATGCATATGCTCCTGTGCTAAAAATTCACGGATACTCGAACGCAAAACTGCACGACCGTCAGCTCCCCGGCAGTATGGTGTCCTACCACCACCTTTAAGTTGCATTTCCCAACGTTTTCCATTTATAACAGCTTCAAGGATAGAAACTGCTCGACCGTCACCGTACCCATTACCAGTTTGGAAGGGGCACTGCTGGTAGTATTCAGTTCCGTAGATAGAAAGAGCATATCCTGTCGCCCAACCTATACGACGCATCGGCTCTGGTACCTGACTCATATCGCCAGAGAACATACGAACGAAATCGGCCGATTCTGCCAAAGTATCAGAAAAGCCTAGTTCGCTAAAAAAGTTCTTACTGTGCGCAATGTACTGTGGGTCTTTAATTGGCGTTGGATTCACAGGGACATAGTGTCCGGTGAAGACTTCTCGAGGAGAATGATCAACTCCATTTGCTTTGGCTTCAGGATCACAGTTAAGAGTATCCATTAGTGAGTAGTTTGCCAATTTTGCTAGATCACTAAGCGTTCCTACAGTCCCAGAGGTTTGTTCTATTACTTTCATATATCTTCCTTATTTTAGAAACGTACGCGACAGAGGCAAAACCAAAGATAAAAACAATACTTTAACATTGCTTGAGAGCTTACAATTTAAGAACAGCCACAGCCAGTACCACAGTTCTCATCATTAGCCGTATCAGTAGATTCAAGAGTCCAGTCATCAGTAGATTCACAACCAACATCACAACTGACACCCGTACTACAACCAGAGACAGAAGTAGCATTTATAGCCACTCTAATTACAAAGGTATTATTTTCAGCTATTTCAGAATAAAAAGTATGTTGACTACAAAATTCTTCATTCATAAATTCGGCTACAATATTTGCATAATTATATGCATCCTGCTGAGTTTGGAATGAATTATTGTTTGAGTATTCACTTTTTTTAAAACATCCACATTCTTGTTCCATTTGTACTGTATACATAAAGTGCTTCCTTTTGATTATTAAATTATGGAAGTATAGTTAGTATAAGCGAAATAAACATAGCTTTAAAAAAAGTAATTATTGTTTATAAAAATTTCTTTACTTTAGTTTAAAATCAATACTCTGAGATGATTAAATTTTTTATTTTTACGAAGCCACTAAATGAACACCATTTGTAGATATACTCCTCTTCTCTAAGGTATAAAACCTAAAACTAAAAAAGGATACTTATGAAATACTTACTTAAAACTTGGGATATGTTTCTATTTGTGTTTGCATATTCTACTACTAAACATTGCGATAAACTAAAGTGGAATGAGCATGATGATTTTCTTAGAGGAAATCACACAAAGAAATAAAAATAAAACTTTATCAAAAAAGGATAAAGGTTGAAATTTAACAAAAAACTAGAAAGTATGAACACATATGAAACTGCTAAACCTATTGAGCTGGTTGTAAGAGAGTTTGGTATTGAATCAAAAGATATAATGAAGTTAGCTTCAAATGAAAATCCTTATGGGTGTTCACCAAAAGTTCAAAAATCTATTGTAAATATTATTTCTTGTATGGCTCTTTATCCTGATGATTCTATGATAAAACTCAAAATCGCTCTTAGTAATAGATTTGAAATTGAAGTAGAAAATATAATTATAGGCTCTGGAAGTGATCAGGTTATAGAGTTTATAATGCATTCTAAAGCCAATGCAAATTCTAAAATTCTAATAAACAGTGTAACATTTGCAATGTATGAAATTTATGCAAAACATGTAGGTGCAGAGGTTATCAAAACAACTTCGATAGAACATAACTTAGAGGAATTTTATACTCTTTATCAAGATCAAAATCCAGACATTATTTTCTTATGTACACCAAATAACCCTACAGGGGATGCACTAGGTTCAATGGAGCTTTTCTCATTTTTAGACAAAATAGATAGCGATACTTTAGTTGTTATAGATGGCGCGTATATGGAGTATGCTCAAGCTAAAGATAATTCTAAAAAAGTAGACCCTAAACTAATAGTTTCAAAGTATGAAAATGTAATTTACCTTGGAACATTTTCCAAGGCCTACGGTCTTGGTGGAATGCGTGTAGGTTACGGGGTAGCAAATGAAAATATTATAAAAGAATTATATAAATTACGTCCACCTTTTAATATCACAACACTTTCATTAGAAGCGGCTAGTGTAGCACTTGAAGATGAAGAATTTGTACATAAGACTAGCTCCCTTAATTTCCAAGAGATGGATCGCTATGAAGACTTTGCTTTAAAACAAAAAATAAACATAACAAATAGCTATACAAATTTTGTGACTTTTCATTTAAATCAAAATCAAAATTCATCTAAAATTTCCTATCAACTTTTATCTAAAGGGATAATTGTGAGAGACTTACATAGTTACGATATGAATGCCATAAGAGTTACAGTTGGTACAAATAAACAAAATAGCAAATTTTTTCTAGCTTTTAAAAAGTTACTATAAAATGCAAAAGTAATAGCACATAATTATGCTGATTTGTGCACATTTTAGTATCTTTCATTTAGGTTATAATACTTGATGGAAAAATCATTAAACAGTAGTCTAGCAATACTATATGTTGAAGACGACAGTATCGCTCGTGAGAATGGAGTTGAGTATTTAGAAAACTACTTTCATAATATTTATGAAGCACCAGATGCTATCAGTGCTCTCAAACTATACGAAAAACATAAGCCCGATATTATTATTACTGATATACAAATGCCTAAATTAAATGGTCTCGAGTTTATTAAAAAAATAAGACACAAAGATAAAAAAACTCAAGTAATTATAATAACTGCATTTAGTGATACTAAGTATCTTTTAGAAGCTATTGAACTAAAATTAATTAAGTATCTTATAAAACCTGTTAAAGAAAAAGATTTTGATGATGCATTGAATTTATGTGTACAAAGTATTCATGAAGAATCTTCTAATATTGTAGACCTCTCAAGTAGTACATATTTTGATATATATAATCAAACTTTAGTGAGGGATGAGCAAATAGTAAAGCTAAGAACGAAAGAACTAGAGCTCTTTACACTTTTATTAAAAAATAAAAACAGATATGTTACATACAATGAGATAGAGAATCTCATTTGGCAAGACAGTGTGATGACAAAGGATGCATTAAAAACACTCATTAAAAATCTTAAATTCAAACTACCTAAAGATCTCATTTCCAATCTCACTGGAACCGGATATAAACTTGCACTTTGAAGCTAATGAAATACTAGCATACGGTATTATTTTTGGTATTTTGATGATGAGTATTTTTTATAGCTTTATTAGGTATATATATTCTAAAGAAATCATCTATATTTGTTATTGTTTTATGCAAGTATTTTCTCTATCTTATATTGCTACCTATAGTACTATTTTTGACATACCACATTATATTCAAGATTTTTCTTTAATTTTGGCAACAGCAAGTGCTGTTTTATTCGCAATAGCCTTTTATGAAGGGAAATTTACTCCCGATATTACCAATTATAAAGAGTTCATTATTAACACCCTACTCTTATACATAGTAATCCTTACAGTATTTTATCACTATATACTTTTTGAATATCTACCATATACTGTAGTTTTTGCAATACTTTTTAGTTCTGTAATATTTAATTTAAAAAGAGGGAAGTATCCTACTATTGTCTATGTTGTTGGATGGGCACTACTGTGTTTCTTTCTTTTTGTGTTTGACATGAAAGAGTACTTTATCCAAAATGGCTATATGGATATAGTTTTAATGGGATTTGCTGTTGAAGCGGTGCTATTTACAACATCCATATCTTACAAGTACGTTCTTTTAAAAAATGAAGCTACAGATTATCAAAACATGCTTTTACAGCAATCAAAAATGGCAAAAAGTGGTGAAATGATAGGAAATATTACACATCAATTTAGACAGCCTTTAAACAATATATCTTACATCTTAATAAATATGAAAAAGAAGTATGAAAATGGTAAGATGGATAGTGAGTACTTCAATAAAAAATTTAACTCAGCAGAAGAGCAGCTACAGTTTCTCTCAAAGACTATAGATGATTTTAAAGAGTTTTATGTTCCCTCTAAACAAAAAGAAGACTTTATAGTTAAAGAAGCCATTGAAAATAGTATTACTATTTTAAGCTCCGACCTCAAACAAAAAGATATTGACTTTGAACTTAAATTCAATACATATGAGGAGATGAAAGTACACGGCATTAAAAATGAGCTCGCTCAGGTTGTTCTCGCACTCATTTCAAATGCTTCAGAAGCATTACATAACGTAGAGAACCCTTGGATAAAAATAGAAGTGAATGCATCAAGTGCTGAGTGTATTATAAAGATAAGTGACAATGCTAAGGGTATTAAAGATAAAAATATTGAAAAGATATTTGAACCATACTTTTCAACAAAAGATAGTGGAACAGGAATAGGTTTATACTTAGTAAAGATGATAATCGAAAAAAGTTTTGAAGGAAGAATCGAAGTTAAAAATAAAATAGAGGGTGCGGAATTTACCCTCTATTTAGAGAAAGCTATTTAATTAGTTCGTTCCTTGGATAGATAAAAGCTACATCTCGGGTAATTTTCACTTTAGCGTCTTCTCTTGCAAAAATAGTAAGTTGTAATTTTAGTACTGTGTCTTTTCTCTCAGATAAGTTGAGATTTTCTTTGCTTTGTATGATTAAGACTTTTTTTGCCTTTTTATCAGCGTCTAATGTAACAGGATTAAATTTCTTAATTTCAAAGTTTTCATTACCACTAATCTTTACATCATAAGTATACGCTCTGTCTTGTGTGTTATGTATAGCCATTACATAACCGTTGTTTACAAGGCCATTTTTATCAATTCTGTAAAGTTGAGTTGTTTTGTTTACATTAACCAATAAGTACTCTTTTTCTGAGATAAAAACAGCTGCTAAAATAAACGAACCAAGTATAGTAGCAAAGTAGACACTATTTCTTGGAGAAAAAAGTGATGTTTTAATTTGATGTATAACTGTATTACTGCTTCCCCAGCTAATGAGTGACTCTTTATCAAGTTTACCCATCACAGTTGCACAAGCATCAGAACACTCTAAACAGTTGATACACTCTAACTGTAAACCTTTTCGTATGTCGATATGTGTCGGACATACTGTAACACAAGCTTCACATGTTGTGCACTCTTCGTTTTGTGACCACTCACTGACATTAAATATAGATTTTGCCTTATTTTCATAAATCACTCCACCTCTATTTGTATTGTAAATGACATGTTTAGTATCATCATCATAGAGTACATTTTGTGTTCTTGAGTAAGGACAAACATAAGTACAAAAATTCTCTTTTAAAAATATCATGTCATAAATTAAAAATAAAGCTGTAGAGAGAACAAATGAGATTAAAAAGAGATGCTCCATAGGCTCTTGTATGTAAACAAAAAAGTCTTCTGGAGGAACAAAGTACCAGATAAAATTCGATGAAATAATTATAGAGATAATTGACCACAAGACTATAGCAACAACTGTTTTTAGAAAGTTACTTGTTTTAGAGTAGTCAACCTCTTTTTGTTTGTTTTTCATTCTTCTTAAATCTAAAAGTGTTCCTTCTATAAGATCTCTGTATATAACTCTAAAAATAGTCTGAGGACATGCCCATCCACACCAAAATCTTCCAAGTATAGCAGTAATTGTAAAAACACTGACAAACAAAATTATAAGTAAAAATGGCATTACATAAAGTTCGGTTACA
>NZ_JBLHOE010000016.1:0-52443 GCF_047622445.1 Sulfurimonas sp.
CAATTTTAATAATTTGTCTTTTTTCAATCGGGTTGAAATATTTTCTATGCTCTTTAATGTGGTGCTCATCAAATTTTGTTCCAATCATAGCAAGTGGTAAGGGTGTACCAAAGATTGGAAATTGCATCTCTTTATAAAGGTATGGCATTGCACCAATATGATCTTCGTGAGCATGTGTAATTACTACACCCACAATTTTGTTTTTAATCTCACGCAGATAAGCAAAATCAGGTATTAAAATATCAACACCATGCATATCAGCATCTGGAAAACTCATACCAACATCAATAAGAATTGCTTCTTTTTCTGTCTCCACAACCATGATATTTCCACCAATTTCGCCTAATCCACCAAGTGGCGTAACACGAATTTTTGCGTTAGAATTTAAATCTAGTTTATAGTGAGGGTTTAGTCTTTGCTTGTGTGCTTCTTGATTTTTTACAACAAAAGATTTTAAATTTTCATCAACTGGGGTAGGTTGTCTACGATGACGATTACGATTTTTATTTTTATTGTTGTTATTATTGTTTGGTTTTGTACCTGTTACTTTATCGCTATTTGATTTATTTTGATTAGGTTTTCTATTCCCATTATTATGCTGTGGTTTTTTATTGCCATTTACATTCTTTTCTAGTGGTTGGCTATTTCCCCGTTCAGGTTTGCTTACGCTAACCTCTTTGTTTTCTTCTTCCATCCAAACTCCTGTATATTATATTATTTTTTTATAGAGTTGGTGATAGTCGCTTGTGGAGACTTGATGAGGACGAATCGTTTGTATAAGGCCCAGCTCTTCATAAGCTTCTTGGAGTTGCGTTTTTTCATACTTAAAAGAGAGATTTTTCATCAAAGTTTTTCGAGGTTGCGTAAAAGCAACTCTCAGCATATCTTCGAAATCTTTGTCGCTTCTATCTTTTTTCTTCTGTATTAAAAAAACAGCAGAATCAATCTTTGGAGGGGGCTCAAAAGCACTTGGAGGAACCTTCACAACTATATGTGAAGATCCTACACTTTGAGTTATTATTCCCAAAGAGCCAAAAACCTTTTGACCAACCCCAGCACAGAATTTTTCTGCAACCTCAAGTTGTACCATTACAAGTATATTTTTACACATTGGATCTGCGAGTGCTTTTAGGATTATGTTTGTCGCGATGTAGTAAGGCAAGTTTGCCACTAAATCATACGGTTCATCCACTAAACTACTCTTCCAAGCTTCGAGTACATCCCCACAATTAATGTGAAGTCGCTTGGTAGCAATCTCTTCTTTAAATTCACTTTGTAATAGTTTACACAAATCGGTATCGACCTCAAAAGCTTCTACACTTTTGACATCTACTAAATATTTAGTTAAATCACCTAAGCCAGGGCCAATTTCTACGATTTTATTATCGTTTTTGGGCATCGCTTCGACGATCTTTTGTAAAACAGTCTGATCTTTTAGAAAATTTTGACCAAATTTTTTCTTTGCAACAATATTTTCTTTTTTCATGAAAGAGTGTATAGTAATTTTGCTTATATATAGTTAATGGATGTAAACTTACTTTATTATTATTGTTATATCTTAAATTATAGTGGCTATGTTATAATATTCTAAAATCACATTCAATGAAAAAAGTACTTTGGAATAGGGTACTCAAACTTTTCTTATGGATTTACAACCTGATTATTTAAAAATAATAGTTTAAATATTAAAGTTGTTGCAGAGTTTGTACATTCCAAAGAAGTTTTTGATATTTTTGAGGACTCAGGAATTAATAAATTTCAAGGTTTTACTTCTCAGAAGCATCTTTCTTAGAATAAGAATATCTTATCTATATGGGGTAAAAGAGTTCTCCATTCTAACGTACAATGCTTTTTGTCTCATGTCACGTTTAACATCTCTATAGTCACGTATTTCTTCGTGATGATCTCTTTTTTGTAGAATTAAATTTCTCTTCGCTTCTATTTTAGCTAACTCCGAATTATTTTTTAATTGAGTGTATTTTTGAAATACTGTTTGGTTTGCATTAAGTGCTGCAACGAGAGATAGAGTAAGAAATAACGCCGATAGTTTCATATATTAGTTTCCATTATATTTAATTTTCGCGATTATAGCCATATTTACTTACATATCGATTACATCTATAAAATAAGTATCAAATTTTTGTGATTATTTAGTTTTAAGTAAGGATTTCATCATTACTGAGAGGTCTTAGTAATAAAATAAGCTATTTTAATAAATCCAGCTTTTTTTTACAATAGCTGAAGAAAGACTATAATGTTTTTATATTATTAGCTTTATTTCATTTTGAAATAGCAAAACTTCACCAAAGCTAAAAACTGTATAATTTCAAATATATAATATAAGGTATGCTTACACTCATGAATTATTTTGCAAAAAGAATCATTCCATGTCTTGATGTTAAAGATGGACGTGTGGTAAAAGGCGTAAACTTTGTTGGCCTAAAAGATGCAGGTGACCCAGTCGAAGTTGCTCGTCGTTACAACGAAGAGGGCGCTGATGAATTAACATTTTTAGATATCACTGCTTCATCTGACAACCGCGATACAATCGTAGATATTGTAGCCGAGGTTGCTCGTGAAATTTTCATACCACTTACTGTTGGTGGTGGAATTAGAAAACTTGAAGATATCTACAAACTATTAAACGTTGGTTGCGATAAAGTAAGTGTAAATTCTGCCGCAATAAAAAGACCCTCCCTTATAAATGAGAGTGCAAAGAGATTTGGTTCTCAATGTATTGTGACTGCCATCGATGTAAAAAGAGCAGGGGACAAATACCATGTATTTTTAAATGGTGGTAGAGTAGACACTGGACTTGATGCAGTAGAATGGGCAAAAGAAGTTGTAGATCGTGGATGTGGTGAAATACTACTTACATCAATGGATGCCGATGGAACGAAAGCTGGATTTGAGCTTAACATTACAGAGCAAATTTCGCGTGCTGTAAATGTTCCTGTTATTGCTTCTGGTGGAGCAGGGACTATGGATCATATCAAAGATGCTTTTGACTGTGGAGCTGATGCTGCACTTGCTGCTAGTATCTTTCATTATAAAGAGATTGATATTATGGATTTAAAACATTACTTACAAGATAATGGTGTAGCAGTTCGAATTTAAAAGAGCAAAATATTTCATCTGAAATATTTAAAGTACTAAAGTTAAAATACTAAGTAATAAAGAAATAAAATAAAAAGAGAGAACCACAATAATGATAATTTGTGCTGGAAATAACGAAACTTTTGACTTTGCTCAACCAATGGGTGTTGGACTCATTGAAACTGCAATGAACTTAACAAGACTATGTTTATTTGATAAACCTGAGTTTTTACTTTTTGTTGGAAGTGCAGGGAGCTATGGTAATCATAAAATATTTGATATCATCGAATCTAAAACTGCTTCAAATATTGAACTGGCTTTTCTTTCAAATGATGGGTATACACCACTGGATAATGTAGTAACTACAAATACAACAGATGCAAAAGATATAGTAGTAAACTCATCAAATTATATTTCAACAAATAAAGAGCTTACCTCTAAATTTTTAAAACTTGGAGTAGGGATAGAAAGTATGGAGTTTTTTGCTGTACTTAAAATTGCCCAAGAATTCAATATTCCTGCTGGTGGTGTTTTTTGTATAACGAACTTCACCGATGAAAATGCGCATGAAGATTTTCTCAAAAACCATGAAAAAGCAAAAGAGCTTTTAGGGTTTCACGTGAAACAAAGGATCAAGGAACTCACATCGAAATAGCTGTTACTAAACCTTCACTCTACGACTTCACCCAAAAAGAATTAATGGATCAGATTAAACCATCTTTTCGTGTTAAACAAATTTTTGGTTGGCTCTATCATCAGTATGCACAAGATTTTGATGCAATGAAAAATATTCCAAAAGTACTCAAAGAAGAACTTGCACAAAAATATGTAGTTAACCCTTTAACAATTGCAAACAAAGAAGAGTCTTCAGATGGAACTATTAAGTATCTTTTACGGATGCAAGATGGAAAAACTATGGAAGCTGTCTGGTTAAAGATGAAAGATACACAGCACGATAATAATGGTGTTGTCATTCAAGAAGCTAAATACACAATCTGTGTTTCAACACAAGTTGGATGTAAAGTAGGGTGTACATTTTGTCTTACAGCAAAAGGTGGATTTACTAGAAACTTAACAGCTGGTGAAATAGTTGCACAAGTCGTTACACTCAAAAATGATAATGATCATAAACATAACCGTAAAATAAATATTGTATATATGGGTATGGGTGAACCATTAGATAACCTTGACAACCTAGCACAAGCGATTGAGATATTTAAAGAAGATGAAGGCCTATGCATTGGTGCTAAGCGCCAAACTGTTTCGACAAGTGGATTGAGTAATAAAATAGACAAACTAGGTGAAATGGACTTAGGTGTTCACATAGCCATATCTCTTCACGCTGTTGATGATGAGCTTAGAACAGAGCTTATACCTATGAATAAAGCGCATAACATTAACTCTATCATAGAAGCAGTAAAAAGATTCCCAATAGATACACGTAAACGGGTTATGTTTGAATACCTTGTAATTAAAAATAAAAATGATGACTTAGGATCTGCAAAGAAACTTATCAAACTCCTTACAGATATCAAAGCCAAAGTAAACCTTATATACTTTAACCCCTATCCGGGAACTCCATATGATAGACCTTCAAAGGCTGATATGGTAGCTTTCGCTGATTATCTCATTAAGCATGGGTTACTATGTACAATACGTGATTCAAAGGGTATAGATATATCTGCAGCGTGTGGTCAACTAAAAGAAAAAATAGAAGGTGAAGAATAATGACGTATTTAGATATAGCTCAAATAATATTTATCTTCACTGTCTTTGCAGTTGGTCTTATAGGTTTCTATAGAGCAGCTACAAGTGATGATGATAAAAAATAATTGACTAAAGCTAATTAGTAATTATTCTGTGATAAAATACTTTTAGAATAAAAATAAAGGAATAATTCAATATGGCTGAAAAATTAGATAGTGATAGAATAAAAGAAATTTACAAACTTTGTAAAGGACATTTTGGTGATGTTAGATTTGTTGGTATTAAATACCATAGTAAAATAGGTTGGGTTTCTAAAGCTCAATTTAATGATGCAGAAGTTGGAAACTTAACAGCTGATGGAAAAACAAGTAGTGATGCTCTTAGAAATTTAAGAAGTCGTATCAAGAAAATTATCAAAAGATACAACGGAGTTTAAAAATTCTATTGTAGTAAAACGACCAACACACCAGGGAGGTCGTTTATAAATGTAATAATACCTTAGTAATCTTATAAAATCCTCAAACATAAAAATATTTAAAAAATTCAACTTACACTTAAATAAATCAAAATCAAATATAAATTTATGAAATTCTTTTAAAGTGTGTGATATTCACACATTGTGATAACTAGTGAATAAGCTAAACTTTAATGAAGATAAATTAGTAAATTCTTTCTTCTTTTAAGATTTAATTTATATAAAAATTTACTTAACTTCAAATTCTTCGAAGTAGCTTAAACCCCTATTTTTAGGGCTTCTAGAACCATCTATACGCTTCAAGACCCTTGTTCCTTATGTTTGCTAGCATTGTAAATAAAAGTTATTCACACTGTGAATATCTCAAAGTCCTATTTCTTGGGCTTTGCTCTAAATAGAGTGAAAAAGATATTTCTAAGCTAGTTCTACACCTAAACTTTTTCGAACTTCTTTAAGAAAATCTACCTTAGAATGAAAATGATAATCTTCATTATATAAATTAAACTCTAATTCATTAGCATGCAGTAAAAGTCTCGTAGCTCCACTTTTATTTATTCTATCTTGGGGAGTTAAAACTTTGTCTAGGAACTTCACCATATCAATTTCGGATTGGCCATACACTGGATCACCAACTATTGGATGTTTCACGTGAAACAAATGCACTCTAATCTGATGCTGTCTTCCTGTAAGTGGTGCACACTCTACTAAAGTCATATCAACCCCAGGAAAATACTCTAAAGGTTTAAAATCAGTCTTAGAAGCTTTTCCAGTTTCATGGACATGCACTACCATTCTTACAATTGCAGTATCGGCTTTAGATCTTAAAAGTGGAGCTTCTACACATATCTCTTCTTTTAAATGACCGTGCACTAATGCAAGATACTTTTTTTTCATATCTCTTTCTTGAAACATAATCTTTAACTCACGTTCGCTTACTTTATTTCTAGAACATAAGACGAGCCCACTAGTTTCTTGATCAATCCTATGCGCTATGTTGGCATCACGACCAAACTGATACTTTAACTCATCTATGAGTGAATAGGGTGTTGCTTTGGTTTGAGGATGAACAAGTACTCCACTTGGCTTATCAAACAAAACAAACTCTTCTTTAACATGAGCAGGAACTAAACCTTTAGTTATAGGCTCAAAAAAAATGAAATCAAATTCGCCTTCTATCTCACCTGCAGTCTTCATCATTTCTTCACCATCAACAAGTACTCTACCTTTTGATATAAACCGTTGTGCTTCTCTTTGGGTATATCCAAGTACATTGATCAAATACATAAAAGCTTTTTGCTTTTCTTTAACGAACATTTTTTTCTTTACAAATGGCAAATATAATTCCTTACTATGAAAGCCTAATTCCACTTAAAAATTTAATCAGTTATTTATCAAATATTCTGTAAAATAAACTACTTTATTTATGCGAATTTTAGCATAAAAAATGATATAAACTATAAGGTAGATATTAATGGTAGAAAGATACTCAAGACCAATAATGGTAGAAAAGTGGACACAACATGCAAGATATGCGGCATGGCTTGAAGTTGAAAAAGCAGCTGTTAAAGCATGGGCAAAACTTGGGAAAATTCCTCAAGAAGATGCAGACAAGATTGTTAAAAATGCAACTTTTTCAGTTGAGAGAATTGAAGAAATAGAAGCTGTAACTAAACACGACCTTATTGCATTTAATACAAGTGTATCTGAATCATTAGGTGAAGAGTCTCGATGGTTTCACTATGGTATGACTTCTTCAGATGCAGTTGATACTGGTGTAGCACTTCAAATGAAAGCTTCATTAGAGATAATTATTGATGATGTAAAAATGCTTATGGAGTCTATTAAAGTAAGAGCCCAAGAACATAAGATGACTTTAATGGTTGGAAGAAGTCATGGTATTCATGGTGAGCCTATTACATTTGGTTTAACGTTAGCAGTTTGGTACGATGAAATGTCTAGACACCTAACTAACCTTGAACAAACTATGGAAGTTATATCTGTTGGTCAAATCTCTGGTGCTATGGGTAACTTTGCTCATGCCCCATTAGAGCTTGAAGAATATGCAATGGTAGAGCTTGGACTAAAACCCGAACCTTGTTCTAACCAAGTAGTTCACCGTGATAGATATGCAAGACTAGCAACTGCATTAGCAATGGTAGCTTCTTCTATAGAAAAGTTTGCAGTACAAGTGAGACACCTACAAAGAACAGAAGTATACGAAGCTGAAGAATTCTTTGCAAAAGGGCAAAAGGGCAGCTCTGCTATGCCTCATAAACGTAACCCTGTATTAACTGAAAACATAACAGGACTTGCAAGAATCATTAGAGGTTATTGTATGCCTGCAATGGAGAACGTTGCTCTTTGGCATGAAAGAGACATCTCACATTCTTCAACTGAAAGATTCTGGTTACCAGATTCTTTTATAACAATGGACTTTATGCTTCACCGTATGAATAATGTAATATCCAAACTAACTATCTATCCTGAAAATATGATGAAAAATCTTAACTTAACAGGTGGATTAGTTTTCTCACAACGTGTCTTACTTGAACTTCCACTTCAAGGTGTTAGTCGTGAAGATGCTTATAGAATTGTTCAAAGAAATGCAATGAAAGTTTGGGAAGAGATTCAACAAGGAAAAGCTTCTACAAATGAGAAGGGTGAATCACTTTATCTTAACCACTTGTTAGCAGATGAAGAGTTAGGCCAATCGTTAAGCGAAGAACAGATTCGTGAGTGTTTTAACTATGAGTACTACACTAAGAATGTAGATGCAATTTTCAAAAGAGTTTTTAAATAATAACCTTTAGCATAACCTTTTGGTTATGCTAAATATTGAATATATCGTATATTTAATTTCTTCAGAACTATCTCTAAAATGTAATCTATAAATCAACTACCTTTAGATAGAATCAGACTAACAAAAAAATATTTTTTGAGAAAAATAATTCCAATATTTATCTAAAAAATATAATCTGTCCAGGAGAATAAATGACTATAAACATTAACACTATAAATATCTCAGGAGAAGTAATAGTATCTATAGCAGTAATCATTACATTACTAGTTATTATATATTTCTACAAGAACAATACAAAATCTATTTCAAAATAATACTCTAAAATATACTGTTTTAGTTATGTTGAATATTGAATACACTTTATACTATATTTTACTTGTATTATATATTTAATTTCTTCAGAACTATCTCTAAAATTTAATCTATAAATCAACTACTCTTAGATAGAATCAGACTAACAAAAAATATTTTTTTGAGAAAAATAATTCCAATATTTGTCTAAAAAATATAATCTGCCGAGGGGAATAAATGATAACAATTATAAAACGTAATGGAAGAACTGAGCCACTTGATATTAGTAAAATACAGAAGTATACATCTGCTGCTGTAAAAGGTTTAATTAACGTATCTCAAAGTGAATTAGAGGTTGATGCACAAATTTTATTTCGTGATGGTATAACATCTCAAGAGATTCAAAAGACACTTATCAAGACTGCTGTAGATAAAATAGATATAGATGCTCCTAACTGGACTTTTGTAGCATCACGCCTTTTTATGTTTAACCTCTACCACCAAGTGAATAGTTTTACTGGTTACTGTACACTAGAAAAATATTTCAAACGTGGCGAAAAAGCTGGTCGTCTTATGTTAGGTCTTGGAGATATGTATGATTTAAAAAGATTAGAAGAACATATCAAACCAGAACGTGATATGTTATTTAACTACCTAGGCGTAAAAACTCTTTATGATAGATACCTAATCAAAGATAGAGATAGTAATCCTATAGAACTTCCTCAACATATGTTTATGGCAATTTCAATGTTCTTAGCACAACGCGAAGAAAACAAACATGAATGGGCAATAAAATTCTATAACATGGTTTCACAATTTCAAGTTATGTTAGCTACACCAACACTTTCAAATGCAAGAACAACAAGACACCAACTTTCGTCTTGTTATATAGGTTCTACTCCAGATAACATCGAAGGTATCTTTGACTCTTACCAAGAGATGGCAATGCTATCAAAGTTTGGTGGTGGTATCGGTTGGGATTGGACTGGAATTCGCTCTATGGGTTCATTCATCGATGGACATAAAAATGCAGCTGGTGGAACTGTACCATTTCTAAAAATTACTAACGATATTGCAATTGCCGTTGATCAGTTAGGAACTAGAAAAGGTGCTATCGCTGTTTATATGGAACCATGGCATATAGATATAAATGACTTTTTAGACTTAAAGAAAAATTCTGGTGAAGAGCGTCGCCGTGCACATGATTTATTTCCTGCAATGTGGCTAAATGATTTGTTTATGGAACGGGTACAACAAGATGCAATTTGGACACTTTTTGATCCCTATGATGTAAGCGAGTTAGCTACACTTTATGGTGAAGACTTTAACAAACGTTATAAAGAATTAGAAGAAGATGATAGTATCATTAAAGAAAAGATAAAAGCAAAAGATCTTTGGAAAAAGATACTAACTTCATACTTTGAAACTGGTTCACCATTTCTTTGTTTTAAAGATAATGCAAACCGAGCAAATCCTAACAAACATAAAGGTGTGATTAGAAGTTCAAACCTATGTACTGAGATTTTTCAAAACACTAATCCTAACCACTATAAAATAAAATTCATTTTTGAAAATGGAGAGAGTGTCTCTTATGAAGAAGAAGAGTTAGTAACAGTAGATAGCGGAATAGAAAAACAAGCCAAAAAAGTTACAGCATTAGATTCACTTGGTGGACTTCCAATCTATGTCGTTGAAAAAGAAAAAGTAAATGGTGATACTGCTGTTTGTAATCTCGCATCAATTAACCTTTCACGTATAAATACTAAAGAAGAAATTAATAGAATTGTTCCTACGGCTGTTAGATGTTTAGATAATGTTATTGATCTTAACTTTTACCCTATAGAAAAAGTAAAACGTACAAACATGAAATCTCGTTCAATTGGTTTGGGTGTTATGGGTGAAGCACAAATGTTAGCAGAAGCTTCTATCACTTGGGGAACGCAAGAACACTTTGATAAAATAGATGAAATTATGGAATCAGTTTGTTATAACACTATTTCAGCTTCATCAAATTTAGCAGTAGAAAAAGGTCGATATCCAGATTATGAAGGTTCAGAGTGGAGCAAAGGTGTTATGCCTCAAGACCATGCAAATGCTGAAGTTATAAACCTTGTTGATCGTGGTGGCCTTTTTGCTTCGACATATGAATGGGATGAATTACGCTCTCGTGTTAAATCACAAGGGATGAGAAACGGTTACTTAATGGCAGTAGCTCCAACTTCATCTATCTCAATTTTAACAGGAACAACGCAAGCGATCGAGCCTATATTTAAAAGAAAGTGGTTTGAAGAAAATCTCTCAGGCCTCATCCCAGTTGTTGCACCTAAACTTTCACCAGATACCTGGGCATATTACACACCAGCCTATGACTTAAACCAAACACTTTTAATTAAAGCAGCAGCGATTAGACAAAAGTGGATAGACCAAGGGCAATCACTCAATATATTTATAACACTCGATAAAGCAAGTGGAAAATACTTAAATGAGATTTATATGTTAGCTTGGAAGTTAGGTCTAAAATCAACGTACTACCTTCGTTCACAATCACCAGAAGTTGCAAGTGATGTAGAAGATAGAAGTATGGAATGTGTAGGTTGTCAATAGATTGAAGCCACTAACAAATATAGATGAATTTTTAAAAAGGTTCGATAATTTTAAAGGTGGTGAAGTTCGCTCCATTGAGATTACTTCACCGAGCTTGATGACTATTACTTTAGTGGGACAAGATGAAGCTAGAGCATTTGACTGGATAAGTGTGCAGTTAGAATGTAGTGGTATAAGTGATGCGCAAATACTTGATAATTCTAAATTAGTACACCTAGATATGAATGAGGGAATATCAATCCTCAATACAAACCATTCACTTGCATTTGCTGTTGGTGAATGCTATAATAGATCAAGTATAAAAAGCTCCTCATGTTTCATAGAGTGCTCAAATATGAAATATGAAGAGGGATTATTTTAAGGATATTACAATGCAAGAGTACGAAGTAAAAAGTGCTATATTAGGTTTTGAAAACATAACTAAAATAGAAATTCATAATATAGATGATTTGTTTGCAACAATGCAAGATACCAATGATAAAAATATATCATTTACTATAATTAATCCTTATATACTAAGAGAGTACTCATTTGACTTGCCATCAGATGTTAAAATACTGTTAGGTATAACAGAAGACTCAAATGTCAGTGTGTACAACATTGTTGTTATACAAGAGCCTTTGGAAAACTCTCTTATAAACTTCTTAGCACCTATCATTGTAAATAACGACAACAACAAAATTGCCCAAGCAATCTTAAACAAAGAAAAGCATCCAGAATTTGGAATGGCAGAAACAATAAAATCATTTAAAGAGTAAGAATGAAATATTTAGTAACAGACGATTCAAAACTAGCAAGACTCAGTTTGATAAAATCACTTAAAGCTCAAGTTGGTGATGCTGAAATTTTCCAAGCACACAATGGTGAAGAAGCAGTCTCTCTAGTTAAAAAAGAAAAAATTGATATTGTATTTTTAGACTTAACAATGCCAGTTATGGATGGATATACCGCGTTACCATTAATGATGGAAGATAACCCAAAACTAAAAGTTGTGGTGGTTTCTGCTGATATACAAGCACAAGCTAAATCTAAAGTTATAAAACTTGGGGCACAGCTTCATGTTCAAAAACCTATTAACTCCCAAAAGATGCAAGATTTACTTGCTATGCTCTAATGCAAGATCTAACACTAACAGAAGATGAACAGGATGTACTGCAAGAATTAATGAATGTAGCGTATGGAGATGCGACTGCTATAGTTGCTGAAATGCTTGATGCCTTTGCAACTTTGAGTATTCCAAATATTAAACTCATGAAAACTTCCACTTTGTTAGATGAACTTCAAACCTTAAAAGGTGAAAGTTACTTTTTTTCAACGCAAGCTTTTAATGGCCAGTTTTCTGGTGAAAGTGCCTTTTTTATCGATAATGTAAGTGCTCAAAATCTAGCTTCACACTTAGAGCTTAAGAGTGAAGAAGATTTAGATGATGCTATCTTAGAGCTAACAAATGTTCTTACGTCAACCCTAACAACAAGACTAGCAAAGGAAATGGGAACTGAAGTAAAATTTTCTCTTCCAAGTATTAGTAAATTACCTAATAAGCAAATACAGGAAAATAAAACATTTAAAGATTATTCACAAGTTATTGTTATAGATACACAACTAAACTTTCAAGATCAAAAAATTAACGGTGAAATATTTATACTAACTAAGGATGGATCAATAGAGTGGCTGAAGAATCAACTCAACAGTATCTTAGAAGCATTGATGTAGATAAAAAGCTTATCTCGAGTATTGATAATGGAATTATTATACTCGATGATGAGCTCAAAATTAGCTACTACAACAAGTGGTTAGAGATTCATACATCCATCAAAGAAAAAGATGTTCTTGGGAAAGAAATTTATACAATTTTTGAAAATATAAATATTAAAACTTTACGAAGAAAAATAAAGATAGCTCTACTAATGGGAACCCCATCTTTTTATATTGCAAGTACATCAAAATATCTCATCCCTATTAAAATCAATCAAATCGAAGCATCGGATTTTAATCATATGCGTCAGGATGTAAGTATAATCCCTTTTGACGTAGAGAAAAAACTAGTCGCCTTAATCATAACGGATCAAACCGTTATGATAAATACTAACATACTTTTAAAATCAAACATACAAAAAGTAGAAGAACTCAACAAAGAGCTACTCACAGAAAGAGGTATTGTAGATGAAAGAGTACTCTATTTAAAAATTGATACCACTAACAATATAACAGATTGTTCGCGAGCATATCTAGACCTCTTGGGATTTGAGAAAATTGATATATATAAACAAAACTTTTTTGACTATGAAAAATTAAGTTTAAATACAGAGTTAAGAGAAGAAATCAAAGATAGTATCGCTCAGATGAAAGTTTTAAAGTACGAAAAGATAACCCTAACACGAGAAGGAAGGGAAGTTTGGTTACTCAATACTTTGGTACCAGAGTATGATAAAAATGGCTCTCACTTAGGCTTTATAATCTTTGCAGAAAATATAACAAGTGCGAAACTAGTTCAAGAACACCAATCAAGATTACTTGAAAATTCCAGAACTGCTGCTATGGGTGAAATGATTTCCATGATTGCACACCAATGGAGACAGCCTCTTTCGGTTATCAATACACTTATAGCAACTTTACGAATAAAAAAAGAACTTGATATGCTTGATGATAAAGTTGTTGATGAGTCCTTTACCAAAATAGAAAAGACTGTAGGCTTTCTCTCAGATACTATTAACGATTTTAGAAACTTTTTTAAGAAAAATAAAGAGCTAACAGAAACAACAATACAAATAGTATTTGATAAATCTACAAATCTTCTTAAATCTGATATGTTAATCAACGAAATCATGTACGAAGAAAACATTGATACAGATATTCTACTGAGTACCTACCAAAATGAGTTAGTACAAACTATCATGAATATACTAAAAAATTCTATAGATGCCTTTAAAGAGAATCCTCAAGAAAATCAAATTTTACATATAAAAGCATATCTAATACATACAAATGTAATAATAGAGATACAAGATAATGCAGGTGGAATTCCTAAAGATATATTGTCAAAAGTTTTCGAACCTTACTTTTCTACAAAATCTAAAAATGGAACTGGTCTTGGCTTGTATGTATGTAAAACGATTATAGAAGAGCATCTAGATGGTAAACTAACAATGAGCTCACGTGACCATATTACTAAAACAACTATAGAACTACCAAAAAACTTACAAATTAAAAAGGAATATTAATGAGAGTAATCTGTCCAAACTGTTTAAGCGTAAATAATGTGCCAAAAAAAGATTCATACAAAAAAGCAAATTGTGGAAAATGTAAAAAATCACTTCTTGAAACAAAACCCATAGAGTTATCCCAAACAAATTTTGATGAAGTAGTAGTAAACTCAGACATCCCTGTAATAGTTGATTTTTGGGCTCCTTGGTGTGGACCATGTAAAATGATGGGACCTAACTTTGAAAAGTCAGCTAGTAAATTTCCTCTCAAAACTTTGTTTGTAAAAGTAAATACTGAAAATGAACAAAATTTAGGCGCTAGGTTTTCAATTCGAAGTATTCCTACCCTTATGATATTTAAAGATGGGAAGGAAGTTCACCGTGTTTCTGGAGCGCTTGATGAAACAAGCTTAACACGGCTTGTTTTGCAGTTTAATTAAAATGGGGACTTTTCAAGCACTAATATCTAAGTCCCCAAATCCCCACATATCTTTTAAACCCTCTGCAATCTTGTCATATAGTTTTATACTATCTTTTATCTCGCTCACTACATTTGTAGCGTCATCTAATCCTCTCCAAGATAACATATCTGTTAACTCATTGCTTACAGTTGCGTAATAATTAATAGCTTCAGATTTTGAAAAAGCATGTTTTACTACTTCTGAGCTTATATACTCTTTTGAATCTACTGTCTCATAAATACGCTTATAAGGGTTACGTATCTCATCCATTTTTTCGCCTAATTTCACATTATATATATCGTAGAGTTCTTTAAACTTATCAGTTTTAGTAAATTCATCACTAAATGAATAAAGGTTTTGAAATCTTTCTAAGCTTAATTTATTTGCTTCATCTAGGCTTACTAAACGATGTGCATCAATTACCTTAGTTACACCTGTGCTTTCTAGCGTCGGAAGTCTATATGGCTCTCTCATTTCATGTGGGTACTTTTTTTGTCTTTCATTGAAACGAATCATAAATATACCAGTTTCTTCAATGATTGATTCAAGGTCAAGAACAGCATTTTTCGCGTAATCTTCCCCTAAAAACTCTTTCATTTCAGCTAGATTCATACCATCTATATACTCTCCATCAATTCCCGTTACCATATATCTTCTCTCTGCATCTAATCGAGAGACTGGTTCATGAAGTTTATAAGGCTCATAGGTTTGTGACATAAAATGAGTTTCAAGTTTTTGATACTCTTCTTCGGTCATATTAAAAAGAGCACCACCATAAGAAAGTGTATCTAACGCATGTAGATTTTTCTTACCTTCGGCACTTGTACTGTTCATAAAACCTGTAAGATAATTTACAATATCCTTATTTGTTTGTTCTTGAACTGAATCTATCTCTTGATACTGGCTTAAATTTTCACCCAAATCAATATATTTGTAAGAATTTTTATTGATAGATTCTGTTTCTTGTGTAATCGTATCTATTGGAACTGTGGGATTAGTTTTTGATAAGGCTGTTGTTGGTGTAACTGTATGAGTGTTTTGTGTTGATGATGCAATTTGCATTTTTATGCCTTAATAATAATATTAAACATTAAATCGGTATTTACAAAAAGATATGTAATTAAATATTATATTAGGTTAATAATGAAGGTTTATATGATGATTTTGTAAATTTATTTTTAGCTCAATTAGGGAAAAAGCATAAATAGAAATTACTAGTAGGTAGTCAACTAAATGTTGAATTATCTCCACAGCAACTCTTGAGTCTCTCAGAAATTAAAGAAGTATTGCTTCAAAAGAATAAACAAACCACTAAATTATTACCATCGAAACTCTCAGATATTAAAAATATTCCTTCCAATTTAATGAAAGAAAGATTGATAAAATCTCAACAAATTGAATTTTTGAGATAGTCAAAAATTTATGTTAAAAATTATCGTTTATTGACCTTTGACATACGAACAACAATAGTCAGTTACAGTTTTAACATTTACATCAAATGAAGTGTTAGCTCCAACATTAAAAGTCTCTGGTGTAGTAAGTGTTTTCCACTCTTCACCTGGTAGTTTAACATCAAGTTCACCACTTAGCATTTCCATAATCTCAGCTTCGTTAGTACCAAAAGTATAATCACCTGGCAACATAATCCCTAAAGATTGTATAGAACCATCATTAAGTTCAACTGTACGACTCGTAACCTTTCCATCATAATAAATATTTGCAGCTTTAACTATGCTCGCATTTTGTATTTTTTCCATGTAAAATCCTTTTAAGAAATTATAACTTTATTTTTTTAATCTAACTCTTTGAGAGTGTGTAATCGCAACAGCCATTGCATCTGAAATATCTAAAGGTTTAATTTCTTTTTTTATATTAAGCAACCTCTTTACCATAAAGTTAACTTGTTCCTTAGAAGCTTTTCCCTTGCCAGTAAGTGCTTTTTTAACTTGCAAGGCTGTATATTCACTAAACTGACCAAATTCTTGAAGAAGCTTTAACATAATAGCTCCACGAAATTGTGCTAACTTAATCGTTGTCTTTGGATTATGTGCATAAAAGATATCTTCCATTGCGACTTCATCAATGGTATGACTAGAAAAAATTGTACTAAGTCCTTCAACCATTTGAGGTATTTGAAACTGTAAGTCTTCTGCTTTCATTTTTATAAGACCTGCTTCTACTAAAGAGATCTTTGAAGCTTCTAATTTAATGAGAGCGTAGCCCATATTTCTTGTTCCTGGGTCTATTCCAAGTATAATCATTATATTCCTTAATAAATGTATTATATACAAAATCATCTCTCAAAGTAACATATAATAAAATATTTTTGATATAATTTTGACAATGAAATATTTAAAAAGCTTAGTGTTTATATTTTTATCAACCCAAATTTTATTAGCATCTGAAAATGAAAATAAAAGCTGGGTTTTTGATAGAGCAAATTTTTATATTGAAAATGATGTCTACTTTGGAACAGATGATGGATATTCAACTGGGGAAATGTTTACCTTTCTTTATTTTGTCCCCCAAGCAGATAATTTTGTATATGATATGCTTGGCTACAACACTAAAAAGTCATACTCTTATATAACCTTTTCAATTGCAAATCAAATTTATACTCCAACAAATACTTTTACAACTGATCTACAACCAAACGACCGTCCTTATGCTGGGTGGACATATCTTGAGAGTGGTTTTCATAAAACAACTAAAACTCAATTACGCTCTCTTTCACTCAAAGTAGGAACGATAGGGCCTGCATCTTATTCTGAAGAGATACAAACTAATTTTCATAAAATATTTGGAATGGATCCTGTAAATGGATGGGAACATCAATTAAATAATGAACTAGGTATTAATTTAAAATATACACAAAAATGGAAATACCATCAAAAAAATTTAGATGATTTAGAAGCTTCATTTATTCCTTTTACCTCGGCTGAACTTGGAAACATTGCTATTAATACTTCTGCAGGATTTAGTGCCAGAATTGGTTACAACATACCAAAAGACTATGGCCTTTCTTCTATAAATATTGGCAATGACCCTGGTATACCTGTTTATGGTGAATACAATAATATGCGAACTCATCCCTGGAGTTTTAGTATTAACTTTACCGCTGCAGGAACTGTGGTAGTGAGAGATATATTTTTAGATGGAAATACATTTTCAGATTCTCACTCAATGGATAAAGAAACTTTCATTGGTTATTATGGTGCTGGTTTTACAATTAGATATAAAAATTTAGTACTTGACATTATGGCGATTGAACATTCAAAACAATTTAAAGAACAAAAAGAATCTCATGGTGTAGGAACTGCTATCATTTCTTGGCTGTACTAAGTATTTATTCACTTTCAAATAAATAAGCTCCAATATAAAAATAGCTATTCATAGTCCCTATAAGCCTCTATAGTTACAAAAAAATATTTTTTTAAATACTTATATAAATTATATTCACATACATTATTTTTTAGTTATTCACATCTATTTAATAAATTTTTATGTAAAAGTCTAGTATTATTCACATATAATAAAGATATAAAGGTTCCATGTGAATATAGGTCAAGAAGTACTCCAACAATTAAAAGAAGAAATAACAGAATCTGAATATAATAGATATATAAAACAACTCATTTACGATATAAAAAAATCAACAAGTGATTTAGCTATATTTTATGCCTCCAATGCCCTTGTCTCAAGTTGGATTCAAAGTAAATACTCTCAAAAAATTGCACATTTATTTGAAGTTAATAATGGATCAAAAGTATCTGTAAGAATTGCTTTAAAAAATTCTATTGAAAAAGTAAAATCAGTCAAAAGAACCTCTATAAAAACTTCTCATTCACTTTTAAATCCTTCTCAAATTTTTGATAATTTTATGGTTGGTGGATCAAACCAATTTGCCTATGCCGCAGTCAAAAGTGTAAGTGAAAATGCTGGTACAAAATATAATCCTCTTTTTATTTATGGAGGTGTTGGGCTTGGTAAAACACACCTCATGCAATCCGCTGGTAATGTGTTTGAAAACCAAGGAAAAGTTGTTATCTATACTACAAGTGAGCAACTTTTAAATGATTTTGTACGACATATCCGAAATAAAACTATGGAAAAATTTCAAGAAAAATACCGTAAGTGTGATGTCTTACTTATAGATGATATTCAATTTTTAAGTAACAAAGAAGGAATTCAAGAAGAATTCTTTCACACCTTTGAAGCACTACGTGGTGATGGAAAACAAATTATACTTACTGCTGATAAACATCCTAAAAAAATAGGTGGTTTAGAAGAAAGGTTACAAAGTCGATTTGAATGGGGTTTAGTTGCTGATATACAACCTCCAGAGCTTGAAACAAAGATTGCTATTATAAAAAGTAAGTGTGAAATCAATAAAGTAAGTTTAACTCCGGATATCATTAACTATATAGCTACTGTAATAGATAATAATGTACGTGAAATAGAAGGAATTTTATCTCGTTTGCATGCCTATTCGCAACTCATGCATGTAGATATTGACCTTGCCTTTACAAAGAATGCTTTAAAAGACCAACTTAAAGAAAAAACAATGAATCTAAGTCTCGATTCTATTACTTCTTGTGTATCAAAAGATTTAAATATAAAACCAAGTGAAATGCGCTCTAAAGGACGTAGTAAAAATCTTGTCTATGCAAGAAGAATTGCTATTTATATTTGTAGAGAACTTACACAAAATACTATGCCTCAACTTGCACAATATTTTGGCATGAAAGACCATACAGCCATCTCTCACACCATTAAAAAAATAAATTCTCTCATTGAAACAGATGAAGATTTTAAAACTAAAATTGCCGAATTAACAAATAAAATAACTTCCTCTTCATAATTGTTATAAAAAAAGATATAATTATATAAGTGAATAGACGTGAATTAAAATAAAGAGATTCATCACGTCTCAAAAGTAGCTCCAGTAAAGGTTTCTAAGTGTTATTCACATATTCACTTGGTACTACTACTAACTACTAAAAATTATATATAATAATAGGATTTATATGAAGATTACAATTTCAAAATCAATCATTGAAAATATCTTAATTCAAGCAGGACCTTTTTTAGAAAAAAAAGATACATCTCAAATTACATCTCATGTATTTATAAATGTTTCAAATTCAGTCCTTACGATAAAAGCTACTGATTATGAAATAGGATATTTTGTAAATACAAATAATGTTCAAATTGTTGAAGATGGTAGTACAACTGCAAATGGTAAAAAACTTCTTGATATTATTCGAATATTAAAAGATGGGAATATAAACTTAGAAGTTAAAGGTGATGTTTTACATATTTCACAAGCACATTCTAATTTTAAACTTCCAACTTTTTCATATCAAGATTTTCCAGAATTTCCATCTTATGAAGGTAAAAATCGTATAACAATAGATTCTTATTCTCTTATAGAATCATTAAAAAAAATAACACCAGCAATTGATACAAACAATCCTAAGTTTGAACTTAATGGTGCACTTATAGATATAAAACCAGATAAAATTAATTTTGCTTCTACAGATACTAGAAGATTAGCAGTTGTAGATATCCCAAATAATACATCAAATGAACTTTCAATTATTCTTCCTAAAAAAGCAATTGTTGAAATTCAAAAGCTTTTCTTTAATGAAATAGAACTTTATTATGATGAAACAAATTTAATAATTCATTCAGATCAATATACTTTTTTTACAAAACTAATTAACGGAAAATTTCCAGAATATTCTAGAATAATTCCAAAAGAAATATCAAATACCTTACTTTTACCCAAAGCAATTATGATAGATTCTATAAAACAAATTACTACAATTTCAACAGATGTAAAAATCACATTTTTAAATGAAACAATAACATTTGAATCTTTAAGTGATGATAATAATAAAGCAAAAACAGAAATAGGTTTTACTACAGGATTTAGTGAGCCTTTTACAATTGCAATTAATAGTAGATATTTATTAGATTTTTTAAACTCTATTAATAATTCTGAATTTAATATTGGTCTTAATGAAGGTAATTTACCTTTTGTTTTAAGTGATGAAAATTTTAAAACGGTTGTTATGCCGATAGTTATATAGGGAGTTGTCAATGGAAAATTATGGTGCAAGTAATATTAAGGTCCTTAAAGGACTAGAAGCTGTTAGAAAAAGACCAGGTATGTATATTGGTGATACTGGTCATCGTGGACTTCACCATTTAGTATATGAAGTTATTGATAACTCTATAGATGAAGCAATGGCTGGCCATTGTGATACTATCACTGTTGTACTAACAAAAAATGGAACATGTAAAGTTTCTGATAATGGTCGTGGTATCCCAACAGATATGCACCCAACTGAAGGAATGTCAGCAGCAACAGTTGTTTTAACGGTTCTTCATGCTGGTGGTAAATTTGATAAAGATACATATAAAGTCTCTGGTGGTCTTCATGGTGTTGGTGTTTCTGTTGTAAATGCACTTTCAGCTGATCTTCATATGACTATTTATCGTGAGGGTGAAATTTTTGAGCAAGACTTTAAAATGGGTATCCCACAAGAAATTCTTGCTGTTACAGGAACTACACGTAAAACTGGTACAACTATTGAATTTGCAGCAGATCCATCTATTTTTACAGATACTGTTACTTTTGAATATGAATACTTATCAAAAAGATTTAAAGAATTAGCATATCTAAATCCATTTATCACTATAAAATTTCATGATGAGCGATCAGGAACGAAAGAAGAATATCATTTTGAAGGTGGTATTGCTCAATATGTAACAGATATGAATAAAAAAACAATAGTGTCTGAAGTTATTTCATTTTCTGCAAAAATAGAAGATATAGAGTTTGATATTGCACTTATGTACAATGATGCTTATGATGAAAAACTTGCATCTTTTGTAAACAATATACGTACTCCAAATGGTGGTACACACGAAGCTGGCTTTAGAGCCGCATTAACTCGTGTTGTTTCAAACTATAATGCTAAAAATGGGGCAGCAAAAGAAAAAGATGTAAAAATATCTGGTGATGATGTTAAAGAAGGACTTATCGCAATTGTATCTGCTCGTGTTCCTGAACCTCAATTTGAGGGTCAAACAAAAGGAAAACTTGGAAATACATATGTAAGACCTTTAGTACAAAAAGCAACTGGCGAAGAACTTTCTAAATATTTTGAAGAAAACCCTTTACAAGCAAAAGCAATAGTTTCTAAAGCTCTTATGGCTGCTCGTGGTCGTGAGGCTGCTAAAAAAGCAAGAGAATTAACACGTAGAAAAGACAATATGTCTGTTGGAACTCTTCCTGGTAAGTTAGCAGATTGTCAATCTAAAGATGCAACTATTTCTGAATTATACTTAGTGGAAGGGGATTCTGCAGGTGGTTCAGCTAAAATGGGTCGTGATCGTGTTTTTCAGGCAATTTTGCCACTTAAAGGTAAGATTTTAAATGTTGAAAAAGCAAGATTAGAAAAGATTCTAAAATCAGATGAAATTACAAATATGATTACTGCAATGGGTTGTGGAATTGGTGAAGAGTACAATGAAGAAAAACTTCGTTATCATAAACTAATCATCATGACGGATGCTGATGTTGATGGTTCTCATATTCAAACTTTACTTCTTACATTCTTTTTTAGACATTTTCGTGATGTAGTTGAAAAAGGCTATCTTTATCTGGCACAACCGCCACTGTATCGTTATAAAAAAGGAAAAAAAGAGATTTATTTTAAAGATGACAGTGAAATGAATACTTTTTTAATTGATAATGGTGTTGAATCATTAGAAGTTGACGATATTGGACATAATGATTTAGTATCTTATTTTAAAATGGTTGATCATTATACTGGTTCTTTAATTGCATTAGAGAGACGTTATTCACTTATTAAACTTATTCGTCACTTTATAGAAAATCCAGATTTAATTTCTTTAAAAACAATGGATCTATATTCAAAAATTGAAGAGTTTTTAACTTCTGTAGATAATAATATTTTAACAAAAACAATAAATGAAGAAACAAATGAAATTCATATTTTTGTACAAACACAAGGTGGTATGGAAGAACTTTTAATTAATGATGATCTCTTTTCAGCACCTCATTTCACTGAAGCAGATTTTGTGTTTAGAAAGATACAAGAATGGAATTTAGACTTTACAGAGGATCCTGTTGCAGAATTAGAGAGTATTAAAGATTACGCTAAAAAAGGTGCATACATCCAACGTTACAAAGGTTTAGGTGAAATGAATCCTGATCAGCTTTGGGAAACAACAATGACACCTGAAAACCGTATACTTTTGCAGGTAAACATTGAAGATGCAGAAGTTGCATCTGATGCATTTACTTTATTCATGGGCGATGAAGTTGAGCCTCGTCGTAACTACATTGAGACGCATGCAAAAGATGTTAAACATTTAGACGTATAAAAAATTATGCTACTTCCACAGACTAAAGAGAGAGAGTACCGCTTTAAGTTAGCACTTAGAATGGGACTTCCTATTTTTTTTCTTTTCTTAGCTTTTATTTCAAACAGACTTTTTACTTCCTATGAAAATATAGATACATCATTTTATTTTATTTCTATTATACTTTTAGCATTCAGTATTTATTTTATTTTTTTTCTTATTTACAGTGGTTTTGATGTAAAAATTACAGAAAGTGTTTCTAAAACATTTAGCAGAGAATATTTATATACCTATATAAACAAAGAGATAGATAAGAATGAACCTTATAGTTTAGTTCTTTTAAGTGTTGATAATCTTGATGCTATTAACACTAAGTATGGAATTGGAAATGGTGATAAAGTTATTTTCGAAGTAGCACAATATTTAGGAAACTATCTCAAAGGTAAAAATATAACAAATTTTCCAATGGGACACATTAAAGGTGGAGACTTTGTTATTGGCTTACAAGGAAAAAAAGAAAACTTTAACACAATAATAGAACTTTTATGTCTTAAAAGTAATGAATTTAAAGTTGATGAAATTGAAGTTAGTATTTCAGGTGCTATAACTGATACACTTTATTCACGTGATTTAGATTATATGATAGAAAATTTATTTGAATTACAATCAGAAAATAGACATAAAAAAAGTATGAGAAATAAGAATGAGATGGATCCAAATGACTTAGAGTCTTTTGTAATTGGAGCTATTGATGCTAAATCAGTTTCTATTATGTCCCAATGCGTATATGAAAATGATAATCAAGTGATTGAAGAGTGTTTTGTAAAGTTGAAAAATACCGAAGGTAAAATATTACATCCAAAGTCTTATATGAAGGTTATTCATAAGCTAGGGTTAACTGCAGAATATGATTACTTAGTATTAGAAAAAATACTTTTACATTGTATGCAGAGAAGTGATAATATACTTAGTATTACTGTCAGTCCTACATCATTAAGAAATCATAATTTTTTAGAAAAAACAAAAAATCTTTTACAAGAAAATATACATCTTAAAAATAGATTGATATTTATGACAAGTGAAGTAGAATACTATTCACATATTGAGAGATATAATACAACACTCCAATCCTTAAGACGTGAAGGTGTTAAAATTGGGATAGATAGATTAGGTTCACTGCATACAAGTTTTTTATATCTTAGGGATCTTGACATTGATATAGTAAGATATGATTCTTTCTATATAAAAGATATTAAAAATAAAAAGCATAAGAATATGCTAGAAGGATTTAATACAATAGCACATAGCTCAAATGTAAAAACGTGGTTAAAATTAGTTGAAAATAAAGAGATACAAGAGTTTGCTAAAGAGATAAAAGTTGATTATATACAAGGTAAAGCTCTATCAGAATTAGAAAAAATATATGAGGATTAAAAATGAAGTACGGTGAAAAAATAGTAAATGAATTTGATGTAGATAAAGATTTAGAAATATGGCCAAATGAGCATAAAAGAAATTATATTATTAAGATGACGCTCCCAGAGTTTTCTTGTCTTTGTCCAAGAAGTGGCTATCCGGATTATGCTACTATATATCTAGAATATACTCCAGATGAGTGGGTGGTAGAACTTAAAGCAATAAAGCTTTATATAAACTCATTTCGTGATAAGCATGTATCACATGAAAACTCTGCAAATGAGATTTATGAATTACTTGAGAGAAAATTAAAACCAAAATATATGAAAGTAATAGCTGATTATAATCCTAGAGGGAATGTACACACAGTTATAGAAATAGATAGCTCAAAATTATAGTTTATATACAGAACAATAAATAAATAAGGGATTTAAGATGTTTGCAAATATATTAGGTAAAAGTAAAGAAGAAGCTAATGAAGATAAAGAACATCAAATAATTGTAGATAAAGTTGCAAAAATGAATCTAGTTGATATGAGAGTTTATGTGAATAACAAGTTAAATGACTTTGAGATATGTACTGATGGACTCAGTGAAGTTATGAGAAAGATTAACTCTAAAGATATTAATGGAAAAAGATTTATTGAAACAGACGCGATGGATTCTAAGAAGAAAAAAGCTTTTGAGATAGTTATCATGGTATCAAATAGTACTAAACTAAGCATATTTGTTGCGGAGCTTATCCAAGAGTTCATTGAGTTTTATAAGGATATTATTATGAAATATGATACTGAAAATAAAGATATTTATGGTAGAAAGTTAAAAATAGCACTAGCTAAATCTATAGGTACAATTAGTACAATGGCAGATATGAATAGAAAAATGAAGGTTATTGGCTCTTAAAATATACTTGCAACCACTTTTTAGCTTCTATGTGAGAGTTAATTTCTAAATTTATTTGTGCTTCATAAGCAAGCTCTAATATAGTCGAAAATTTTTTTGATGGCTCAAACCCAAGTGCTATAATATCCCTTCCTTGTAAAAAAGGTTTAGCCTTTGTATATAAAACCCCTAATTCTTTTGCTCTGTGTTTTAGGGTCTTAAAGATATCGCCATTAATGTTTTTGTTTTTTGCTTGTGAAAAAAGTAAAAAATACTCTATACTTACTTGGCAAGAGAGTCTTAACAACTCAGAGTCTGTGTAAAATATTTTAAAGTCATTTACTAACAATGTGAGAATTTCTTTTAAAATACTTTTGTTATTTGTAAGCTTAGTTATGAAAAGAATAGTGTCCTCAGTCTTAAATTTACTACTCATAAGAGATAACATGATTAAAATATTAATCTTATTACTAAGTGTTTTATAGTTTACAAATGTATTAAGTGAATCTAATATTTCATTAAAAGAATTGTTAGAAAGGGTATCTAATGGATAAAAATATTGAAGTCCATTTAGTTCTTTTAAAAGTAAAAAAGCAAGAGAAGGTTTTTTGGATTTAAGAAGTATTTTTTGGATTTCAGTATAAATTCTTTCTTGTGGCAATTCTTTTAAGGTATTTGAGTCACACATTTTTTTACAAAGAGTGAAAAGCTTTGGTTCGAGTGTAAAGTTAAAACGTGTAGCAAATCCTACTGCTCTTAAAACCCTCAGTGGGTCCTCAGAAAACGTATCAATATTTACGGCTCGTAGTATTTTATTTTTGATATCTTCTTGACCATTATATGGATCTAGTATCTTTTTATTTAATACATCAAAACCAATGGCATTGATTGTGAAATCTCTTCGGCTTGTTGCAGTAATAAAATCTAAATCTTTATCAATCGTAACTTCAAATCCACAATGTCCAGAAGCAACTTTATTGTCAGATCTTGGAAGTGTAAAGTCTAGATCCAGGTTCTCTAAAGTTAATTTACAAACACCAAAACTTTTTCCTACACTGTTTACTTCACCAAATTCTTCTAAAATATTTTCTAACTGATTAAAAGAATGTACACCATAAAGTTCAATATCAATATCTTTTGAATCTAAATTAAGAAATTTATCCCTTACATAGCCACCGATTAGTATGGAATTTATTCCATTTTTAGCTAGTTTATCAAATATTATTTGTAAGTTATTTGGATAATCAAATAAACTATGAGCATTCATTGTATTTTACCTTTAATAATATAGATATTTAATATAAAAATCTTTGGTTATTAAAATTATTTACACATTTCCTTTGAGTAAAACATGTATTTATTTCAATAATTTATTGATTAACTTATAAATAGCATAAGTATAACATGAATCTAATATTTATTTGGGTATAATTCGAAAAATTTTCCCACAAATAAGGAAACCCAATCTATGCAAAAAATTAGAAATATAGCCGTAATCGCTCACGTTGACCACGGTAAAACAACACTTGTTGACGGTCTTTTAGAGCAGTCTGGTACATTCGGCGATCATGAAGCACATGAAGAAAGAGCTATGGATAGCAATGATTTAGAAAAGGAACGTGGAATCACGATTCTATCTAAAAATACAGCAATTCGCTATAAAGATTACAAGATTAACATTATCGATACTCCGGGTCACGCGGATTTTGGTGGTGAAGTTGAACGTGTTCTTAAAATGGTTGATGGTGTTTTAGTTCTTGTTGATGCTTATGAAGGTGTTATGCCTCAAACTAAATTTGTTTGTAAAAAAATGCTTGCACTTGGTAAAAAACCAATTGTTGTAATCAATAAAATTGACAAACCTTCTGCTGATTGTGATCGAGTTGCTGATGAGATGTTTGATCTTTTTGCAGATATGGATGCAACTGATGATCAACAAGATTTCCCAATTATCTATGCAGCTGCACGTGATGGTGTTGCTAAATTAGATATGGCTGATCCTGATGGAGATTTCGGATGTATTTTTGAAGCAATCATTAATCAAATTCCTGAGCCAGAAGGTGATGCTGCTAATCCACTTCAATCTCAAGTATTTACACTTGATTATGACAACTATGTTGGTAAAATCGGTATTTCACGTATCTTTAACGGTACTGTAAATAAAGGTGACAATATTCTACTTGCAAAAGCAGATGGTGAAATGGTTAAGGGTAAGATTTCTAAACTAATTGGTTTCCATGGCCTTAACCGTATGGAAATAGAACAAGCTGAAGCTGGCGATATTGTTGCATTTGCTGGTATGGAAACTGTTGATGTTGGAGATACTGTTTGTGATCCTGTCAATCCTGTTGCACTTGATCCAATGCATGTTGAAGAACCAACTCTTACAGTTGTATTTGCAGTAAATGATTCTCCTTTAGCTGGTAAAGAAGGTAAGCACGTAACAAGTAACAAACTTCGTGAGCGTTTAGAGTTTGAAATGAACACTAACGTTGCAATGAAACTTGATGTTGTTGGTGAAGGTAAATTTAAAGTTTCAGGTCGTGGTGAGCTTCAAATTACTGTACTCGCTGAAAATATGCGTCGTGAAAATTTTGAATTTTCGATCTCTCGTCCAGAAGTTATTGTTAAAGAAATTGAAGGTGTTAAATGTGAGCCATTTGAGCATTTAGTTATTGATGTTCCTGAAGATCTTTCCGGTGGTGTTATTGAGCGTCTTGGTAAACGTAAAGCTGAAATGAAATCAATGCTTCCAATGGGCTCAGGTTTCCAAAGAATTGAGTTTGAAATTCCAGCTCGTGCACTTATTGGTTTCCGTGGACAGTTTTTAACAGATACAAAAGGTGAAGGTGTTATGAATCACTCTTTCATCGAATTCCGTGCATTTAGTGGAAGTGTTGAGTCACGTTCTTATGGTGCTCTTGTTTCTATGACTCCTGGTTCAACTCTTGCATTCTCACTCTTTGGTATTCAAGACCGTGGTGTTCTTTTTATCGGTGTTCAGACTGAGGTTTACGAAGGTATGATTATTGGTGAACATTCACGTTCAAATGATTTAGTTGTTAACCCTATTAAAGGTAAGGCACAATCAAATGTTCGTTCATCTGGAGCTGATGAAGCTATTAAACTTATTCCACCTCGTGATATGTCACTAGAACGTGCTTTAGAGTGGATTGAAGATGATGAATTACTTGAAGTAACTCCTAAGTCTATCAGAATTCGTAAAAAATATTTAACTGAAGCTGAGAGAAAAAGATATTCTAGAAAATAATCTTAATAATTTTTATGCTAGATTCTAAATTAATTTTTAGAATCTAGTTCCTCATTAAAGAAATCTACAATTCGACTTTCAAGCCAATATTTTGGTGTAAAAAAACCTCCCTCTATAAAACCAACATGACCACCATATTCAGATAACTCTAAGCTAACATTTTTAGACATTTCATGCTTTTGGGGAATCATTTTAGTATTCATAAATGGATCATCTTTAGAGTGTATTATGAGTGTAGGAGTGTGAATATCCTTTAAAAATTGCCTTGAACTACATTTTGTGTAATAATCTTGTGCAGATTTGAATCCATGAATAGGTGCTGTATATGCACTATCAAACTCCCAAAATGTTTTTAATTTTTTTACTTCTTTTACATTTATACCAATATATGATTCTATATCATTTACAGCATATTTTTTTATGAGTCCTTTATTTAAATCATTCACTAAATGTCTTTCATAGATGCGTGAAAATCCTTGATTAATTGCATTTGCACAAATATCTAATTCCATGGGTGGTGAAATTGATACAGCGCCACTAAGTAGAGAATTTTCTCGTACTTCACCGAGTAGTTTTAAAAGCATATTTCCACCAAGTGAAAACCCAACTGCAAATAGTTTAGCATTTGGAAATATTTTTTTGAGTGAATCTATAAAATAAAGTGCGTCACCTGTTTCCCCGCTATGATATGATCTAGGCAGATTGTTTACTTTCCCAGAACAGCCCCTAAAGTGCATTAAAACACTGTTATACCCGGCAGTAGCAAGTGAGTTCATAATCCCTTTTATGTATGGAGATTCATAAGAGCCTGCTAGACCATGAAAGATAATAGCAATGGGTGTATTGTTTTGAGAGTTTTTTATTTTATGCCAATAGTTTTCTAAAAAATCACCATCTTCTAATATGAACTTTTCTATCTCAAAATTTGGTTCTTTTATTTTTCTAAAAAAGGTTTGATAAAGTGTTTGTATATGTTTATTTTTCATACCAAAAGAGGGTGAAAATTTTTCACTCAAATGTAATCCTTTATTATATGATTAAGTTGTTGGATAAATCTTATCAAATATTTATGTATAGATGGCTATAATCTTATACAAATAACAATATGGAGCCACTAAATTGGATAGAAAAAAAATATATAATCCTGACTCAACAGAAAGTGTAAATGATAGAAAAATTTTTGGTGGTAACCCTACGGGTATTTTTGAACTTAACAATATTAAATACCAATGGGCATATAATCTTTGGGAGATGATGTTAAACAACACATGGTTTCCAAAAGAAGTAGATATGACCCGGGATGTTAATGATTACAAGAACCTAACTCAAGCAGAGAAAACTGCCTATGATAAGGCTCTTTCACAGTTAATTTTCATGGACTCGCTTCAAACGAACAATATTATAGATAATGTAAACCCTTATGTCACTTCACCAGAGATTAACCTTATCTTAGTTAGACAGAGTTTTGAAGAAGCGCTTCACTCACAATCTTATGCAGTTATGGTTGATAGTATTTCAACAAATTCCGCTGAAATATATGAGCTTTGGCGTAGCGATATGATGTTAAAGACGAAAAATGATGCTATTGCTAGTGTTTATTTAGAGCTTGCAAAAAATCCATCAGAGTATAACTTTGTAAAAGCGTGTTTTGCGAATCAAATTCTAGAAGGTATTTATTTTTATAGTGGCTTTACATATATTTATACGCTTGCTCGTTCAGGGAAGATGCTTGGAAGTGCACAAATGATAAGATTTATTCAAAGAGATGAAGTGACGCACTTAGTACTTTTCCAAAATCTTATTAATACACTGAGAAAAGAGAGACCAGATCTTTTTACAGAGACTCTTAAAGCTGAAGTCATAGAGATGTTTAAAGAAGCTGTAAAACTTGAAACAGAGTGGGGACAATACATTACACAGGGGCAAATATTAGGTCTAACTGATGAAATTGTAGAGCAATATATTCAATATCTAGCAGATGACAGATTAACTTCTGTAGGATTTGATAAAATCTATAATGTTTCTAATCCAATTAAGTGGGTTGATGATTTTGCAAAATTTAATGATCAAAAAACGAATTTCTTTGAAGCTACAGTTACGAACTACTCAAAAGGTAGTCTTTCGTTTGATGATTTCTAAATAACTAAAAAGGAAAAAAAATGAAAAAGATATTTATAGCACTTACATTACTTGTTTCAGTTACATTTGCAACTACAGTTGCATTTAATGGGCTGAAAGTTACTTTAAATAGTGATGGTTTAAAGGTTGGGGATAATGCACCTGCATTTACAGCTACTACGATTAACTTTGAAGAAACAGTTATTGGTGGGAAAAAAGATAAGATTCAAGTTTTAGCATTTGTTCCATCTTTGGACACAAATACATGTGAATTAGAAACAATTGCATTTAATAAAAAAATTGAAAATATGGATAATATTCACTTTAGTATTATTTCAAAAGATTTACCATTTGCACAAAAGAATTTTTGTGGTAACCACGGAATAAAAAATGTACAAACAGTATCTGATTATAAAAATACTAACAACGCTAAAAGATACGGTACGACAATTTCTGCACCAGTTTTTTTAGAAGGTTTCTTTGGAAGAGTTGTTTATATCATCGATACAAAAGGAAAAATAGCGTATGTTCAAGTTGTTCAAGAAATAGCTGACGAACCAGATTATGCAGCAATAATGCGAGCTATTAGAAGCATAGATAGACACGTAAAACCTGAGTAAATACTTGGTATGAATGACTGGAAGCTTTGTTCTTTACTCTTTGAAACTACGAATGATTATGAGAGCAATTTACAAAGGCTTTTAGACCTTATAGAAACAACATCTCAAAATTCTCTTATTGTCGCTCCAGAAGTTTGTTTAACAGGTTTTGATTACGATAATTTTGATGATGTGAATAACTTTGCACAACTTGCCATTGAAAAAATTAAAAAAGCCTCTCATAATAAAATAATTATTTTAAGTATTATACAAACGATAGACTCAAGAGTCTATAATATCGCAAAACTTTTTTATAACGGTGAAGTAGTGCATGAAAGAGCAAAAGCGCGTCTATTCCATTTTGCTGGTGAAGAAAAGTACTTTAGTGAAGGCAATGATAAGGATATAGAGATAGTAGAAGTTGCGGGGATAAAAATTGCTATTCTTATCTGTTTTGAGCTTCGATTTAAAGACTTATGGAAAAAATGTGAAGGTGCAGATGTTATAGCTACACCATCTTGGTGGGGTGTTTTACGCACAGAGCATTTTAAAGCTATTACAAAAACTTTAGCAATTATGAATCAATGCTATGTAGTCGCAAGTGATTCTTTGAATGAAGAATGCTCAAAGATGAGTGGAGTTATAAGTCCTATGGGTAAAGAACGGCGTAATGGGAATATTGCTTGCTTAGAAGTAGTATATGATACAAAAGAGATACAAAAGATGAGAAGATATATGGATGTAGGGATAGGTGCAGATGGATAGAATAACAGCGACAAAAACAGCTCGTTTGGCGCAAGAGTGTCATCAGAAATTTTCTTTGAGCGAAGATGTTAAAAAAGCTATAGCTAACACGAATAGAGAAATGTTTGTTCCAAGTGGATTTAAACATAGTGCATATAAGATGGACGCACTACCTATGGGTGCTGCACAATGGATATCTTCACCACTAACGGTAGCAAAAATGAGTGAATACCTTCAACCCAAGGGTGCTGATAGAGTTTTAGAAGTTGGTTGTGGAAGTGGTTACCAAGCAGCTGTTCTTTCACATATGTTTCGTGGCGTTTTTACAATAGAGAGAATAGAATCACTTATGATAGAAGCTAAATCTCGCTTTAAAAAGCTTTCTATTAATAACATACATACTAGAACTGATGATGGACAAAATGGTTGGAGTCAGTATGCTCCCTATGACAGAATTCTTTTTTCAGCAACTGCAAAAGAAATACCTAGCAAGCTCTTTGAACAGTTAAGTGACGGTGGAATTTTGGTAGCTCCTATGCAAAAAGGTTCTAAGCAAATTATTACTAGATTTAAAAAAATTGGTTCTAGAATTGATAAAGAGGAATTAGAAGATTGTGACTTCGTACCTGTTTTAGATGGGGTACAAAAGTAATTAGTTAAGTCACTTGTCTAAGTCGATTGTCTAAGTTTGATTATTGTAATATATATACAATTTAAGAAGAGAATTTAGCAAGGATTTATCAGTTATGGAAAATGTACATGGTATTGAATATACTAAACCAAAAGTAGTCTTACTCCAAGATACAGGCATAGGTGTAGCAGAAGCAGCAGCTCGTACATGTTATGACTCATTTGAAAATAGTGAAAACGATGTTATTAAAGATATTGAAAACGTTATGCCAGATAATTTAATGCGAGATGCAATTAATGATATTGAAGATTCTAATCTTCTTGATGATCTTGCTTGGACATATTTTCACCATTCTATCTTAGAACACGCTAACCTTAGCTTTTTGATTCGTGGAACATCTCGTGGTGTTTTACAAGAACACGCACGTCATCGTATACAAGCTATTAGTGTTAGAAGTACGCGTTATACAATGAGTTCTGTTATTAATGCTTTTGTCGCCTCTATGAACGGTGGAGATAAAGAATTTTTTATAACAAAGGTTTTAAATTTTGATATGTTTGTTACGTCTAATGAATTGTATAACAGAATTGAAATTGGAACTATTTATGATAAACTGATGTACCAAACAACAGTTGTTGAAGATTTCCATGCTATCTCTGTTGCTAAAAGCTCACTGCCTTTTCTAGACGAATATAAAGAAAATGCTGAAGCACTTTTTGATGCACTTCAAGCTGGAAAGAAAAAACGCAATGTTGGTGATGCTTTTAAACATATCATCTCAGATAATGTAAAAGTAGATATGGTAGTTACATTTAATCTTAGAAGCTTGAAAAATTATCTTACACTTCGAGATAGTGGGGCAGCATTTTTTCAAATTCGTTGGTTAGCACAAGAAATGATGCGTGTCACTCCATCAAAATATTTAGATTTAATTATCAAGAAAAAAGTATAAAGGAGTTTGAAATGAATAAATATATAAGCGGACTTAGTTTGGCAGTTCTACTGAGTGGATGCTCTACACATTTTGCAATCAATGGGATGATGTGTGATCAAATAGCAGCTGATCCATTTTCCACAATTCCAAGTGAATGTAGAAATTATGTAGATGCAGCGGCTACAAAAGCATCACGAGCTCCATCAGATATTTTATCGTCTGATGATTTACTTATATTTGAGAAGAAATAAAAATACTTACAAAGAAGAAGAGTACTTTTACTCTGCTTCTTTTTTAGTTTTACCTTTAATGCTAATCGTTTTACCTGTTAGTCTAGGGGCTTTATTTTTGGGAGTTCCATCGAAGTGATGATTTCTTTCACCAGATTTACCAGAAAATCTAGCTTTTCCACTGTCATCATTTCCTAAGTATTTGTTTTCACCTCTTTCTTTCTTTTCCCAAGGTTTTTTGTCGCCTTTAGCTTTATCGTCATAGGGTTTCTTATCCCAAGGCTTTTTGTCACCTCTTGGTTTGTCATCGTAAGATTTCTTTTCATACGGTTTTTTATCACCTCTAGGTTTATCGTCGTAAGACTTTTTCTCTTTATCTTCCCATGGTTTTTTAGGCTTCTCGTCTTGACCTAAAAATGCACGTTTTCTCTCTTCTCTCGGATCAAAATCTTTTGCTACAGGTTGCGCAGTTTTTTCAATTCTTTCTTCTGAGAAACCTTCAATATGCTCTAGCATAATTGTTCTACCATTGAGTGTTTCAATAGGATGAAGTAGTTTTTCTTCACTAGGGTCTAGGAGTATAATTGCATGAGAATCACTTTTTGTAATTCTAGACATATAGACAATAGCTTTGCTTGGTAGGTTATAACTTATAAGAAGTTCACATCGAAGCTCAGGAGTATTGTATAACTCTTTATCGCTAACAATACTAACATTTTCTTGTTCGGTAGTTAGTTCTGACTTTTCTGAAGTCACAACGATGATTTTCTTACCAGTATTTTGAGAGAGAAGCTGTTGAAGAAGTTCTTCTTTTTTTGCTATTTCACATGGATGAACACGATGATTATGTCTTTTAAGAGTAGGAGTTGACATGAAAGTCCTTGAAGTTTGTATTGTGAAAGTATACCCACTCTTGGCTTTAATCCATATAGAGGTAAAGATATGCTAATATGAAGTATTAATTTAAGGAATATATAAATAATGTCATTTAAAAATTTAGGTCTTTGCGACCAACTACTACGCGCTGTAAAAGAGCAGGGCTATGATGAACCAACACCTATTCAAGCAGAATCAATCCCAGTAATACTAGACAAAAGAGATATTTTAGCTGGAGCACAAACTGGAACTGGTAAAACAGCAGGTTTTACACTTCCTATGCTAGAGCTTTTACAGCGACACAAGCAAAAGACAGGGAAGCAACATATTAGAGCACTCATTCTTACTCCAACAAGAGAGTTAGCTTCTCAAGTTCAAGAGAGCGTCGCACTTTATGGAAAGTTTTTACCTTTTAAGTCATGTGTAATTTTTGGTGGGGTAAAGATTAACCCTCAGATTACAGCACTTCGTAAGGGAATGGATATTGTTGTTGCAACTCCTGGACGCTTACTTGATCATGTATCGCAAAAGACTATAGATTTATCGAAGGTAGATTTTCTTATCCTTGATGAAGCAGATAGAATGCTTGATATGGGTTTTGTGAATGATATTCGTAAGGTAATTGCTGTATTGCCTAAGCAGAGACAAACACTACTTTTTTCAGCAACGTACTCTAAAGATATCAAAAAATTAGCAGATACATTACTTAATTCACCAATTCTTATAGAAGTTGCAAGAACAAATCAATCAGCAGAACAGATTAATCAAGTTATTCACCCAGTTGATAAGACAAGAAAGCGTGACCTGTTAACACATTTAATTAAAAAAGAGGATTGGCAACAAGTTTTAGTTTTTATGAGAACAAAACATGGGGCGAATCGCTTAAGTGGACAGCTTGAAAGTGATGGAATAAGTTCTGCAGCTATTCACGGAAACAAAAGTCAAAATGCTAGAACAAAAGCACTTGCAGATTTTAAAGCTGGTAAAGTGAAAGTTCTTGTCGCAACAGATATCGCTGCACGTGGAATTGACATTGACCAACTTCCTCACGTTGTAAACTACGAGCTTCCAAATGTTCCTGAAGATTATGTTCACCGTATTGGTAGAACTGGTCGTGCGGGAAACAAGGGTGAAGCAATGAGTTTGGTGTGTGTAGATGAGCATGAATTTTTAGAGAGTATTGAAAAATTAATTAAAAAAGATATTCACAAGTTTACTGTGAAGGGCTTCGAACCAGACCCATCTATAAAAGCAGAACCAATTTCACTTGGTGGCGGTGGTGGAAGAGGCCGAGGTGGTAACCGTGGTGGCGGTAACAGAAGCGGTAACAATAAACCTAGAAATGGTGGCGGTGGTGCACGTGGTGGAAATTCTTCGAGAGGAAGAAGATAGTAATTTAATCTTTATCATTTAAAATGAGCTTTTGCTCATTTTAATGAATAGTAGAGAGTAAATCAGGATTTGTCACAAGGTTTCTTACACCATGGGCATGATCTTCATTAAAAGTATTCCCTTTACACCATTCTCCTACTGTTGCAATATTTACTTTTGCAACTTTAGGACGAACACTCCACGTTACTTGAAAGGGTGAACCTTTCTCGTTATATCCAGGACCTGTAGTTGAACCATCATATTCGATAGGTATTCCAGTGTTGTTAGGAATGTTTGTAGCTTGATGAAGCGTATTTTTTACAGAGTGTTTTGTTAGTGTGTTAAAATCAAGTGCATTTGTGTCATTTACAAGAACATAAACCTGGGTCTCAACTCTTAATTGAGGGTTGTTGATTGCTTTACTTAAACACGAACCAAGAGTCGGACCTGGTTTAATTTTTGCAGTTGAGTATACGTAATGAACCTCAATTGTATCCCCTGCACTTAGTCCACCATGCTTACTTGGGCATTCTTCATTCGCTATTGGAGTCGATTCTGCATGTGTTAATTTACCTGAGTATTTAAAACCACTCTCAAAACCATGACCATCTCCATTACCGGCATTGAGAGTAAATTCACCGCCTTTATGTTCTGCATTTTTGTGAAAGTGAATGTTGCATAAATTCATTTTGGTATATGCAGGAGCAGCATTAAATACTCTTGCATTTTTTCCAGTTTTTATATCAATATCACGCGGTGATTGAGGGCCAAAACCCATATTTTTTGTGTTTTTTGCTAAAGCACTTTTTTGCTCAATTATTATTGCATCTGTAACCGCAGAATGTGAACTGTGAGAGTGCTCTTTTGCACTAATGCTAAGTGGAATTATTGTAGCCATAGCAGATATAACTAAAACCTTTTGACTAATATTCATATGAATTCTCCAATTGATAGTATGTCTAAATATTATAAGCTAAAATACTTAAATAAACAAAATATACGTATAGCTACATATACAAAAGCATTAAATATTGTTATTATTAAATAAAGATTAGATGAAGATTGAAGTTGTTATAATAATGTGATAATAAGGAATATTTATGTCATACAAGATTATTTTTACAATGTTTTTACTTTTTTCATTAACTTCATGTTCTTCTTTACCTGAAAAGAAACTAAGAATCTCGGCTACGACATGGGTAGGATATACACCATTATTTTATGCAAATGCAAAAGGATGGCTTAGACAACACAATATAAAACTGCTCAATGTTTCATCCTTAGCTGAAAATATGTATATTTATAAGGCTAAAAATTCTGATGCATATGTTGGAACACAATATGAATATAACCTACTTCATCAAGAGAATAGATCACTAAGACCCATTATGATGTTTGATCGCTCCTATGGTGGGGATATGATCTTGAGTAATGTTTCTATTGAGACTTTACAAAATACGGCACAAGAAATAGATACTTACCTAGAAGTAGATTCAATAAATAGTACTATACTTAAAGACTTTATTAAAATATACTCCATTAAAGAAGAAAATATCAACTATATTAATAAAGATCAAAGTCAAATTGACCTTTTAAAGGTGAGTAAAAAACCAACAATTATTGTTACATATGTACCATATAATATAACTCTTCAAAAAAGTGGATTTAAAGAAATTGCTTCAACTAAAGATGGCCTTGATATATTCGTAGTTGATGCAATGTTTACAACAGCAGAAATTTTTTCTAAACATAAAAATCAATTCATAGAACTTAAAAAAATAGTTGATATAAGTATAGAAGCGTTAAAGAATGATCCAAAAGAATTTTATGAAACTATTAAGCCTTATATGCTTAACATGGACTATAATGAATTTGAAGCCTCATTACATGATATTATTTGGATAAATAAAGATATAACACCAGGCATGAAAGAACGTATGAATCAAGCTGGCTTGCAAACAAGAGATTTAATCTAGATGCAATTGACTGTTCAGAGATTCACTCTTTTATCTTTTAGTGTTTTACTTGCAAGCTTGTTATCACTGTTTTCTTATTACTATTTATCTCAACGAGAATATACTGCATCAGTTATTTTAAAAAGTATCCAGTCAAATTTATCTGAAACTAGTTATTTAGTCTCAAAAAATATTTCTAATAAAAATGAAATATCTTCCATTAGACCATTACTAGACAGAGTAGCTGCAAATAATGAATTTGTGGATGTTATATTGATCCATGATGAAAACAAAATTTTAATTTCTACTGATCCTTTTATAAAAAAAATACCGAGTTATCATTTACTACATAATATGCAAACAACAGCATATAGTCAGATAATCAATGAAGAAGGGATTGAGAGTGATATAAAATTTTATGATGGGAATCAACAATACACGCTTCAATTATTGTTCGTACTTGAAAAAGACTCAATATCATCATATTTTTCTGAAAAACAAACAATGTTTATTATCTATTTTATAATCATTCCAATAATTTGTATTGTATTAATTTTATATTTAATGAGGCACTTTATCTTACAACCTTTGGAATCTCTTCGTCAATTTTCTTATTATCAAAATGAAGTTCCCAAAGCATTTCTTCTCAAAGAACTTGAAATTATTCGTTATTCAATGATTCAGACATTTACAAGATTGGAAAAAGAAAAAGAAGATCTTTACTTAATGTCTACAACGGATTCTCTCAGTGGACTAGCTAATAGAAATGCACTTAATGAATACTTTGACCGTCTACTTCTCAATGCAAAACGAAAAAAGCAAGAGTTTGCATTTTTGTTCTTAGATCTTGATCATTTTAAAAGTATCAATGATTCACTTGGTCACAATATTGGAGATGAACTGTTAAAACACATTGCTACTATGATAAGGAAGGTTATACGTCCAGCCGATTTTGTAGCTAGGATTGGTGGGGATGAATTTATAATACTAGTACAAGATTATCATTCACTTCTTGATTTAACAACAATCATAGACAGAATATTAGAGCAGCTTACAAAACCATGGATAATTCAAACAAACCCTATCTCGATTAGTGGAAGTATTGGTATTTCACTCTATCCAAAAAATGGTGAAGATATGGTTTCATTGATGAAAAATTCAGATATTGCTATGTATGAAGCAAAGAAAAAAGGTCGTGCAAGATACAGTTTTTTTACAGAAGAACTAAATACGAATGTACAACACATAATAGAGTTAAATAATGAGATAAAACAAGCTTTAGTTAATAATGAATATGAATTGTATTATCAACCTAAAATAGATGTTAGTACTTCTCAAATTATTGGAGCAGAAGCGTTAATTAGATGGAACCATCCTACAAAAGGAATGATTCCTCCGGATGTTTTTATACCATTGGCTGAAGAAAATAATTTTATTATTGAGCTTGGAAGATGGATAATGGCTGAAGCTATAGGGGAACAAACAAGGCTAAAGGCAAAAGGTATTGATATTGTGATGTCTATTAATATATCAGCAAAGCAGATTTTAGAAAAAGATTTTTTTCACGGCTTTACTACAATAATGCAGGAATACGGTGCTAACCCGAAAGATATTGATATAGAAATCACAGAATACATGTTTTTAGAGCAAAGTAAAAATAATTCTATAATTCTTAATGCTTTACATGATTATGGTGTATCGATTTCACTTGATGACTTTGGAACCGGTTATTCCTCACTCTCTTATCTCAAGCTATTTCCTATAAATAATTTAAAGATAGATAAAGCTTTTATGGATGACTTTGATACACATCAAGGTGCCATATTTCTTGATACAATTGTAAAAATGGGACAAAATCTGAATATGACTATTATTGCAGAAGGTATAGAATCACAAAAGCAGTTAGAATACTTAAGCAAGATTGGATGTAATCAATACCAAGGGTACTATTTTTCTAAGCCATTAGCTATTAATGACTTTGAAAAACTCCACACGAAAGTGATTTCTTAGTCCTCATACATTAGATATAAAATTAGCTATAATTGCACGCATAACTGATAGAAGGAATATATCTATGAATAGAAGTAATGTATGCGAATTATGTGCAAGTGATGAGAATGTGAATATCTTAGAGGTTTCACCATCAGATACTAGTGAAGAGCAGTCTATATATCTTTGTTCTAATTGTAGTTCTCAAATTGAGAATGGTGAACTAGATGAGAATCATTTTAATTGTTTAAACGATTCTATGTGGAGCGAAGTTCCTGCAGTTGCTGTGATGAGCTACAGACTTTTAAGTCAGCTCGGACGTCAAGATTTGGTTGATATGATGTATATGGAAGAAGATGTCAAAGCTTGGGCAGATGCTGGACTTGAAATGGAGGAAAAATTAGTCTATAAAGATGCAAATGGTGTAATATTGCAAGCTGGAGATACTGTTGTTATTACAAAAGATTTAGATGTAAAGGGAACTGGTTTTACTGCAAAACGTGGTACTGCTGTGAGAAATATTGGTCTTGTTCATGGAGACGCTGAGCATATTGAAGGTCGTGTTAATGGTGTGAAAATTCATATTCTTACAAAGTTTTTGAAAAAATCATAATAAGACAGTAATGAATTCTTTAAAATCTATAGCATTAAATACAATAACACCCGTATTTATATCCCTCGTATTTATGTTAATCATATTTAATGAAGCTAAGGTTCCTAGTATTATATTTAGTCTAGTTCCCTATATTTTTTATTTTGTTAGTGTACTTATTTTATGGGTTTCTTGGCATTTTAATAGAACAAAATTTATTTTTATCATTATTCCTTTAATCCTTATGCATATAGGATTTGAGTATTTAAGCGCAAAAAATGCTACAAGTCTTTTTATGTATAGTTCTATTTTATATCCTTTACATTTATTGATATTTTTATTGTTAAAAGAGAGAGGAATTTTTTCTATTTGGGGTGCTTCGAAGATAGCATTCTTTGTATTTGAAATAGCTATTGTTAGCTATTTCATTTTTAACCCTAGTGAAAATCTTCAAAGCTTTATAAATATAAAACTATTTGCAATATCTTTTTACCCACTTAAAGATGTGGCTTTTGCTATTGGTTTATTGGTTCTTTTTATTTTGATAGCGCTTGTGTTGTTTAATAGGTATCTCATTTATAATACATCATTTTTCGTAATGGTAATTAGCTTTTATGGAGGCTTATATTTTTTAAAGACGGCGCATGCTACGGATATATCACTTTTAGCAATATCTATAATAATTTTTGCACTTCTTATTAGAGAATCGTATAGACTCGCATTTTATGATGAACTTACTTCTTTACCTGGTAGACGTGCACTCGTAGAAGATATGGCAAAACTTGGTATGAAATATAGTCTAGCAATGATAGACATAGATCACTTCAAAAAATTTAATGATACCTATGGACATGATACAGGTGATGATGTTTTAAAGATGGTAGCTACAAAATTATCTGAAGTCTCAGGTGGTGGTAAAGCGTATAGATATGGTGGAGAAGAGTTTGTTATACTTTTTCCATCACTAGAGGTGGAGCAGGCATATGTATATACTAATCTTTTGAGAGAGATTGTTGCTACAAGTGCTTTTGATGTTAGAAAGAAACACTCTAACAAGAAAATTTATGTGAAGATTTCAGCGGGTATAGTACAAAATAAACCTGAAGATAAAGATCCTTTTGCTACAATGAAAAGAGCTGACAATGCACTTTATAAGGCTAAAAAAGCTGGAAGAAATCAAGTAGTAAAAGCATAAACTTAATGAATGATATAGGAAAAGAATGATGAAAGCAAGTGACAGATTCCATAAGATTGATAAAGATTTTCGTTCACCGTATGCACGAGATAGAGATCGAATTATTCACTCTGCATCTTTTCGAAAGTTAGAATATAAAACGCAAGTTTTTCTCAACCAAGAGGGAGACTTCTTTCGTACGCGTTTAACGCACTCCATAGAAGTCTCACAGATTGCTCGTTCAATCACCACTACTCTTGGGCTTAATGAAGCTTTAGCAGAGTCTATAGCCCTCGCACATGACTTAGGACATACACCTTTTGGTCATGTTGGTGGAGATACTTTAGATGAGTGTTTAAAAGCAGATGGTTTTAGTCATGGATTTGAGCACAATTTTCAAAGTTTTAGAGTTGTCTCCTTTTTAGAAAAACGATATAAAAATTTTGATGGACTTAATCTTACTTTTGCAACATTAGAAGGTATACTTAAACATTCGTATCCTTACCAAAAAAGCTTTTTACCAGCTAAAATTCATGAGCAGTTTAATCTCAATACACATCCTTCTATTGAGGCAATGATTGTCGATCGCGCAGATGAGATAGCGTATACCAGTCATGACATTGATGATGGAGTAAATTCTGGATTGATTAGTTTTGATGATCTTAAAGAAAGTGAACTTGTTTGTGAAATCTTAGAAAAAGTTGAAGCTGAGGGAATCTCTCATGAAGACGATGAGATGTTCCGTTATAGATTTAGTTCACACTTTATAAATCATCTTGTATATTCATTGTTAGAATATTCACGAGAGAGAGTCAATGGAAGTGAAGTGCAAAGTGCTACTTTTGATGCAAAAGATGAAATCCCTATAGGTTTAAACAAAGAACTTGAGACAAAACTTAAAAAACTTAAAAAATTACTTTTTACGAAACTTTACCAACATCAAAATATTGTTACAAAAATGTACGCAGGCAAACAGGCTGTTAGAGGTTTATATAAGGGACTAATGGAAGAGGAAAAAATGCTTCCAAAGTATTTTTATAAGCAGTTAAGTACTAGAAAAAAGCATAGAGTTATAGCTGACTATATTGCTCATATGAGCGACAGACACGCAATTACACTTTATAAAGAGATGTATGGAAAACTGTAAAATAATCGTTATATCACTATATTGTGATAGTATCTTTGAGTAGATTTTTTGACATAATTAAGAAAAGGAGTATATAGTTTTTACTCCTCTTTCAAAAATGGAAACATCCATATATGTTTAAGCGTATTGATACTAAAGAGTTTGTGTTGAATAGTATATAAGAATTAATATTTTATTTTATTAATTCTTATATGCTACAATTTTAAAAAGGAGACATAATGAAAAGTTTTCTATTAGTTTTTTTAGGAATCACTTTATCTTTTGGACAACTTCAGGCAAGAGATGTAACCCTGGAAGATAAAATAATAAGTTTATATGTATCGTTTTTCAACCGTGCAGCAGATGAAGAAGGATTGAGTTACTGGAATGGTTTAGGAAATACAGCAGCACAAAGAGGCGAAAATACATTAGATGTGCTTAAGCAACTTTCTGCAGGATTTGCGACGCATCCAACTTTTACTAGTACATATGATAGTATGGGTAATGAAGCATTCGTTCAAGCAATTTATCAAAACTCTTTAGGACAAGAAGGGGATGCAGTTGGTGTAGCATATTGGAGAGATCTACTAGACAATGCGAAATCAAGAAGTGATATGGTAGCTGAATTTATGGAGTTATCTTTAACGCTAGACTTAACATCTGAGAACTTTCCAGAATTATCAGATGCAGAATTAGCAGCAGCAGTTGAAAGACAAGCTCTTATTTCAAATAAGGTAGAAGTAGCTACATATTTTACTGAAAATTTAGGGATCTTAACAAATGTACTAAATTCACAGAATCCCGAGAATGATGATGCTTATAGAGCTTCTATCAATATTTTAAGTGGAATAGGGATTAGTAGAGAAACTGTGACAGCTGCTCTAGGTAGGTTACAAGGGATTCTTAATGATCCAAGTGCTATAAGTTCTATTGTTTCAAATTGGGCAAATTTACCTGTTCTAACAGGTTTGAATTTAAGTGAATATTCTGGGATATATATTTTCAAAGGTATAGGAGAATTTGCAGTACCAATAGTTACAAGTGCATATCAAAATTTTTCTGGATTTACATCGACTACAACATCGAGTGCAACTAGTTGTACTGATTATGGATTTACTAACCCGATACAAAGTACTCCTAGTCCAGGAGTTGTATCAAAAGCTTATGGAGTAGGTTCTTCTAGATCGTGTTTTGAAATAGTGTATTCTGGTTCTGCTCTAGGTGGTTCTAGTAATATTATTGCTTATTGGAATTAATAGTATAAATAATTGAATTATTTATGACAGTATCTCATTTTTTGATTAGTCATATACAAATCATATTATATGTAGTAAGTCTTTCTTCAATATTTTTTAACCTATAAAAATAGATTAAAGACGAGCCTGAGAATGAATAAAAAGTGAGTGTAAAATATCAATTATTAATGATGTATTACCCAAAGTGCTGTAAACTAAATGGCATTGTAAAATTGCTTATGATAAAATAATAACAACTATCAAGAAGGTTACATATTTAAATGAATAATCAAGATAAAAGTATTGATATAATCGCTAATAGTTTAGATGATTTTGAAAAAGTTTGCGCGATTACTATCTCTTTAAGAATTGTTGATGGTTCTTGTAAAATGAATGATTATGAAAAAAGTGTTTTTATGGCTCTTTATGATGCCATTATAGATAAAAAAACTGATTTTTTTGAGGATAGCGTTTGCGAACTGATCTCTCTAGCTTTAGATACTCCAAGCGAAAAAGTATATGTAGAGACTAAAAAATTGAGTTCATCTGCTATGGGTATGATAACTCTTCCGAGGATGAAGGCATTTAAAGATGGATTTCGTAAGCAACTTTCATAATAGGTGTTTATTTTTTAATGGGTATAAATGAGGTAGAGGATAGGCGTGAAAAGTAATTTTTAGAGAGTCTTTTAAGTCCCTTGTTTAGGTAAGTTAAGCCCGAAGGCTTATCTTATAGGCGTGATTCGTAACGTCTCATCATATAAAGACGCTTTAGCATTTTCTTACGAGAAGCTATTTTGAATTTCTTACGCTTTTCAGTTTCCGTTTCATGGAAACGGCGAGCACGAGCTTCGGTAACTATTAAGTTACGGTCAGTCTGCTTCTTGAAACGGCGGTAAGATGCATCAAAATTATCATCACTACGTAGTACGATACCTGGCATATCACATCACCCACTTTCTTTTAAATTTTGTCGAGTTGAAATTATAGCTAAATCTTCTTAGTTTACAAAGAGACTTAGAAACTTGTACCAACTTTAATCATTGTTCTTGAGTTATTCATATTTGTTTTTGTGCCAGCTGCAAATTGTGCATCTCCAGCCCATTGGTATCTACTTTCTATACCTATAAACATATCAGAAGAGATTTGGTAGTTAAGTGATGCACCAAAGTTTAGACCAAATACTTCATCTTTCTTTCCGTTACTTTCAGCAAATATAACACCAAGACCTGGTCCAAAACCAAACTTTGTTTTATTGTTTAAGTCAAACATGATTCTAGGATTCATCTCTAAAGTATTTGTTTCTAGACCATCTTTGTCTGAATGTACAAGACTTAAAACTTGATTGATTTCTAAATCTTTAATTTGAAATACTGGACAAGCAAAACCAAGCTCGATACCGTACATAGCAGTACCATTGTTGGCACCTGAGTATTTTCCATAACCACCCATAAGAGCAACAGTTGGAGCTGCGCAATATCCTTGTGTAAAGATAGGTAGCATTTTTGTTTCTTTAGGAGCAGCAAATAGAGATGTGCTTAACACTAAAAGAGAGCTAAGTAGAATTTTTTTCATTGATTTTCCTTGTTTTTTTTAAGTTGTCTAGTATATCACAATTATGAGATTAATTATATAATCTTATTAGTATAAAGTAATACATCCTCGTGTTAATGTAACTTTTTGAGTGTTTTCTAGTTCTTTTAAAACTCTACTTACAACGACTCGAGTACTTCCAAGCTCATTGGCAATAGTTTCATGTGTTGTTTCAATAGTCTTACTCTTTTGACTCTTTAACCAATCTAGTATACGTTCATCAAGTTTTTTAAATTTTATGTCATTTACAAGTTTCGCTAAGGCACTTATTCGCAGTGTGTAGATGGAAAAAAGAAAGCTTTGGTATACATCGCTCATTGATGCTAGTGCTTTGACACTAGAAGTATCTAAAAGATACCCTTCAATATCAGTAACTGTAACAGCAGAGCCTATAGCCTCAGTTTGAGAAATACTTGAAGCTGTATTTATGATGCACTGCTCACCTTCCTTTAGCTGATACAATGTGATCTCATCTGCATCAGCTGATTGTATATAAAGACGTACTTTTCCCGAAGTCAAAAAAAGAATATTATCGCATACATCACCTTGAAAAAATAAAATATTGTTCTTTGGTACTTTGATTGGTGTGAGGTGTTTTTTTAAAAATTCTAAAGTATTAGAATCAAGTTTATTATAAAAAGAATAGCTCTCTAAGTTCATATGTTTCTCCGCAATATGGAGTATATCATGAAAGAATCAGAATTAAGATATTTTATAAATTATGAATATACAATTATTTGGTTTCTACCACTATCTTTAGCTTCATAAAGGGCATCATCAATTCTTTTCAATAATGAAATAGAATTGTCATTCTTACTTATTTCTGATAATCCACCGCTTATAGTAATGTGACCAACAGTTTCAAATGTATAGTTTTCAAGTGATGTGCGTATTTTTTCAAGCACTATTTTTGCTTCATCTTTATTTGTATGTGGAAGGAGTAAAACAAATTCTTCGCCACCCCATCTTGCAAGTACATCACTTTCTCGAATTGCATTTTTCATTATGTTAACACTTTGGACTAAAACATCATCTCCAATTTGATGACCATAAGTGTCATTTACTTTTTTAAAATAATCTAGATCTAGCATAGAGAGAGAAAAAGTATTGCAATAACGTTTATATTGTTCAATCTCATATTTTAGTACTTCGTCGAAGTGATATCGATTAAAAAGAGAAGTCAACTTATCATGAGACGATAAATATTCCAACTCTTTTCTCTCTGTAATATTCTCACGGAGTGATTGGTAACCTATAATATTATTATCAGAATTAGACAGAGGATGAATATGAAGATTAGTCCAGAATACTTCTCCATGCTTGTTTATATTTTTAATTTCTTTTTCCCATATGTCACCAGATGTAATTTTCTTCCACATATCTTGATAAAGTTCTTTTTTTTCAGTTGGAAAACGAAGAATCCTATGGTTTTTTCCGATGAGTTTATCTTTTTTATATCCTGTTAACTCACACATGGCCGTATTTACATGGGTAATATTACCATCAATATCTGTACGGGAAAGGGGAACATATTTATCGATGATTACTTGAGCTTCTTGAAGTTCTTTATATAGTTTTTTTAAAGTGTTTTTTTCATCTTCAACTCGGAAGTATTTTAAGAACCAATCCTTTTGAAATTTTAAAATTGTCCGGTAAGAAATAAGAACAAAAATATTTATAGCTATGATTACTAGTATAAGGATATCTCTAATAAAAAGATAATACACCAAATCTTTAGCAATTATATTTTGTAATTCACCCTCTACAGTGTCAATTTTAACTATAGCCTTATTAAAAACTTCATCGTACTCTATATTTGAAGTAGAACCTACAGATAAAATTTTTTTATTTGTAATTTTTTTGTAAGTTAGTTTTTCGAAATGATTAGTGAGTAGTAAAGCTTCTTTGATATGTGTTCTTATCGAAGGAAAATCCTCGTCAATTGGCAGGAAGATTCCTTCTTTGTTCGCTCCACCTTTAATCATAGCATTTAAATACCACTTAGCTTGCATAACATTACCATTGATTTGAGACTTTTTTACACTTTTATCTCCACGCATTAGTTTCTCATGCCAAAGATATGCTCTAGTTAATTCAAGTTTTGCTTCCATTGTCGCATCTACTAAGACAGAATGTTTTGCTGTCATTTTATTACCAAGGTTAAAACTATAGAGAATAACCCCAATACTTACCGATGACATTAACAATATTATTAAGACTACCACCCAGGGATATTTATTATATATATTACTCATATTCGAATTGTACTTGAAAAATATAATAAAATTAGTGTAGGAAAAATGTAGCACACTAGAATAAGTTTAACTTTAATTAATCTTTTTTACAACCAGTATTAATCTTTAAAAGAGGATAAAAAGGACAAAATCCTATAGCCCCCGTAAGTAATGGAACTAACCCAACTACTGCTAAAAGTATGTTACTGGTACCTAAACCATACACTATTAAACCTATACCTATTGAAATTCTTAATGCTCTGTCGAGTGGTCCTGCGTTAAAACACATTGTAAATCCTTTGTTTTGTTATTGATAGTGTAATTATTACGTATTCAAATATTTTTGTATGCTACTTAAGTTACATAAGGTTGATATACTTAGCTAGAAGGAAATTATTATGAAGTATTCTGTATCTTTTAGATTATGGCATTGGTTAAATGCGATTGTTGTTTTAGGACTGCTTGGGACTGTTTTTTTAAGAAAAACATTTTTAAGCTGGAGAAGCAATTCTGAGATTTTAATGAATAAACTTTTAGAGTTTGATATAGAGATTAGCGCAGAACAAGCAAAAATTCTAGCTAAGGCTATACGTGCAGGTATGTGGGAGTGGCATATTATTTTAGGCTACGCACTTACATTGTTACTTGTATATAGAATCTACTTATTTTTCACAAAGGCTATGACTAAAGAAAAATTTGCATCGCTGAGCTTACATAAAAAAGCTGTTGAAGTATTATATTGGTTATTTTATTTTACACTATTTTTTATGGCTGTAAGTGGATTAGTACTTACATTTCATGAGGAGATTGCAATTTCAAAAGAGTTAACTCATGATATTAAAGAGATACATGAACTTGTATTTAACTTTATTTTATTTTTTACAGTAGTACATATTGCTGGCGTGATTATCGCTGAACTAGGAGAGGAGGAAGGAATCATCTCTCGTATAATTAGTGGTAGTAAGAAGTAGTTTTTAATGGGAGCAAAGATATAATCCTTTTATGATTACCCAAGACTCTATAGAAGCCCTAAAGGCACGACTTGATGTTGTTGATGTTGTAGGCTCTTATGTGGAGTTAAAAAAGGCAGGGGTGAACTATAAGTCTCCTTGTCCTTTTCATGATGAAAAATCACCTTCGTTTGTAGTAAGCCCTCAAAAGCAGATTTATCATTGTTTTGGATGTGGTGCTGGTGGTGATTCTCTAAAGTTTGTTATGGAGTACGAAAAACTTAGTTACCCAGAAGCCTTAGAAAAACTTGCTGATACATATAACTTTACTCTTTCTTATACAGATAACAAACATAACAAACCCCGCTCTCAAGTTATGGACAAACTCCAAGAATGGTATAGTTCTCTTTTATCTTCAAAACAAACAGCAAACGATTATGTAAGAGAACGTGGGATTTATGAGGGCAGTGTTGAAAAGTTTGGTATTGGTTATGCCCCTGATTCTAACGGTACAATTAATTTTATAAAATCAAATGGTTTTACAATGCCTGAATCCGTAGATATGGGTGTAGTTGGATTTGCAGATGGACGTAATTTTGCACGATTTGTTGAGCGGGTAACTTTTCCTATTCATTCAGCTAACGGTTCTATAGTTGGTTTTGGTGGGCGAACCATAACAGGACACCAAGCTAAGTATGTAAATTCACCAGAAACGCCATTTTTTAATAAATCTCGTCTTTTATATGCGTACCATCATGCAAAACAAACCTTATACAAACAAAAAGAGATTATTATAACAGAGGGTTACCTTGATGTTATTATGCTTCATCAAGCTGGTTTTACAAATGCAGTTGCAACTTTAGGTACTGCACTCACACCTGAACACCTTCCACTTTTAAGAAAGGGTGAACCTAAAGTTATTATGGCTTATGATGGAGATAAGGCTGGTCGTGCGGCGGCGCTTAAAGCATCAAGACTATTAAGTGTTGGTGGATTTACTGGTGGTGTGATTATTTTTGGCGCGGGACTTGATCCTGCTGATATGGTGTATAACGGTGAAGTGGAAGCACTGGCAAATATGTTCCGTTTACCTAAGCCTTTTATTGAGTTTGTTTTGGATGAAATTTTATCTTTGTATGATTTACGAGATCCTAAGGCAAAAGAATCGTGTATGAATGAAGGCTTAGCATACCTTAAGACACTTTCTCCGCTTCTTCAAGAAGAATATAAAATATATCTCGCTTCGCGTTTGGGTGGTTTAGGTGTGAATCCATCACTTTTAAAAGTTACTAACACAACTAATACGCAGCAAAATACACCACGTATGCAGAAAAATACACATAAGGATATGTGGGAACTTTCACTTATAAAAACGGTAATAGAAAAACCACATTTTGTAGACATGGTTTTAGATGTTTTAGATCCATCCCTTTTAATGTTTCATTCACATGAATTTAATTTAGCACTTACTAATCAGACTGATTTACCAGAACTTATGGCGATTTTAGTTGATGAAAGCATTCATGTGCTTCAAGATGAAGATGCTCTTAAAGCTGAACTCCTTACTTTTTTGATGAACTACTATAGTGGTGAGTATAAAAGAGTACAGTTAAGAACAGATATATCTTTCGAAGAGAAAAGTTTCTATATTCGCAAATTTCGCGGTAAAATTGCGAAACTAAAACGAGGTGAACTGGTGTCATTTGGGGATTGATTTTTCCTAAGATGAGATTCTTGTGTTACAAGAAGGAAGTTCCATGAACGTGATGAAGATGAAGGGCTGCTAACTAAAGTAGCACTCCATATTGTAATACAAGTGTAGAGAATAGTTACACTATTTTGTATCATGATGATGAAGTCCGTGCTTTAGCACTTCAATCACATGATGCAATTCATCCTTTCACAATTATCTAAATATTTTTTGTTATACTATGCTTATATAATTTCAACTTATCAAGGAATGACAATTATGGCTGGTATACATTTTTCATTTATAGATTTTAAACAACTCCTCGCTTTAAATATTGGCATAGCAGATAGACTTGATGAAAATCGTGCTGAGAGCTTTACTATTTTGTATTGCAACTTAGAAGGGATAGATCAAGATGTTATAGATTATGCCTTAGAAAATATTTTAAGAACGTCTGACTCTATTGTGAATCATGAGAAAAATTACTTTTTTGTTCTTCCTTATACTGATAAGTATGGAGCGGAAATAGTCAAGAAAATGTTTGATGAAGCTTTTGCTAAATTTCTAAATTCTTTTTTACTTTCTTATCCAGCGGATGGCGAGAAACCAGAAGACTTACTTGGCGCAATGCAAGATAGCGTAAGTGTCTTCTGGAAGTATGACCTACCTTGTCTTGATAGGTTTGCTAAAGTTATTTAGCAGTATTTTTATAAAAGAAGATAGCATCAGCTATCTTTTGTTCTTTGTATATCTTCTTATCACACACATATCTACATATAACTGTTTTATTTTCCATCGCTTTTATATTTTCTTCTGTCCTTTTTGTATCAAATTTTGATAAATCTAAATGGTATTCTTTTGGTGTCTCAAAAGGGCTTATAGCAATGACAAGGATAGGAGTAAGTAAAATAAAGAGCTTTTTCATGAAACGTAGTATGGCATAAAATATCTAAATGCAAAATATAATATTTTTTTATTGGAATACATAATGCTTTAATTATTTAAAATATGAGATATTATATAGGAGATCAAGATGATTTTAGTAGACATAAAAGCTGAATCAGTAGCACCATCGCTTCTAGGTTCTGCTAATCTAAAAGATGAAAAACCAACTCTTTCTTTTTCTGAACTATTACGTGGGGCAAAGACTACTAAGGATGAACAGGGTGTTCAAAATGGATCCTTTGTTGTAGCTTTGGGAGGGGGAGAAAAAGATGTAAAAACTCTCAAAGATGTGAAGTTGATATCTTCAAAAGATACTCTGTCTTCTTTACTAAAAAATTCTGATGAGAAGACAGTTCTTACTGAAGATATAAAGCCCTTAGAACTTAACCCTAAAATAACACAGAATCTGAGTGTGGTAGAATTAAAAACTTTAATAGCTGATGCAAAACAATTTTTAAAAGATAAAATTCTTCAAAGTGTAGAATATAAAAAATCTGAAGTTAAAGACTTACCTAAAACACTTAAAGGTTTAACTCAAATGGCTAAAACGTTTGGGATAGATATGAGTAAAATAACACTTGAAGAGGTAAGAGGAAGTACTAAGGGCTTAGAAGTAGCAGTTAAGCAAGAGAATAAAAGTATTCTAAAAACAGATGTGAAACCAGTACATGCTGAGAAAACAGATATAAAACCAATGCATGCTGAGAAAACAGATGTGAAAGCAGTTCCTGCTGAGAAAACAGATGTGAAAGCTGTTCCTGCTGAGAAAACAGATGTGAAAGCAGTTTCTGCTGAGAAAACAGATGTGAAAGCAGTTTCTGCTGAGAAAACAGATGTGAAAGCTGTTCCTGC
>NZ_JBLHOE010000017.1:0-51188 GCF_047622445.1 Sulfurimonas sp.
ATTAGCAATGACAGGTGCAGCAACGGGTAACTATACTGCAACATCAGCGAGTACTACAGAAATAGCATTTACTGCAACAACAGGTGGAGATAAAGCGGATTTATCAGCAACTGTAGTTAGTGCGACTGCTGCGAATACATTAGTGAATGTTTCAGCTCCAACAGTTACTGACGGTTATGGTGCAAATGCTGCAATTACAACAGTAGATCTTCAAGCAGGGGATGTATTAAGTAGTGATTTACTTACAAGTACTGATACAACACTTTCAACAGATATGATGTTAAAAGCAGAGAGTACTTTAAAAGCAGGTTCTAAACTTGCTGTAAATACTGAAAACTCTGGAACAGTAGGTTTAAGTAACACTAACTTTAGTAATCTTTCTGATATTGATGTAACAACGCTTGAAGGTGCCATGAAAGCAATCGATACTGTTAGTGCAGCTATTGGTAATCTTGATTCTATTCGTTCAGAACTAGGTTCTACTCAAAATCAAGTTGTTTCAACTATTAACAACATTTCTGTTACTCAAGTAAATGTAAAAGCAGCTGAGTCTAACATCCGTGATGTAGACTTCGCAGCAGAAAGCGCAAACTTCTCTAAATTTAATATCCTAGCTCAGTCTGGATCTTATGCAATGAGTCAAGCAAACGCTGTACAACAAAACGTGATGAGATTATTACAATAGTAATAGCTCTTAACTTTTACATTTTCCAAGCCAAAGACCTTTAGGTCTTTGGCTTTTTTTATTTCCTCAAAATTACTCGAGATATTTTTTTAGTCTATCAATAAAAAGATTTCCTATACGTTGAAGTTCTTTGAGTAAGATAGTATCTATATTCTTTATATGTTTAGTTTCATCTATTAACTCTTGCGTATTAAAAATATCAAAAATATAACTTGGAATCATTTGAAGATAATAACGATAAATCTTGGAAAGTAATTGATCTCCCTCATTCGCTTCTGTCAGTTTTGAAGATAATTTAAGTAAGTTAGCGAGATACTCTTCGGAATTATTATAAGTTTTACCTTTATATTTTTTAACGATCTTAAGTAAGTGACTAGCTCGATTTATTTGATATCTAATTAAGTCTTTATCAACTTCTCTAAATTCATTTGACCCTATAGAATAGAAAAAATCTTTCAAAATATTATGCAGATCAGACTTATCTAATATTTCAAAAGAAGTTGTATCTAGTTCTTCTGCATGTAAAGGTTCACATCCATTTAGTTTTGCTCCGTCACTAAGGTTAAAAGCTTCTTGAGATACATCTTTAAGTACAGATGAAAATACTTTAAAGTGTTCCAGAGAACCTGTGAATTCACTCGTCGTTGGGGCAAGAGGTCTAAAGTTTCCTGGAACATAACTTATTTTTTGAGTGATAATATTTGTGTCATTCTTTCCAACTTTAGAGGCATGATGATATTCATTATGTGTTTGAAGTGTTTGAGCGTCAAGTGCCATATCTATACCTAGAAGATATAATTTTTTAACATCAAAGAGGAGCATTAGAGCATATGTATACTCTCCAACACTATTCGCTGTTAAGGCATAGAAGTCTTTTTTAAATCCTTGCATATTTGGTATAATAAAAGTATTTTCTTTTGTAAAATATTGAGTTACATGTTTATGTACAGTTGAGGAGAAGAGAAACAAACTCTTTTTAAAAAACTCTTTTTCGATTCCATATGTTAAGAGTAGTGATTGCTCATCCTGTGGATCAATGTGCATAACAATATCTGGTGTGATTGAGAATTTGTGCAAAAGTTTACAAGCAGAGAGAGGAGATACGATAATAAACTTATCTTTTTCCTTTTTTATAAATTCTATATTTTTTAATGTTGATGGTCCAGAGAAGAGTAATAGTACAGGCTTTTTAGAAAATATAGAGTTAAGGTATTTGTGAGAAACATTAAGATAGGAATAAGATTGTTGTAAATAATAGGGACTGTCAATATAATTTAAAAGTAGGGTTGCGTATGAGTATTGCATATAGTCTTGAGAAAATATATGGAGTTGTAATTTTTGTAAATCTTCAAAGTAGTCTTGTGTTAAGGTTATATGTTTAATATATAGATTAAATTGGTTGTTTTCTTGTATGAAAGGCAAAAAATTTTCTTTTGATTCTGATTCATTATCTTCAATGCTAAAGTAGAACTTGCAAGATTTTGCCATTTCAGAATAGGACGTTGTAAAAAGTGATAATCTAAATACCTCTAAACCTTTTTCATACACAAAGATATATCTAGAGTGGAACTTTTGAATAATTGAAGACAGATGAAGCCCTAGTCGTACATCTAAAAATAAAACTTTATTTATTTCTTTTAATCTTGTTGTTTCTTTATTAGCATACTCAAAATTGTAATAAATGGGTTTTATTGCTCCCCAGTAACCATTTTTAAACTCTAATGGCATCTCATCAAGTTCTGCTAGCATTTGTGGATGATAGCCTATGAATCTTTGTCCCTCGAAAATAGAACCTTGCTTACTTAGTGTTAATGCATCTGTTATACTTTCACTGTAATCTATGCTATTCATACCATAGAGCCATTCATTGGTAATGAGATTTCGGGCATCAAAATAGCCATCTTTATACTCTAGTGAGTATTGCTCTTGGTAGATATTATTTGCGATGTTATTCTCTAGAGCATTTAATCTTTGATATAGTTGAGGATGATTCTTTTGGAAATATTGTAAATTATTTTGATAAGTTGTAATAGCTTGATGATTTATTTCATTCATATTTAATTTTTCTTTTCCATTAAAAACCAGTTTGAGTCATCTCGGTCAGCATGAGGATCCTTATGATAAAAAAATCCATAATCAATTAATTCTACATCAGGGAAACGAGACATGAATTCACCAGGGAAATCACGTTTGAAAAGTTTTTTTTGATGTCCCCTATACACTACTTGTACAGGGTTAGGATCATAATATTCTACCATTAATATGTATTTAGAACTTGCGTTATAGAGTTTATCATATGCTAAAGGAAGTAAATCAGGGTTAATATGTATTAGAACTCCTTTGGTAAATGAAAGATCCCTTTGAAAATCAACTTTAAAGTCAAAGAGAGAAGTGTTGTATACATTAGCTGAAGTAGTGCTCTTTACAATTAAAGCCGCGTCTTTGTTTATTTCGACAGCGGATAGACTTGCACTAGGAAGTAACTGTTCTAGCGCTTTAATATTTAATCCGATATTTGAACCAAATTCAATTACACTTTTAATTTTTGAAGTTTTTTGAATGGTTTTTGATAGCATCATAATATTTGAAGCTATTAAAGTATTACCTTGATTTCGTTGGATATAGTCTGTCCCAAAATCTCCTGACCAAAAATTTTCTTGCTCTGTTTCAAATTGTTTCATGTTACATCCTCTATTTTTAAAGAGATAGCAAATATTATTCCAAATAAATAATTATTTTATTGCAATAATCATCATATTCGAAGATAAGTTATTGGCAATTAAAAACTCTTGAAATTTAGTCCCAAGTTCATCATATCGTTCTACGCATAGATCCTTAAGAAAAGAGTTTGCTTCATATTTATTTTCTAAAATTTTGTTTCGTACCAAATCAACATCCATTACCCCTGGAGTCGAGATAGAAATATCTTGAAATCCTATCTCTTCGAGTAAAATTTTGATAGATTTTTCATTAAAATAATTAAGATGTTCCATTTCTACTGAGTCAGATGCATCCATAAGGGTGCTAATATCAAATCCATTATAGTTAGGGAAAGTCATTACAAGCATACCGTTTTTATCTAGGAGATGAAATATTTTTTTTAAAACACTTTTTGGATCAAATATATGCTCAATAACTTCAAAAGAGACTATTACATCGAAAGTATCATTAATATCTAGTTCTTCAAAAATACCATTATAAACATCAAAGCCCATTTCTATTGAACGTTTATGTAAAGAGTCAGAAGCTTCTATACCAACAATTTTTTTAAAAATATCTCTTTTACTCATTTCTTCAAGGAACAAGCCGTAGCCTGCTCCTATCTCTAGTATATTGGTTGTTGCGATATTTTTTTCTTTACAAGCTTTTAATACTTGATTGACTCTCGGGATAAATATCTTTTCTCTACGAATTTCTTTTGAGGCAGGAAAAATATAATCATTAAAAAACTTATAGTTTACTGAACTACTGTAAAAGTCTTTTAAAATATCGAATGTTGGTCTAGGGGAAATATATAACATACTACAATACATACATTCTAGATATGAAAAGCTATGCTTTATAAATTTAATATGAGTGTTCTTTGTAGAACAAACAGGACAATCAACATCAATAAAATTATTTTTTTTCTCTATTAAATATGCTAAGTCTTGTTGAAACATTTTTTCATGTTTTTCTTTAAAATTAAATGGTCTAATATCATTTTCTTTAAACATATATAACTCCTTTGGTGTGTTTAAGTTTTTTTCTATATTCATTATATACCTTTCCCAAATATAATAAAATCATTTTTTTGATTCTTCCCGCCTTTACATAATGAATCTAATTTTTTTGGAAGTTCAATATTTGTCATTTGATGATCTCCCAATAGGTTCTCAAAACCTTGAAGCTTATGTAAAATAAACCATTCTATACCGCTCTTACTCATGTCTAACCAATGAAAAAATTGATGGACATCTACTTGAGAATTATTATATTGGATTTCTAGTTGCTGAGCTTCTATTTTAGTAATTCTTCCATGTCTTATTTCTCTGACTAAATGATCTCTTATTTTACGATAGCCCACTCTTTTATATTTTAGCAAGTCATGAAATTGATAATAAACAGAACTACCAGCTCTCTCATATATATCAAAACTTGATGTATTGTGTTGAGGCATAAATCCAAATTTTATCATTTGAGTATTTTGTTTTAAGGGATCCCATTTCATATAGTTACTTAAATAAATTCCTTTTATGCCACTACTTTCTAGTTTTGAAATAGATGGATATTGATAATAGTTAAGGTCTCTCTCTTGAACTTGAGCACCATTTCCAATTAATGTATTGGTATCTATTCCAAACAAGTCATGTTCTTTACGACTCCAAGCACTCATCTGAACTTTATCATGATGTGAAAATTTGCCAACTTGTTCTATCGCTTGATGCTGCCCCCATATAATTAAGGGAATCTTTCTATCTTTAGCAATATGAATTGGAAATGATGTATGTAGCGTTAAGAAAGGCAATAGTATATGCTCGTATTTTCGAAGTGAAGTTCTCACTAAATCTTTATATACTCTTATGTCAGGATTAAAAACAATAGAGTCAACATCAAAATAGGTAATAAGTTGATGAAGATTATGCCAACCAATATCATTTTTAAAATAATCATTAACGCAGATCACTAAAGGATTTAAGCCAAGTTCTATAGTTTTTAACAAAACATAATAATCTTCTGCATCCCCAATAACAGGGACAATACAATCATAAGTTCGACTTTTCTTTTTAACTTCCTTTACGATACTTCGAAGTTCTTCTTCTTTTTGATTCCAATTTATAGAATATTTTTCTAAATGAGTTGAACAGCCAGAACATTCGTTATGATATATTGATAATCCGAAAGGATGATTTGTATCATATAAACATTTACTACATTGTTTATACATGACGATAGCCTTTGATTGAATATTCTTCATGGAGCACTTTGTTATCAATAAGTATTGATGCTATATTTTGTTTTTCACATAGGCCTATAGTTTCTTTGCCTACTCCTCCAGAAATAATAAGTTTTGAATTTTTAATTTTAATTTTTTTTAGTATTCTATCGGTAAACTTATTAGATAAGCCTTCGTTTTGTATATCTAATAAAATAATTTCATTTGCATATTCTTGAATAAATTCAACATTGATAGAGTCATAAGGTATAAATTTATTTAAACTCGATGAAAAAATTTGTACAGTATTGTTTTTAAGTGTAAATGGTAGCATGCACTGAATTGCTTGGTGTCCATACAAATTGGTTGCATAATGAATAATATCAATGTTAGTATGGATAAATGCAGAAGAAAAAACTAAACGCTCAATGGGTAAATTATGTAACATATCAATATGTTTAATATCTCTCAGACCTCCGCCAAAGCTTAAGGGAGTCATACACTTTAGTTTTGAAATCTCATCAATATCTTTTTGAAAAGATTCTATCGTGTCTATATCTCTAATTGGTCTAATAATAGTTATTTCATCGCACTCGTAGGCCTCTAAAAAATCTATAGCATTTTGTAATTTGCCTAATGGTCTTAAATATCTCCAATTATAGGATTGATAACAATAACCATTTAATAAGATTATACTTGATCCAATTCTCATACTACTCCTTATAAAATCATAGAGATAAGGTTTAATCCAGTTTGTTGACTTTTTTCCGGATGAAACTGCAAACCGATTATGTTTTCTTTTATTGTTATAGAACTATACTGATTATATTGATCAGATATAGTTTTCGTGTATGCTTTTTCTTCATGATTAACAACAGCATATTCATGGTTATAAAAGACTCTCCCTCGAATATTTTTTTTTCTTGTGAGTTTTAATTGGCTATTAAAAGATTGATTTTTCATCTCATTTGTTTTAAAGTCAAAGTTTTCCCAGCCATTATGTGTTGAGTTAAGTAGTTTTTTTGTATGAGAATTTAAGATACCTAATCCCTCTACTCCATTGTCTTCTTCTGAATAATGACCTAATATTTGAAAACCAAGACATATACCTAATAATCTACCGTTATTATTTATATGATGGAGTATTGCTTTGTCAAATTCTTTTTCTTTTAATCTTTTCATATATGAACCTGCTGATCCAACACCGGGTAATATTATAAGGTTTGATTTAAGATCAGATGTTTTTCTGACTATATTTGTTTGTACGTTTAAGTGCTCAATTAAATTTTGAATAGATTTAATATTACCACTCCCTATATCGATAATGTCAACAAGCATAATCAGTACCTACTTTAAATTTTTTTATTGGTCTCTTGCCTTTTTGAATATTAAAAAGCTTTTTATTTGTCCATTTATTTGCAATATTCCAAAAGTCAATAGATGTTATACCAACATACATACAATAGTCTTTAATAATTTCTTCAGAACAAACACCATCAAATTGTTCCACTATTTTTATACCTTCATCTCTTGATATTATTTGTGCTCTAATTCTTTGATTGATAAAATCTGTGGCTAGTCCAAAACCATACTTATAATATTTAAGCATAAAGTTAATATGAATAAATTGTTCATCAAGCATTGAAGCATTTGATATATCCCCGGTAATAGATTCTTCTCCTGGTCTAAGCTCAAGACCTTGTAATGCTGCATATAAAGCATTATTATCATTACTCCAATCATCCCAAGCAGGACCAAGATAAAAGATATTAATATGCTTTTTATCAAATTCTAATTTTTCTGGATATATATAATGATCCTGAAGGTGTTTTTTAGCTAAACAATCATGAATCCAAGAATTACCTCCATCAGTAAGTGTATTGAGATTTCTTAAACTATTTCCATCAAAAGGGTCATTTCCTTCAACAGCAGAATCCCCTACCTGAAGAGCTGGGTTTTCACCCCAAAATATAGTATTAATACCAAGTTCAATTGCCAAACGTGGAACAGTAGAAAACAGTGACATTTCAGTTGATTTTGCAATATTACCAAATTTAATAAACGATTCTAATGATAAATGTGATGCACTTTGTGGAGCAGGTGTTGCAACAATGAGATCAAATCCCATTTTAATAAGATTAGATAAATTATTTGCGCCTACCTGGGACATTTGTCTAGGCGGGTATGCTCCACATACCAATAAAGGTCGAAGGCCTAATCGATCCCTTACCCAATGTGCTTGACGGCTACTATCTTTCCCTCCACTAACGCCAATAATACAGTCATAATCACTTTTTTTATTTTGTTTAGTCTTTTTTATTTTGTCTTTTAGAATGTTTAATTTTACATTAAATGTTTCTGATGCTTCTACATCAGAAAATTGACATGCGATGCAAATTTGATCATAAAACAAGGCATTTGGTCTTAAGTCGGTAGTTAAGCATTTCTTGCAATAGATCATAATTCTTTACTATCCATTAACTCAAATGATAAAGGTGTGTGTTTTGGTATATTGTTTTTTGCATTTTTGGTCAGTACTGTATTTAAATGTTTAGGGTGCATTCCATTAGCAGGACGTACACTTTTAATATTTTCTTCAGTGAATTTTTCACCCTTTTTGATGTTTTTAGATGTATAAAGACTTCTTGAAAAACATCTACTTTTTTCTTTGGAAGAAGTCATCTTATAATTAACCTTGCCTAAAAGTTTTTCTGTATCTCTTATAACTTGAATCATTTGCGCAAATTCATTTTTATTTAGAGAAAATTCGCAATCCGGACCACCAACAGATTTATCTAGCATAAAATGCTTTTCGATTACTCTTGCTCCCAGTGCTACTGCAACTGTAGGGGCAGTAACACCCAATGTATGATCTGAAAAACCTGAAATTACACCAAATGTTTGAGCTAAATTTGGTATAGTTTTTAGATTTGCATCTTCAAGAGGTGCTGGATAAGAACTAGTACATTTGAGTAGTATGATGTTATGATTTCCTGCTTCTCTACAAATTTCAACAGCATCTTGTATTTCGTCTATTGTAGCAATTCCTGTTGAAATAATGATAGGTTTCATTTTTGAAGCAGTATATCTAATGAGTTCATAATCTGTTATTTCGAATGAAGCAATTTTATAAGCAGATGGATTGAATTGTTCTAAAAAATCAACAGCTGTCTTGTCAAATGGTGTAGAGAATATGTCAAGACCAATTTCTCTCGCGTATTCAAATAACTCTTGATGCCATTCCCAGGGTAAATGTGCTTCTTGATATAAATCAAAAAGTTTTCTATTGTCCCAGAGAGTACCACCTTTCACAATAAACTCATTATGCTCACAATTTAAGGTTAGAGTTTCTGCTGTATAAGTTTGTAATTTTATAGCATTCGCACCAATTTCTTTTGCCGCCTTAATTGTTTCTTTTGCAATAGAAATTTCCTTCCCATGGTTTGCACTAAGTTCGGCAATGATAAATGTTCCATCTGTATTTAAATCAAAGTTACCTATTTTCATTATGTTATCCTATATTGCTTTTGCATATATAACTACTTGCCTTGTTAAACCAATCTCTGCACATGCTTTATAGTAATTAATATAGTTTTCAATTCCTTGATTGTACAAAAAGTTATCAACTTCTACTCTAGAAGTATGAGCAAGTTTACCCACTTCTTTATCTTTTACATAATTAGAAGCATTATTTGTTAGGTAGAGTTCAATAGGAAATTCACCCATTTTCATAATAATTTCATAACCTAAGCTTTTCAAAAGCTTTGCAAGAGAATTAAAAGTAAAATAATGTAAATGCTCAGGTGGGCATAGCCATGTATTGGTTGTGTAGTTTTTGCTTAATAAAAAATCTTGAAATGCAGAGTAATCATTAGGTACTGAAATCCGTAATAAAGATTTATCTGAAAGTAAGGATTTTATTTTTTTAAGTAGGTGTATAGGGTCAATTACATGTTCCAAAATATTAGATAAATTAATGAAATTAAAATATTTTTCTTGATTTTGACATAGACCTTCAATAGATTGAAAGAGATCTCCTTGTATTAAAGTGTGCAGCAACTCTGGATTATGGTAGTTTATTCCGTATGCTGAATAGTCTAAAGTTGTTACATCCCAATTGTTATCATGAAAATTTTTTGCAAAAAAGCCCTCTCCAGTACCTATATCAAGAAAATTGTTACTTTGTTGGAAGTATAAATTATCAAATATATGTTGAGCTACTTCTGCTTTAGATTTAAAGTATTGTAATTCATCATGAGTATATTCATGTGAATATTGAATACTCTCTTCTTGATAGTATTTCTGTGAATAATACGTTTGTAATTCTTTTTGTGTTGGTAGATTCTTGATACTAAAGTAACCATAATCACTTTGTACTATTTCCATCTAAGTCCTCCTTGAAAAATTGATACTGGTATCCTAAGAGAGCACTTCCATGTGACGCCAATATTTTATGTTCCATTTGTATGGAATTAGAAAGTGAGTTGTTCAGCCACCATAAAAGGTCTTGAAAACCAAAATAGTTTCGAATATATATTGTACTAGATATTCTTGGATTTATTTCAAAAATATAAAATTCAGTTCCTACTTTTCTAGTTTGGATATTGATACTTCCATGTAAATTAAAATGTTCAGATATAGTTTTTGCATATTTGTATAGTTGTGTTTCATTGGAGATTTTCGCGGATGAAGTCATTCCTCCAGTCAGTTGTCGTTTAAATGTAATAACTTCAAACTTATTATTGTCACGATAGACAGCTGTTGTGTACTCCTCGTCGGATGAGCCAATATATTTTTGTACTATATATTGAGCGTGATTTTTGAGTGTTTTTTCTAAATATTGTAGTTGCTCTATATTATTGATTATATAAATACTTTTTGAATGAATGGAATATCTACTTTTAATAATAATAGGAAATGATATTTCTTGATTATACTCGGTTAATAGATATGTTTGAGGTGTATTTACAGACAGGTTATTAAGATATAGCGAGGTCTGTAATTTATCAAAGAAACCGTTAATAATAGTTTTGTTGTTTATTAAAACTTTTATATTAAGCTTATCAAACATATCTCTATTGTTATTAAACCATACTATTTCAGCTTCAGAGATAGGAATTATTATTTTAATACAGTTTTCTTTAATAATATTTAAAACCTCTATTTTGTAGTTTGGATTACTAGTTTTGCTTATAGTATAAAACTTACAAATTTTATTAAAAGAAAAAATCTTTTCTTTTAAGTCTGTAGCAATAATACGAAATGATTCATTATATTGCTCAGAAAGTATATTTATAACATTAATGCCAATATCCCCACCTGCACTGGTTATTAAAATATTTATAGGTTTCATTTTGTCCTTTGTAGTACATTATAAAGATATTCTTTATCTTGTAATGCCAAAACTTCTTTTTCTAATTTACCGATATTATATTCATATCGGATATTTTCAATTTTTTTATCTTTTAAATCAACAATAGTGAAAGAACCATGATTAAAATCTCTAGGCTGACCTATTGAACCTGGATTAATAATAAATGTATCATTAATTTTTTTGCACATTGGATAGTGTGTATGGCCTAAAAAAATAAAAGGTACATTCAACTCAAAGTTAAAATTTGTATCTGGATAAATATATTCTTCTAAATAATTATTTGGTGAACCATGATATGCTTCGAATAAAGAATTTTTTTCATATGGTAATAAATCATTGAAAAATTTCATGCTTTTTTCATTAATAGATTCTGATAGCATAGAATATGACTTACCATATTGTAAATCTAATTTTTTAAGTGCATCAGCCTTGTTAAAAGAATTTAGAAAGTATGAATCATGGTTTCCTTTGATAGATATTAAGTTGTGAAGACTATTGAGTAGCTCTATAGATTCATTTTGGTAATAATAGTACCCGGCCATATCACCTAAAAAAAGATACTTGTCTGGATTAAGTGATTCCATTATCTTGAGGGCTTTTTCCAAGGAATATACATTTCCATGAATATCTGAGAATACTGCGATAGTCATTGTAGGTGTCTCCTAATAATATTTTCTGCTACTTCATAAGTGTCTTTTAGCTCTTTATTTTTAAATAATTTAAGAAAATATTTTTGATAGCTGCTATCTTTAAAATTTCTGATTTTTGATTGCATTTGTGTATCCATGACACCGGGGTCAACATTCAAGCATTTAAAATCATTGTACTCAAGTTTTATTGTTTCTAGTAACATCTCCATACTTGATTTACTGATGCAATATACAGACCATCCATCAATCGCTTTATTCGCTGCTCCAGATGATATATTTAATATTCTTTTATCTATTGGTAATTCTTTTGTTTTATTGATAAAGCTTTTTAATAGGAGAAAGCTTGATATTAAGTTAGTGTTAAAACTATTTAAAATTTCTTTAGTCTCTAAATTGTCTATTCTAGCCAAAGTGCCCATAGTAAATGCATTATTGATAAAAACAATTTTTTTAATATTTTGAATTAGTGCAGTATCTAAGAGTTTTTCAAATTCAGATATCTTTGTAAAATTAATATTTGATAAATCTATACAGAGATTAATATTATGGTCCGGATATATAATTTCTTTTCTATTAAGAGTAATAATCATATTGTTTTTTTGTAGTTTTTTAAATAAAGCATTACCAAGTCCTTGTGTTGTTCCTGTTATTATAAATAGATTTGATTTCATACTCCCTCAATTAGAGCTATTTTTGAATTCTTGCTTACAAGTATCATTTGTATAAATTGGGCAAGTTTATTCTTTTTGAATTTATCAATTACCATATACTTTTTCTTTTTAAGATATTTACACAGATACTCTTGGTTCTTAGCAGTCTTAATTGCAATAAAAGGTAAATTCATAAAATAGGCCTCATTAACACTAACACTTGGAGTGAGAATTGCGAAATTACTTTTTTTCATGAGTTTAGCTATAGATTTGGAATCTACATGAAGTTTTATCCATTTTTTATTTTTTATGTAGTTTCTTAAATCTTTTAAATTTTTATTAGATGATGTAGTAATGAGATTTACTTGTAAGTTTTCAAATAATTTTAATATTTTTAATATTTTTACATTTAGGTTAGCACTATCGGTACCACCCATAGCTATAAAAATTTTTGTTATGTTATTGTTTTTTTTGTATTTTCTATATTTTTCTTTATAAAATTCATCGCGTAAAAGTGTATAGTTACCTCCACATCGAAGTTCACAAGATTTAGGAATTAAGGTTTTATATTTTTTCTCATTCGCACCAATGTTATGATTTAAGAGTATGTCGCAATAATGCTTTTCGTAGGTGTCATCTAGGATAAATATTTTAACCTCAGTTTTTTCTTTGATATATTTTTCTATTTCATAGTTTATGTCATAATGGTCAATTATAAGTAAATCAATTTGTAACTCTTTTATAAGGGATACTAACTCTTTTTTATTATTTGAGAGTAGGTGAACTACATTATGTCCAGCATCTAAAATTTTGTTATTAATATTCCCCTTTAATGGGAGAGTCGCAAAAGTTATACTAGCATCTGGGTATTGTTTGGCTAAGACTAAGTCTCTCATAATATGACCAATACCAATATTTGAAGATGAGTCTGCTCTAAAAAGGATATTTGTTTTTTTTTGATTTAAAGAATTATAAATAAACTCTGCTCTTTGCCAGTCTTCTTTTGTGTCAATATCTTGTACTAAATGTCTAGGTAAAATAATAGGAATACTGTTTCTTCCAAACATGATCTCATCTGATTTTTCCCCTATTTTACTCCAGTAAAACTGTCCTGCATCTTGGTACGCTTCTTCTAAGTCCTGACTTCTTGTTACAAAGTGCTCCGGATAAAACATTTCACATCTACCATCATCATTGATTTTAAAAGTTCTTTGAATTGGAAATGGCATTGAGGTAGCACTAAAGACATTGATAGTATCAGTCTCTTTTAATTTTTTGTAACCTTCGAGGAGGTATTTTGATTGAAGTAGGGGAGCTGTAGCATAAATAGTACAGTAACACTCATATGCTTGACCCCTACTTTTGAGATATGCCAAAGTATGTTCAATTACATCTTGCGTTACAGTAAAATCATCTGCAAGTTCGGGAGGTCTTATAAATGGTACTTCTGCTCCATATTCTCTCGCAATATCTGCGATTTCATTATCATCTGTAGATACTATGACTTTTTCAAATAAGTTGGATTCTAAGGCAGTTTGAATAGAATAAGCGATAAGTGGTTTTCCAAAAAAATCTTTGATGTTTTTTCGAGGGATTCTTTTGCTACCTCCACGAGCAGGGATAATCGCTACAGCTTTCATTGTCTTGAATACTTGTTTAGTATCTTTAGCAGTGTGTCTGCTACATATTTGGCATCTTCTATGCTCATTTTTTGATGACATGGGATAGATATCTCAGAGGTAAAAAAATCTTCTGTACGAGGAAGTGAAACTTTCCCAAATTTTTCTATATAAAAACTATTTTTATATATGGGTTTGTAATGAACTTGGACATTTATTTTATTTTTCTGCATACTTTGAAATATTTCTTCTTTATGCGGGTAAAGACTTTTATCTAAAAGTATTGGAAAGAGGTGTCTTGAGCTTATTGTATTTTTATCTAGTTCGATGGTGGAAAATGCTTTCGTATCTTTAAATCTCTCATAATAATAAGTAGAGATAGCCTCTCTTTTTTGTATAAAACTATCGAGCTTCTTCATCTGCGTAACACCAAGGGAACCAGCGACTTCTGTCATTCTAAAATTATAGCCCATACTTGACATGTCAGAATCCCAGAGTTCTTTTTTAGTTATTCCATGTGATCGGATGCGCTTTAATTCTTTTGCATAATCGTCATTGTCTGTTAAAATCGCTCCACCTTCACTTGTTGTAATAGGCTTTATGGCATGAAAGCTAAAGATAGTCATATCAGCCATAGAACCGATCTTCGTATTGTTTATACTCGAACCTAAGGCATGGGATGCATCATCAATAAGTAATAAATCATACTTTTTTGCTATCTTCTGGATTTTTTGCATGTTAACAGGTTTACCTGCAAAGTCTACTGTAACGATGGCTTTAGTTTTTGGTGAAATGAGTTCTTCTATTTTCTCTTCATCTATGTTTCCATCCATCTTTATATCACACCATACAGGTTTCGCTCCAAGTGTTACAAACATATTTGAAGTTGCTACAAAACTAATTGGGGTAGTGATAATCTCATCGTCTTGAGAGATGCCAGATACTGTGTAGGCAGAAAAAAGAGCTGTTGTTGCAGAATTGAATGTGATGGCGTGTTTAGCACCGGTGTACTTAGATAATACTATTTCAAACTCTTCTACTTTCTTCCCCTGTGTTAAATATTTACCTTTTAATATATCGATAACACCATCTATATCATCTTGTTCTATACATTGCGTTGAGTAGCTTATGATTTCCATCTATTGCTCTTCTAGTTTACTTTGCTCTATTTTATGTAAAAGCTCTTTAGGTGAAAGCCAAATGTCATTATCTTTAGAGTTGTACTCAAACCCCACTTTTACATTTGTACCAACTTCCCCAATCTTATTTTTCATATAGTTAATTGGTGAAGAGAAATTGATACTTGGTTTTATGACATAATGATCTTTAAAGTCTATAGTAATGTGAGAATCATCCACTGGACACATCACTTCATGTAGTTTTTCGCCAGGACGGATTCCTATCACTTCTTGTTCTAGGTGGGGTGCGATAGCTTTAGCCATCTCTGTCATTTTCATTGAAGGTATTTTTGGGACAAATATTTCACCACCTTGCATACGCTCAAAGTTTTTTAAAACAAACTCCACTCCATCTTGAAGAGTTATCCAAAATCTTGTCATATTTGGTTCGGTAATTGGAAGAGAAGTTGCACCATTTTCAATTAATTTTTTGAAGTAAGGTATAACAGAACCCCGAGAACCCAATACATTACCATACCTTACAACAGAAAATTTTATTTCATGATTTCCAGTCAGGTTGTTAGCCGCTACAAAAAGTTTATCTGAAACAAGTTTAGAAGCACCGTAAAGATTTGCAGGAGCAGCTGCTTTATCAGTTGAGAGAGCGATAGTGTTTTTTACATTGTTTTCTATACAAGTATCAATGACATTTTGTGCTCCCATAACATTTGTTTTGATACACTCCATGGGATTATATTCCGCTATTGGAACATGTTTTAGAGCAGCTGCATGAACGACAAAGTCAACTCCTCTCATTGCCTTTTGTAATCTTGGCAAGTCTCGAATATCTCCTATGAAATATCGCATACATGAATCGGTAAATTTTTGAGCCATTTCGTATTGTTTTAATTCATCTCGAGAATAGATAATAATTTTTGTGGGCTTGTACCTTTGCAGAATTGTTCGAACAAATTGCTTACCAAAACTACCTGTTCCGCCAGTAATTAAAATAGTTTTGTTATTTAACATTTTATTCCTTTATATTATTGATATAAAAGCAAATATAGTACCAATTATAGTGAAGTAAGTGTATCTAGGTAAACAGTAGGTGGATTTTATTTGAAAAAGGAGAACTTGGAAGTGTTTCTTTAAAACCTTAGATTTGATGTAATCATCTCTAGGGTTTGAGGTAGACTTTAAATTAAAAAACAATTTTTGGCTAAAGATTTTGGATGAGATAAGTAAAAATTAATTATCCGAACTCTCAGCATCAATAAGAAGTTTCAAAGATGCAAACTGGTTGTTTAGTTTGTTTATGAGTGAATCATAAGCACTAAATTTTTTAGTTAAAGTTTCATAACGTACATCAAGAGACGCTTTTTGTTTGTCGTACTCAGAAATTAAGTTTGTTTTTGTATCACCGAGTTGCGTATTGAAGTTTGCTAAAAGTTTGTTACTTCCAGTGTATGTAAGCATTTTTTTATCTAGTGCTTGAAAAATACCGATAACTTCAGATGATGCACTAGTAGTTTCAGTTGCATCAACTGCAGATTTCCCTCTAAAGAGTAATTCTAAAGCTGATGGATCTGCTGCTAGCTTACTACTAAATGTTGAGTTGTCAAATGTCATAACACCAGTTTTATCTATACTTACTCCATAATCAAAAAGTGAGTTACCAGAAGTGTCTGTTTTGTTTATGATATTTGTAATATCACTCGCGATAGACTTGATAAAACTCTCAGAATTAAAAATACCTGCGACACCTGTTGTTTGATTATAGACTGTCATATCTTTGAGGTTGGACGTGAGTGTATTAAAGTTAGTAACAAAAAGTTCCATCTCTGTTTTAATCGTAGTGTCATTTTGTGTTACATTAAGAGAGGAAGTATCCGTTGCTCCATGACTTTTATTTAGTGTGATTGTTACACCATTTACAAGGTCGTCAATTGTATTTGTTGACCTTGTGATAGAAATACCATTCATTTTAAAACTTGCTTCTTTAGCTGTTTGGATATTGTTAAGATCTAATTGGTGGGCAAGACTTGAATGTGCTTGGGTACTAACTTCAGTTGCAGATGTTTGTGAACCAGTTGACGTAACAGTACTTGTGAAATCTAAACCAAATATTTTAGACTCCATAGTAAAGCTTCCTGCGGCATCAGTTGTTACCGTGTACAAATCATTGAGTGCAGAATCACCTTGGATAGCTAGAGCTATAGTAGTAGCTGTTTGGGCTGGTGTTTCACCAGCTACAAGAGGAATGGTTAATTCATTTGTCCCATCACTCCATGTGAAAGTGTCTCCATCTACAGCATTTCCGGTAAGAGTAACTGTATCTAATTGTTTAGTAAAACCAGTAGATGTAACAGCTTCTATAGATAATTGATCGCCTGATGAGATTGATGAACCTGTAAATTTTGTGCCTACAACATCAGATGCTATTGTAAATCCATCTGATGTAGCAGTTGCTGTGTAGAGTCCATGTAATGGGTTAGCAAGATCAGTACTATCGTTAATAGCTGCAGTAATTCTAACCCCTGTTTGAGTAGGAGTTTCACCGGCAACGAGAGGAATAGTAAGTTCATTTACTCCATCGCTCCATTTATAAGTATCCCCCGAAGATGCATTACCTATAAGTTTCACAGTATCGAGTTGTTCTTGTTGTTGTGAGTCTGTAAAGGTAATAGCTTCATTGAGATTATCTGAACTTACAGAAAACGAGTAAGCACTATCCCCAATTTTAAGATTTGTTGCCGTAGCATCAATAGCGCTATCATTAATAGCTGCTCGAATATCATCAAGCGTAGTAGCAGAGGTATAGTCTATCTCAAATGATTGACCAGCAACTTCTACTGTCAGTTTTCCTGAATCTATACCAGGGACTGCTGTGGAAACACTTTCAAAAGTAGTGGTAGCATTCCAAACATCTTTTTCTGCTTTGACAACTTCTGTGATATTAAAATTCTGTAAATCGGATCCAGATTGTGCACTTACTGAGACAAAGTCATCACTGCCACTAGTTTGACGACCTTGATACATACTTTCTCCACCTAAAGCAGCAGAGCTTTGTTTAAAGGTAGTCATAAAACCATCTAGAAGTTTATATGCTTCATCTTTTTGAGTAGATAATTCTAGTTTTGTTTCTATAGGTGTTAGTATAGCGGCATTATCTGCTTCTCTTAACTGATCAAGTAAATCAGCAGTAAGTACCCCTGAACCAATCCCGAGTGAGTTAACTCCAGCCATAATATATCCTTTTTCAAACTAAATTATAACTATAACATCGACATTTTGAGTAAATAATGTAATTTAATTTTTACTATAAAATAATAGTGAGTAAAGCTAAACAAATAAAGAAATACGCCGATAGTTTTAGGATGAAAGATTTATATACGGACAAAAAAGGATCTAATATGTATGGCAACACAGCACATAGCATTTATGCACAGAATAACGTAGGAATAGAATCTCCAGAAAAATTAATATCTATGCTTTATGAAGGGATCTTACGTTTTAATGCACAAGCTAAAAAAGCTATTAAAGATGGCGATGTTGAAAAGAGAGTCTATTGGATAAATCGTTCTATTGCGGTAATTGTAGAACTTATTAATACTTTAGATATGAAACAAGGTCAGATTGCTCAATACTTAGGAAGTTTATATGACTACGAGATTCAACTTTTAGGAATTGCGAGCGCAGAACAAAATATAGATAAAGTTGATGAAGTAAATAATGTTTTTAGAGAGCTTAATGCGGCATGGAAAGAAACAACAAATGTGGCTCAATAAATTTAAAATAGCAATCATTCAAAAAGATGCAGATTCTCTAAACATACTTTTAGACAAGGTGCCTTCTTTTAAAAACAAAGAAGATATTGAACAAGCTATGTATCTTATGAAAGAAGGACTTGAAGTTCTTTATATCTTGCAAGATGAAACAGTATCTTCTATGAGAAAGATCAAAAAAAATATCAACTTTTTAGGAACCTCTTTAGTAGACTCTTCCAGTTCGTTCAGTATAAAGTCATAATTTCTTTTTAGCAATTCCAAAGTTCAAACTTCTTAGGGTATACTCACTAATAACAGCACCTTTTCTCATGTTCAAGATATGTTCTACTGCATCAGCAATATCAGAAGATAAAAGTTTTTCATTTTCTTTTTTACTGGTTTCAAATCTCAGTTCATCATAAAAAGAGGATTCTGTCATATCTGGATTGATATTTGTGATACTAAGAGTACTTTTTCTAGTTTCTTCAAAGAGCGAGTCTCCAAAGGCTTTAAGTCCAGCTTTTGTTGCAGAGTATACACCTGCAAATTTACTCGCTTTAATTGCTTCTATTGAGTTAATGTTGATGAGGTAACCATCATTGTTTTTAAGAGAACGAAGTAGGACATTTGTGAGTAGCATAGGTGAAGTAAGGTTCAAAAAAGTCATATCTGTTATAGTTTGAGGACTGAGTTCTTCATGTGGCTCAAACCTCCCAAATCCTGCACAATGCACAAGAATATGAACACTCGTTCTTTTGAGGTTTTCACATAATTTTAGTGTTTCTTTTTCATTTGATAGGTCTGTTTGTATAGCATTGAAGTCATCATTATTAAAATCCTCTTCTTTTATACTTCTACTTATTCCAGTAACCGCATACCCCATCTTGAGAAGTCTTAAAGTGATAGATTTTCCAATCCCACCACTCGCACCTGTTACAATAGCTAGCTTCTTACTCATAGTTTACCCCACCTTATTTTAGTTATAATTATAGAATGAAAAACATATATATAACTGATTTAGATCACACATTCTTACGGAATGATTTATCTGTAAGTGATTATACTAAAAATACTTGGAACTCTTACTCTGAGGATTCTATTTTAAGTATTGCAACCGCAAGAACATATATGAAAACAGCACAGTTCTTAGGTGGTGTGGATATAAACGCTCCAATGATTTTACTAGATGGTGCATTGATTGCGACTATGGATAAAAAAATTATTGATACAAAATTTATGGGGAAAGATATCTCTGATATGATTATTGATGAGGGTTGGAAGTTTGGAATCTATCCTTTTATCCTTTCTCTCGCTAATAGTAAAAATCTTACAGAAGCTTTTTTACATGACGAGGTTTTAAACAAGCATCAAAGAGAAGTTTTAAACCGTTACTCGAGTGCAGATAATTTACAAAAACACTCAGGTATTCGTGCGATGGAAGAAAATTTTAAAATTGTATATATGGGTGAAGAAGATTTACTTCGTGAATTAGCAGAGCATTTAGAAAATATTTTTGGCAATGATTTAAAGTATATTTTAGCTCCAGAAGCCTATGTGGGCTGTTACTTCCTAACAATACTTCATCCAGAAGCTGATAAATCTCATGGGATTCAAACTATCAGTGAGTATATTGGGTTTGATTTGGAAAAATTGACTGTATTTGGAGATAACTTCAATGATATTGGGATGTTTAATTTAGCTGGCACTTCTGTAGCAATGGCAAATGCACAACCTGAGGTAAAAGATAAGGCTGATATAGTTTTAAGTCATAATAATGATGAAGATGGTGTAGCAAAATATTTACAAGGATTAAAAGGTGCGTAATTACTCAAGTATATTCCCTATGGTAATCATAGGGATTTTATTTTTTATTTTTGGATTTGTGACTTGGTTAAATGGTTCACTCATCCCTTTTTTAAAGGTTATCTGTAATCTTACAGAATTCCAAGCACTCTTTGTAACTTTTGCTTTTTATATTGCTTATACAGTTATGGCTCTACCAATGGCCTCAGTGTTAGAAAAAACTGGATACAAAAATGCTATGGCAATTGGTCTTGGAGTTATGGTTGTAGGAAGTTTACTTTTTATCCCCGCTGCTTTAAGTGCGAATTTCATTATTTTTTTACTTGCACTTTTTACTCTTGGAACAGGCCTTACTATCTTACAAACTGCATCAAACCCATATGTTGTTTTAATAGGCCCGATTGAGAGTGCTGCGATGCGGATTAGTATCATGGGTTTAATTAACAAAAGTGCAGGGGTATTAGTTCCAATTCTTTTTACGGCATTGGTTTTATCTGATATTGGAAGTATCTCAGGAGATTTATCCAACGAGGATATAGAAGAGTTAGCTAGAAGACTAATAATGCCTTACATAGTAATGGCGATAGTTTTAACAGGACTTATTGGATTGGTAAAGTTCTCTTCTATTCCTGAGTTAGAGTTTGAAAAAGAAGATGAGTACGATAAAGGTTCAATCTTACAGTTTCCTCGTGTAATCATGGGTGCAATAGCACTTTTCTTTTATGTTGGGATTGAGGTAATTGCTGGAGATACGATTGGTTTATATGCACAAGGATTAGAAGTTGCAAATGCAACGGCACTTACGTCTTACACTATGGTGTTTATGGTGTTAGGTTATTTGGTTGGAGTATTTTTTATTCCGAAGTATCTCTCACAAGAAAAAGCTTTAATATCTTCAGCCCTTGTCGGAATACTTTTTTTACTTGGAGTAGCTTTTAGCTCAACGGAGTCTCATGGTATTTCTGAATTTTTATGGGGATGGAGTGGAGTTGCAACATTACCTGATACGGTAAGTTTTGTAGCACTTCTTGGATTTGCAAATGCACTTGTTTGGCCTACTATTTGGCCACTTGCTTTAGAAGGTCTTGGAAAGTATACTGCTAAGGGAAGTGCACTTCTTATAATGGCAATTGCCGGTGGTGCGATATTACCATTGATTTTTGGTCGTATAGCACAAGCAACGGGAGATATGCAACTCTCTTATTTAGTAGGAATAGTGTGTTATCTCTTTATATTTATGTATGCAATCAAGTGGCATAAAATGAGTTCTTGGAAATAAAATGACTGAATTAAAAGAAATGGATGGTGGATTTACTTATCTAGAGATCATAAATGATACGGCATGTGCAGAGATAGCTTTGCAAGGTGCACATATATTTCATTTTGCTAGAAACGGTGAAAATCCTATTCTCTGGTTAAGTGATGAAAGTGATTTTGAGTATGGTACAGCTATTCGAGGTGGTGTACCAATATGTTGGCCATCATTTGGAATGAATAATCCAAAGTTACCACAACATGGATTTGCAAGAACTTGTCTTTGGGAGTTTATTGAAGCAAAAGATGTAGATTCAAGCACAACTGAAGTAAGATTCTTACTCAAAGATAGTGAAGTAAGTAGAGAAATGTGGAACAATAAATTTGAATTAGAATTAAAAGTTACCGTATCAGACGAGCTAATCATCGAGTTAACAACTGTCAATACAGATAAAAAATCATTCCAAATTACACAAGCCTTACATAGTTACTTTCATATCTCACATATCGATGCTGTTTTTATTGAAGGCTTAGAAACTAAACCGTACTTAGATGCATTAACTGGAATTATCTCACACCAAGAGGATAATATATTTTTTGATAAAGAGATAGATAGAGTGTACCAAGAAGTAAATAAAAATATACTACTCAAAGATATAAATCGAACAATAGAACTTGCCCATGTTGGTTCACTATCAAGTGTTATTTGGAATCCATGGATTGAAAAGGCTAAACGAATGTCTGCCATGAATGATGAAGCATATAAAGAGTTTGTTTGTATCGAGACTGCAAATGCTTATGCAGATTTTAAAGTTTTAGAACCAGGGGAATCCCACACACTCAAGGTAAGCATTTTTTCTTATAACTAAAATTTTATTTTCTTCAGTCTCCCCTTCAGAAGTTTCATAATTCGTCGATATACTATTGTTGGATAAATTCTCTTAAAGGAAGGTGTGATGAAAATTGGTGCTATACATTCTTTAGCAATGTCAGTACAAGCCTCAGCACAAATAAATAATAATGACCTAAATACTTCCTTAGAGAGGTTGTCTAGCGGACTGCGGATAAATAAAGCTGCAGATGATGCTAGTTCTATGCTAATAGCCCATCAATTAACTAGCGATGCATATGGTGTTATGCAAGAGATAAAAAACAGAAATGACGAGATAGGACTCTTACAAATTGCTGATAGAGCAATGGATGAACAATCTAGCATTTTAGAAACTGTTAAGGTAAAATTAGTTCAAAGAGCTAGTGATACGCAAAGTAGTAGTTCCATCTTGGCTATAAATAAAGACATAGGCAAATTACTCGATTCTTACGACGATATAGTAAAAACTACATCCTATAATGGAAAAAAACTTTTATCTGGAACATATCAATCAAGTAAGGGTTTAAATATCCAAAACACTGCAGTTTCTAGTATAGGGCATGTCTCTATAAAAGAGTTTGAAACAATTACCTTAGGTGGAACTACACAATTTACGCTAACAGATGGTGATAAGTCCATGACTTTTGAATCTATGGAAATAGGTTATACAAAAGGAACAGGAGTTGGTGAACTCTCCCGGGTTATAAATGCACAGAGTTCTGAAACTGGTGTGCAAGCTTCTTATGTGGTCAAAAGTATAAGTGCCCAAGCAATTCAAGCAGGTCTGATTGAAGATTTAAAGATTAACGATATTACAATTGGTAGTATTACGGTAGAAGATAATGATAACGATAAGTCACTTACATCCGCTATTAATTTACATACCACACAAACAGGTGTAACTGCATCCGTTGATAGTGAAGGTAAATTAGTTCTAGCAAGCCAAGATGGTCGAGGTATCAAATTAGATAATGCCCAAGACTTGAAAATATTAGCTGAAAACTATGGAAAACTATCTCTTACAAAGTCCGGTGCATCTGATATAGAAATTGATGCGACAGGTATTTATGAAGGGATGAACTTTACTCAAAAAAATGCTACATTAGATTATGTAAATAATCAAGATGTAGTTGAACGTGCAGGTTCAATTGATGCTGGAGGTTATTCTGAATTAACAGCAGATATGATTACTAATTATACGACAGGTTCAGGAGTATATAATACTAGTGACTTAATGAATATAGCGGCTGCAAAGACAACGTATAATTTAGATGGTACTGGTTATGCAGTTGCTATTATTGATACTGGGATAGATGCAGCACATGATTTTTTTGATGATAGAGTTGTTGTAAATTTAGATTTTACTGGAGAGGGTCTTACTGGGGATGTGAATGGGCATGGTACCCATGTCGCATCAACAGTGGGTTCTTCTGACGCTACATATACAGGAGCTGCCTCAGGAGTCGATTTAATAGGACTCAAAGCTTTAGAAGATGATGGTAGTGGAACTTCAGCTATGATTGAAGATGCATTGCAGTGGGTAATTGCTAATGCAGATACATATAATATTGCTGTTATAAATATGTCATTAGGTGATCCTACAAATAATAATACTGCCCAAGATGCTCTTAGTGTGTATGGCGATGAATTGGAAACATTAGCTAATATGGGTATTATAAATGTTGCTGCTGCAGGGAATAGTTATTCAACTTATGATCCTCTTCAAGGTGCATCATATCCAGCAAATTCAGCTTATACAATTGGTGTTGGTGCTGTTTTTGGAGATAATACATTAAGTGGAGCTTCTTGGGGAGGTCCAGATGGCAATATACTTACTCTCGGAGATAATGAGACAGCGTATACTGCAGAAGCAGATAGAATTACTCCATTTTCACAAAGAAGTACTGAGGTGGTTGATATTTTTGCGGTAGGTGCTCCTGTCTATGCTGCAGATTCGGCCAATCTCTCTGATGCAAAAATGTTAACAGGAACAAGTCAAGCTTCACCTCAAGTTGCTGGTATAGCTGTTTTAGTTCAAGAGTATGCAGAAAAAGAGTTTGGAAGAACATTGACATTAGAAGAAATGAGAGATCTCTTGGTTAATACGGCTGTTACTATTAATGATGGTGATGATGAAGATGATAATGTAGCTAATACCGGAGCAGACTATAAAAGAATAGATGCACTAGGCGCGATTAAGGCTCTTGCAGCATTAAAAGAACTGTTAGCACCAGCAGTTGAGCGTGGAAATACTATGTATGATCATGCTGGAAATAACAAAAGTGTAGATGAGATAACCCCTTTACTCATGACTATAGCGGATTTCGCGATAAGGGAACTGACAGCTGTCAGATCAGATATTGGCTCAACTCAAAATATGCTTCAATCAGATGTAAATTATAAATCTATTCAAAGTGTTCGACTTTTATCTTCTGCTTCACAATTACAAGATGTCGACTTTGCAGAGGAGAGTCAAAATCTCAGTAAAAAGATAATACTAGCCCAAGCTTCCACATTCGCAATGGCTAAAATCACACAACAATATGATATGATAGCTCAATTATTAAGATAGTTGAGGAAATATAAATGTCAAACTTTATAGAAGTTTTTGAAGATGTTTTAGATAGTGATTTTTGTGATGAGATGATTGAACTTTTTGAGAAAAGCCCACACAAACATCGTGGTACTACAAGTGGTGGTATTGATAGAACAAGAAAAAATAGTACAGATCTTCCACTATTTAGACATCCTGAATATAATCAATATCTTTATAAGATTATGCCAAAACTCGAAGCTAAGTTTGTAGAGTACGTAGAAAAGAATTATTTTATGATTGTTTCTATGTTTAGCTTGACATTATATCACCCAAAAACTGCAGAACCGACATTACTCACACATGAAAATTTTGAAGAGGTGGGATTACCACAAATAGAGATGTTGATAAAACAGATTTTTTATATATTACCACCTCAAATGCAGAAATACGAGAGAGGCATTGGGAGTTATAGTGCTTGGCATAGTGAAACGTATCCAGAACTAAACAATAACAATACTTTACATAGAGTATTACTTTATATCGTTTATCTCAATGATGTAGAAGAGGGTGGCGAAACAGAATTCTTTTATCAAGGTAAAAAAGTAAAACCAAAAAAAGGTTCTGTAGTTATTTCCCCATGTTATTTTACCCATACACATCGAGGAAATATACCTATCTCTAACAATAAGTATATTTTAACTTCTTGGCTACAGTTTAAAGATGCAAAAAGTATATATAAATAGATTTTTTATAAACCCTTATGTGTATCGTAAGCTAAACGCATCACTCCAATAGCGTAATTGGATGAGTTGTTGTAGCGCATAATTGTTTTTGCATAAGTTCTTAGGTATTCTAGTTCTGGTTTATTACATGCAAAACAGTTGTACTTTTTACCAGTTTTTTTACTCTGGGAGTATACAAAAGAAGCATCTTTATTTTTAAATTCATAGTCGTACCAATCAGCTTCTACTTTTGGCATTTTAGGAATTTTGCTCCAATCTATGAGTGTGGTGAAGTTTGCCTTTTTATGAAGATAACGACTTGCAGACATGATGGCATCTTCCATTTTTGTTAAATCTCCTACTTTATCTTTATAGCTGTCTATATAAACAAAACTACTAGGCATAAACTGAGGGATTCCAACAGCACCTGCATAAGAACTTGGAAGAGAACATTGCTCTGGTGCATAACCTTTTTTATAACAGTATGAGATGATTGAAACAAGGTTAGATTTCCCCATATTTAGTAACCATTTATCTCTTTTTGTTTTTACTTTTACTTTTACAACCAGGGTGTTAAAAACTTCAAAGGCATCAAAACTGGGTTTAATTATTCCAAGTTTTGTTTCTTTCATTAATATTGAAGCAACTATTTCTCGGTTTACTCCGTATCTTTTTTCTGCTTCATCATAAACTTTATCATATTTTTTTACATGTGCGATAATTTTTGGAACATACTTCACTAAAACGTTGTTTGCTTTTTTTTCATTTTCACGATGCTTTTGAATTTTGTCGGGGTGAAAAAGTTTGAAACTTCTTAAGTCCATTTTTTCAGTTTTACGAGATAATAAAAAAAGGTTTGCATCATGAACTGGCACACCTTTTTTTACAACTTTTTTACAGATCTCTTCATAGTGTGGTTTTTGAAATTCACAGTTAATATATTCTGCAAAAAGCATGGTCGTGGTAAGTGTGAGTAAAAGTAATTTACGAGTCAGCATGTAGTTCTTCTCTGTATTGAATTTCAATTTTTATAATCAATGTATAGCCTTATTTATATCTTCTAATCTTTGGGGTGTTCCGATGTCATGCCAATCGCTCAGATGTACTTCACCACTTATATTTTTATTTTCTATTGCATCTCTTAGTAGTGGGGCGAGCGCTGACTTTGTTTCACTTACACTATCAAAAAGTGCAGGATTATAATATCCTATCCCTGAAAATGTATACATATGCTCTGCTTCATTTAAAACTAAAGTATCATTTAAGCCAAAGTCACCATTAGGATTATGTGGAGGATTTTTTACTAAGATAAGATGCGCTTTTTTATCCTCTAAGTCAAAACTTGCATTAAAATCATAGTCGCAAAAAATATCTCCATTAACAACTAAAAAGGGTGCATCTCCTAAGAGTGAGAGAGCTTTTTTAATACCACCAGCACTTTCTAGTGCACCACTTATTTGTTCATCTGAGTAAGATATTTTCACTCCATAAGACGTACCATCGCCAAGATACTCAGGAATTTTGTATCCTAAGTGAGCTATGTTTATAACTATCTCTGAAAAACCAGATGCTACAAGTTTTTCAATATGCCAAATGATTAAAGGTTTGCCTTTAACTTCGAGGAGTGGTTTTGGAAGAGTGTCTGTAAGTGGTCGCATTCGCTCCCCACGACCAGCAGCTAATATCATTGCCTTGATGCTATATCTCTTTAAACATTTGGTTGAGTGGTTTTGTTTCTTCGTAGAGTTTTGCTGTGTCAAAAAGATATCTAAGTGTAAGAGGGATATCTTTGAGATAGCCTTTTTTCCCATCTCTTTTATAGAGTCTTGAGAAGATACCAAGGACTTTCATATGGCGCTGCATGCTTATAAAGTCAAACCAACGAATAAATGTAGCGTCATCAACTTTTATACCTTTTTTATCTCTAAAGTAAAGTACAAGTTTGAGTATATCTTCACGTTCAAACTCTATGTAAGAGTCTTCTAAAAGAGAGGCAATGTCATAACAAAGCGCTCCACTCATAGCATCTTGATAATCTATAATACCTACTTCACCCTGAGTTGTTTGCATAATGTTACGAGAGTGAAAATCACGATGCACAAACACACCTTGTGGTTGTTTTAAAATTTCATCAGATACATCATCAATAGTTTTCCTGATAATTTCTTTTTGTTTATTTGAGAGCACAACAGGAAGTAGTTCTATCATATACCATTCACTCATAAGATCCATCTCAAAAGTCAAAAAATCTTTGTCGTAGATAGGAAGTCCACTAGTATCTGCTTCTTGCATTTTTACAATTTCATCGATTGCTTTTTTATATAAGTTTTCAAAATTATCTAAGTCCAATATATCAAGATAATGTGTAGATCCAAAGTCTTCTAATATAAGATATCCAGCTTTAAGATTTTGTTCAAGAATTTTAGGTGCTTTAACATGTACAGATAAAAGCTTTAGTGTTACGTTTATGAAAGGTATGAGTGAATCAAGTTCAAGAGAAGAATCCATAAGTAAAAATTTTTTATTGGCCTTAGTAAGTCTATAGTATGCTCTAAAACTTGCATCAGCTGAGGCGACTTCAATCTCAAAATCTTTGTAGGCAGTTGTATCTAACCAAGCTTGTATTTTATCCATATTTTCCACCTAGAATTGAGTTCTTCCTAGCTCCTGTAACTGAGCGTAAATTTACTTCCTCATTGTTTATACGTTTGTATGCAAACCAAGCAAAGGCCATAGCTTCCATATAATCACCACTAATATTTAGGGCATCGCTTTTTTGTACTCCACCCGCAAAAAGATTATCTAAGCGTTGCATTAAAAAACTATTTTTCGCTCCACCACCACAAATAATAAGTAAATTTATATCGGTATTTTTCACTGCATTTGTAATGGTTTGTGCTGTGAGTTCTAAAAGAGTTCTCTGGATGTTTTCTTGGGGAATTGATTGAAATTCTTGGATATGTTTGGAGAGCCATTCCCAATTAAAATACTCCCTCCCTGTACTTTTCGGAGGACGAAGATCAAAGTATGGATCGGATAAAAAGCTTTGAAGTAGTGCTTCATCTACTTCACCAGATTCAGCAAACTGGCCATTTTGATCGTAAGGAAAGTATTTACACTCTTTGACCCAAGAATCTAAAAGTACATTTCCAACTCCTGTATCCCAACCTTTAAGGTTTTCGCCAAGTATAGTGATATTTGCCATCCCACCAATGTTGATAACAGCTGCTTTTTCTTTAACATGAGAAAATAAAAACTCATGAAAGGCAGGTGCAAAAGGTGCCCCTTGCCCACCATTTGCTACATCCATACTTCTAAAATCAGCTACAACTTTCATCCCTGTTTGGGTACTTACAACATTTGGACATCCAAGTTGCATTGAAAAAGGAAATTCTGACTCAGGTGCATGCCAAAGTGTTTGACCATGAAGGCCAATGGCTACAACTTCATGTATATTTATCTCATTTTCTTCCACAAAGGTGTTAACAGATGCTGCAAAAAGATTTCCAAGCTTTATATTTAACGTGCCTACTTCGGCTAGGGTTGTTTGATTTGTAATTAGCTTGAGTATTTCTTCTTGTAATTCTTTTGGGAATGGGTATTCGTGGGAATATACAAGTGTACAGCTAGCATTATCAATTTTGCAAAGAGCTATATCAACGCCATCAAGGCTAGTCCCACTCATAACACCTATATATAATGAACCCATTTAAACACTCTCTTTGAATATATGTTCCTTATGATAGCGTAAGTATTCTAATCGTTTATCATTCAAGAATACTGGATTTAAAATATAGGTACTTAAGTGTTCTTTTAGCTCATTGTTGAGATTTTTGGAGTAGATAATATTTCCATCATCTAAAAATGAAATATAACCTTGATCAAATAAAATATCCATGTTTCTACTTAGAAGTAAGCCATTATTTGCATCATAAGCTTCATCTGTATCTGAAACTATAAAGGGTTTAATATGACTAGCAACTAAAGATGGGTAGGCTAATTCTTCGAGCATACACTTTACTTCACTAAATATCTCACTGCTTTGTTCTTTGAGTTGATTTTTATAAATACGGTGAAGATAACCATCTCGTTTTTTTGATTTTACTAAAAGAGGTACTTGAATATCCTCTTCAAAGTACAACTCTTCACCAACGAAAACTAAGTCATCAAGCTTTTTTAAAAGATTTAAAAAGTGTGAAATTTGATTGTATTTTCTTGTTTGAAAATCAATGCTTTGCGCTTGTAGTTTTACCACTTCAACTTCAGAAAAATTTAGAAAACCTTTTTCTACTGAAGATATATTAACCTGCATTAAACCAATTATTTCATTGATATGAAGCTTCCCTACCTCTTCTAGTGTTTTTAAAAGAAAGTTGATTTGGTGAAGTGAAGAATCTTCTTTTACAGAAGCATTAAGTTTAGAGTTTGAGTATACAATTTTAGATAAAAGAGAGGAGCGTTTTCTATTAGTTTTTGCATCTAAAAAGAGGAGTGAATCTGGATGAATGGAGAGTAATCTTGGATTTATAAAGCCAAGTTTTACTAACTGATTGATCCGTTTTCTAACAGATATATCATTTATATTATCAAAATTTACTCTTGCCTGTAGTCTCTCATATTTTTCTTGAGAGTAGGGTTCTTTTTCAAATTCTTGAATGAATGTGGCCGTAATCTCTAAAGTACGAAGAAATTTATCACTGTTATAGTCAGTAAAAGCATTCGTTACACTCCAGTACTGCTCATAGTTTTGTTCACTCATTAGCTTGCTTTGTAATTCTCGTTTTTGATGATAAAAAGATACTCGGTATTTGTGCCTTTTTTATCTTTTCCAGTAATTTGGTAATTGTGTGGTTTTTCAATCACTTGTATATTTTTTGAATACCTAGATATTATCTCGATTAGGTCTTCTTTTGAAGGGTAAGAGTTGTTGTTGTAGCTTAAAAACCAATACTTGTAATTTGATAGTTTAGAGAAAAGTTTATCAAATAACTCTAAGGCTGATTTCTTTTCTCGAAAGTTATTTTCAAAAGGTTCTACTTTTTTTGAAGCTATATACTCGTCAACAAGAGAATAAAAACCATGGTAATTATTCATCGTACCAGTATAAGGTGGGTCCAAATAAATGATGTCTGCTTTAACTGAGTCAAGGAGGTTGAAAACATCATCGTTGTACGCGACATTTTCTTGCGTGTTATCAAAGACGGCATTATTGTAAGCATCTAGGTTTTGTAAAAAATGGTTTTTAAATGTTTTGTTATGATAGGCACGTTTTCTTTTGTACTTTTCGTAAGAGTACTCTTCATCACGAAGTTGTTTAATCTTATCCCAATTAAGATTGAACCGAGAATAGGGCATTTTTCGTATCATCGAACGTCTTATGAGAGTAAAGGCGATTGTTTTTTTATACTCAGATGAGAGTTTTTCGATGTTTTTTCTGTATTGGTCAAGTTCCATGCACTCGTCATTGAAAAAGAAAACTTCACCGTAATTTTTGTACATAAAACCTTTACTTGGTTTTCCTGAAAAAATTAGCTTGATATCATTTTCATCAAGAGTTTCACCCTTATTTTCTATAATAGATTTTGCGAGAAAATAATTGATTTTTAAGACATCATTACTAATAACTCTAAGTCCTCTTTTTTTTGCCTCATAGCCAATAGAGGAACCACCACAAAATGCATCAAAGATTGACTTTGTATCTTTAGGAAAATAATCGCATATCCAATCGGCTAACTTCTCTTTGTTCCCAATGTAGTTAACTTTAGGATATTGGTTATCAAACATCTAACATCTTTTTAACAGCGTTTGCAATTGCCTCAGCCATAAGTGGTGGGACAGCATTTCCAACTTGTTGTTGTTGTGCAATTGAACTACTTTTAAACTCAAAATCATCAGGAAAAGTTTGAAGACGTGCTAATTCACGAACGGTTAAAGCACGGTTTGCAAAGGGATGAAATACCTTTCTCATATCTCCAGTTACAGTGATTGAGGGTTTTGCACTATTGTACTTGATGTACTTTCTCACATCTCCAGATTTTGGACGAAGGTTTAGAGGGATTTTTTCTCGTCCTTCACCATCTTTAATGAAACCCATTTTATCAAGCATCTGCTGCGTATGGTTCATTGCTTTATGATTAAGAAGGGTTGATTCTTCACCGGATTTTAGTTTTGGTAAGTTACTTAGAGCATCTTTTACTGTTAAATGTTCAGTGTGAGAAATATCTGGGAAAACTATGGTTTCATTAACGCGTGAACCGATGAAAATCACTCTTTTTCTCACTTGAGGTACACCATAATCAGCAGAGTTTAAAATCTTGCATTCTACTGTATATCCGAGTTTGTTAAAGTCAGCGACAATCTCTTTTCTTGTAAGGTGTTTATTATGTGTGTAAAGTCTTGCTACATTTTCCATGACAAAGTACTTTGGGTTAGTGACTTTTACCACACGTACGAACTCTTGAAAAAGTTTGTTTCGAGGGTCGTCTATAAATTTTCTTCCAATATTTCCAGCAATCGAAAAACCTTGACATGGAGGACCACCAATAACTACATCAACATCATTTCCTTTTGTAAGTGCGATGATCCTTTCATCAGAGAGTTTAGTGATATCTTCTTCTATGAGAGTGTGGCTAGGAAAATTTGCTTTATATGTTTTGCAAAAATCTTTTTGAATGTCAACAGAAAAGATATTTTGAAATCCCGATCTATCAAAGCCCAGTGAGAAACCACCAGCACCTGAAAAAAGATCGATGTATTTTAAAGCTTTTATATCTTTGCCCTTTCTATGCACTAGTCCTTCCTCATAATTTTAAAGAAGTGTAGCAATAAATTTTTTTTTGATTGAATAGTATGTCAAATTGTAATGTTTTTATTATATCTAAAAGTTATTTTGTATCACTTGAAGCTGTTTGCATGACGCTAAATGAAACTAAAGTTCCTATAACAATTTGCCATGAAAACCCAATGGAGATTCCAAAGGCATAAGGTTGTAAAGCAAGTACAGTTAAAAATCCACCGCCCAAAGCAAAGGGAACAGTTGTTGTATTACCACGTGAGGTAAAGATAGCTGAGAAGTAAACGCCAAGTAGTCCTGTGTATGCAAAGGCCATAACCCCAAGTGCAAAACCTATGAGTGAGAGTTCTGAATATCTTTGCCAAAAGTAACTTAACATGGCCATAGCAGATAAAATAACTGCGAAAAAAAGTACTGCTTTTCTTGATGCTTGAACAAAATGCGGTTCTTCTACTCTGGCGTTTTTTAATTTCCAAGGTTTATATAAATCTTCTACAGCAACTGATGCCATTGCTCCCAAAACTGAGTTAGTGCTTGAGAGTGCTGCTGCAATTGCCCCAACGGTAACAAGCCCACGTAAACCCTCAGGCATTTCATTTAAGATGTAGTACATAAATATAGTAATATTTTCACCATCAAAGCTTTGCGCTACTTCTGCATTTTGATAGAAAACAAAAAGCAAGGATCCAATTGCCATAAAGACTAAAACAACGGGAATTGTAAGAAGTATGGAAATAACTAAAGATTTTGCTGCTTCTTTTTCATTTTTACATGAAAGAACACGTTGTGTCATATCTTGGTCAAGTCCAAAAGCTGCTATGTTTAAAAGAAGCCAACCTGTGAGTAGCCCGAGTATACTAAACTTTCCATCTAGTGATGTATCTAAAACACGTAGTTTATTGTTTTCACTGAGAACTTGTAGAATATCAACGTGTTCAAGTGAGTAGTAAAGGAAAACTAAAACTGCAACTCCAGCTCCAATATAGGTTATAGCTTGGATGATGTCGCTTAATATGACAGACTTTACCCCACCAAAGTAAGTGTATGCCAAAGCACCCAGAACTAAGATGATAATAGAAATAGCCACATGTGAAAAAACAATATCGCCAAATAAAATCATGGAGATTGCTAAAGAACCTATGTAGAGTCTTGCTCCACTAGCAAGTACACGACCAATCAAGAACATGATTCCCGCTTGCTTTTTAGCACTTTCGCCATAGCGTTTTTCTAAAAATTCATAGACAGTAACAGCTTTCATCGCATAAAATCTTGGAATAAGAACATAGGCAACAAATACTACTGCTAAAAGACCAGAAAAATAAAACCCTATAAAGGTAAAATCGTGTTTATAAGAGAACTCTGGAGCACCTAAAAAAGTTGCGGCTGATTGAGATGTCGCAAGAACTGAGATAGCTACAGCAAACATCGGCATAGCATTTGAACCTATAAAATACTCTCTCGTTGAAGTGATTTTTGTACGTGAAAATAGGTAAGAACTAAAACCTAAAACAAGAAAGTAAGCAATGAAGACAAACCAATCAAGAGAGGAAAAAGTACTATTCATGTAATACTTGGATTCTTTTGTTCGATTCTAGGATTCTTTTATAAGGTATAGCGCCATTCTTTACTTCAGTATAAATAGTTTCTATGAGTTCATCTGTATTTTGATTTGCTAACTGGTTTCCAAAAAGAAGGATGTCTACTCCTGCATTTATCGCTAAAGTTACTGTCTCCTTGAGTGTATAGTGTGAAGAGATTGCTTTCATTTGTAAGTCATCACTCACAACAACACCTTTATATTGCATCTCATCTCTAAGAAGTTTAGTATTGACATTATGAGAGAGAGTAGCTGGATACGTAGCGTCTAGTTTTTCATTAAAGACATGAGCTGTCATTATCATCTCTACAGAGTTTGTAGCAATGAGACTTTTATACGGTTCTAACTCTTTTTTATCCCAAGTATCAGTAATGTTTACAAAGCCAAGGTGTGAGTCCCCAAGAGAAGAACCATGACCTGGAAAGTGCTTTAAAACAGAAATTATTCCAGCTTTTTTTTGTTCTTTTATTAGGATTTTTGCGTATGAAGTTACACTTTTATTCGATGTTCCGAATGATCGTTCTAGTCCAACAATTACTTTATTTTTTGGATTTATCTCTAAATCAACTACTGGAGCAAAGTTGCAGTTAAAACCATGAGTTTGTAACATGTGAGACATCTCGGAGTATATTTTTTGAGTGTTAGCAAAAGAAGTGTTTGAGACTTCTTTTGCTGATGGAAATTGTGCGAACCCATAACTAGGTTTTAGTCGTGCAACACGACCGCCTTCTTGATCAACTGAGATAAGAAGCTTATGGTGAGTAAGGTTTTGAAGTTTTGAAGTGAGCTTTTGTAATTGTTCTGGTGAAGAGATATTTTTTTGTTTACTTCTGTCATTGTAAAAAATATCAAATAAAATAACGCCACCGAGTTCATACTTGTTTATATCTTTTATAAGTTGAGAATTTTCATCGACACTTTGCTTATCAAAGCCTACTATGAGCATATGTCCAATCATTTTTTTAAGATTTTCATCGCTGGTGGGAACTGAAAAAAGTGTTTGTATTAGAAAAATACAAAGGAATAAAAATAGTTTCACGAATGATCCTCTCGTTTAAGTATAAGATTTATAGCATCAATTTGATTAAATATAAGTGATTTAGTTGTTTCTTTTGTGACTTTTTGAGGTTCGAAGTGATCTGATACAACTTTAAGTACATGATAGTTTTTAATCGCGGGAGAGTGAATAACTGCGTCATAAAATCCAAATGATTCCATATCTACAATGTCATAAGTATTATCACTTATTTCATGCTCTACACAATTTAGCTGAGCAGGTGAAGTACTTTGCAAAGGCATACTTTTGTTATTATAAATTATAGTACCGATTTCTAGAAGTTGGCCGATGTCGTATTGCTCAGATGCACCACATATTCCAATGTTGAGATAAATATCTTCATCTGTTATATCATAGTGATTTATAAGTGCTTGTGTAGCGTGTGCTGAGGAAGTAACTCCTATACCACTGACTATGAGCATTATACTATCACTAGTAAAAACATTAAAGCCTGAAAGCTTTGTGGGACGTAGTTTATGCTTGTCAACAAAGGCTTGTGCTTCTGATTTTAAAGCAGTAACGATGTATAGCAATATAGTTCCTTGTGATCTTTTTTTATAAAATATTTTCTTTTATTATGTTAACATTGTACAAAAAAGATAGGAAATAGATTATGCCAATAGTAAATGTAAATTATTCAGACCTCAATTTTGATGAGATGGCAGCAGCTATCGGTTTAAAATCAAAACATATGCCAATGTTAGTAGGTAGTTTTTTAGAAGAGTCAGAACTAATTCTCACTAATATAGAAACAGCGATATCTAAAAATAACTATGCTGACTTAAAACTACATGCACACTCTATGAAAGGAAGTGCGGGAAATTTAAAATTTACAGAGATTTATGACATGACCAAAGAGATGGAGCTAGCTGCAGCAGAAGCTGATGCAAGTTTTGACTATAGTTCTTATCTTGATGCTGTAAAAAATGCAGTAGCGACGATTCCTAACTAGTTTTCTTACAATTCTTTGCCAATTAAAAAAAAATTGGTTATAATACTGCCGCTTCTCTTTAGACCTGTGCAATGGTTTTTTAAGATAATGTGTCAGGGTAGGAATACAGCAGCACACCTTAAATCATTATGTGCCGCAGGTATCTGGAGGGGAGTCTTAACTTCCTCAATATTAAATCAAATAATTTTACTTCACTTTTACAAGGGCAACTATGGACTCTTTAATGCATTTACATCTTTTTGCAGCTATTGCATGGATTGGTGGTTCGATTTTTATGTTTATCTTAGGGATAACTCTTACAGACAAACAAAAACAAAAAGAAGTGTATCCTCATGTCGGACCTATCTTTGGTTACTATGAATTGGCTTCATTATTCCTCCTAGTTACAACAGGAGTTTCATTAATTTGGACAAATGGTTTACTAGATTTACTTTTTACAGATGATAATAGTGAGGTTATGAACTTTTTAAGAGCAAAACTATGGATAGTGGCTTCAGTTGTACTTGCAACGGCAGTTCATTTTTATATAGCCTTAAAAACAAATGATATACCTAGAACAAATATAGAAAACTTTATTTCTCGTGGATCTTCTTTATTTATATTTTTTGCAAATCTTTTTATACTTCATTATGCGATTATGATTCGATCAATTCTTTAAGTACATTTGAGTCCAACACATATACAAAATCTCAGCTTTTATTAAAAGTAGTAGTTCAATACTACTTTTAAAGTCTCTTCCTTTTTTTTATCATTGAGAATATATTTTTCTTTATAATCATAATTAAACTGTAATTGTAGATTTTGTTCTATTCGAAAGTTTTGTGAAATTTCTGCAATGTATTGTTGTTTACCATTGTCGTAGTATCTGCTGGTTAGTTCTATATTTGTATTCATGTAACTGTATTTATCTATAACTGCGCCAAAGCTTATCCCAAGTGCTGATATAAAACTATCTTCTATATAAAATAGAGGGTCTGCTAAGGTATAGATATACCCAAATTCATTTCCCCAGCTAAATCCTCCACCTACACTGGCTATAAAATTGGCATTATCGCTGATGTAATTTCGGTCAAATGCAAATTTTGTTCTCCATGAAAATACATCAAAGAACTCTGATCTTTGTGCTAGTGATGTAATGGAAAGAATGGTAGCATTTTCCACTTGGAGAGAGTTGTCGATATAAGAGAGACTTAGATCTAAAAATTCTATTTGTGTACCTCGTAAAAATCCAAAAGAACTATCTTTTAAATCATGGTAAGCGGGACGTAAACCTAAAAAGCCTATCTTCTTATTTTCACGTACTCCAAAACCAGTTGATACCTTTATAGACCTATGGCTTTGAATGGGGTTAGACGGAGTTTGTATGGCTATTTTTTTGCCAACTCCAAGACTAGCTCTTTGTTTAGAAAACTCATGGAAGAGTGTGAGATACTTCTCTTTGGGTACCTTTGCATTTGTAAAAGAGTATCCTAGAAACTCTATAGCAGCTTCTAAAATATACATTTTCTGCTGTAGAGATTTTTTTTTATCTTTTAGAAGAGTTTTAGTATCTGTATTTGAAGTTACTAATGCACGAGGAAGATGGAGATACTCTTTTTGAAGTAGATCTTCATACTTGAGTAATATAGAGCGTTTAGAAGCCCTAAAGTGATGCCTAGTAATTAAATTTTCTTCATTGAGTATATGAATAGTTTCTAATGGTATGACCGCAAGATTGAACTTTTCTCGAAGTTTCAAGGAGGGACGAGCAACTTCTAGTAACCATAACATATTGTATGAACAGTTCTCGGTAAAGAAGTAGTAGAATGAATTTGCAGCATTAAGCTCCCAAATATGTTCAACCATTCTTTGTACTTCTTTTTCATTGAAGTTTAAGTCATACTCCCATATATCTCTTTGTTCTGTATCTCTATACTCTTTTAGCTTGTCGTAGTAGGGTAAGAGAGAGTATCTACCAAGATAGCCACCTATGAGACCTTTGATGGCAAATACAACACCATTCTCTGTTTCAGTATTAGCATCTGCCGCGTAGTTAACGGCATAAGATAAAAGTTTAGAGTCATAAGATGAGTTGATACGTAAAAATGTATGGCCAAACATTGATGCGGGCGAATTTACATGGGCTGCGGGAAAAACTATGGTAGCAGATTTTGGATCTAATCGTTTTAAAACTTTTTCATATTCTTTACATGCTACTTGAGGGAGATTTTGAATGTTTAGCTGTTTTTGAAGCCATCGTGTTCTAGCAGGAAATAAACATGCTGTGGCATTGTCATCAAAGTGAGTTTCATTGAGAATAGAATGTAGTGTAGTTTCTAGTTCACTCTTTGGATTAGTTTTTCCATCATTTGCCAAGAAGAATCGAGTATCATCAATTTCACTGACATTATTGTCCATGTGAAGGAGTAAGTGCCAATAAGGTTTGTTAGACAAGTTTAATTCATTTGCTTTGTGGAGATAATGATTAGAAGATGCATGTAAAAAACTAGTACAAAAAGTAACAAAAATGAGTTTTTTTAAAATGGGAGATTTCCTAAAGTAGGCGGTGTATAAGCGAGTTTCCTCGCTTATTTTAAAGATATAGACTATATAGTAGTAGAGATGTTATCTAAAACATTTGACATTTGTACATTTTGAGATGTATAGATACTATTATAGTTTGATTGAAGTGCAGAAGCGAAAGTTGCTTTGTCTTCAACTGATAAAAGTTCAGCTAGAGTATTGATAGATTCGCCATGACCAACAGCAATTTCTTTTGCAAGAACATCCATGTTAGATGCTACGAATTCAGAAGCTCTCTCATTCATAACAAATTTAGCTTTTTTACATCCAGAAGTTCCAGAAGTGATACCAAATGTTTGGTTACCAGAAGTACCGTTTGTAGTAGCTTGCAGTGAATACATAACTGCTGAGTCAGGATTCTTAATTATATCTCCACCTAAACCACAACCAGTTTGAGTGTTTGCTGCTATTGCTGATGTACTAAGAGCTAAAACAGCTACTGCACTTATTAAAATTTTTTTCATATATATGTCCTTATCTATTTAGATCGCTAATTCTATGTTCTATTAGCTTAAAAGTAAATTATTTTATGTTTTATTTCGATTGTATTGTACGGAGTGGGATTAAAAGGTGTATTTTGTATTCTATATAAAATAATGCTATGATAATAAGTATAAAGGAAATGGTTTATGAAATATACTTATATCTTGATTTTGTTTATTCTCAGTGCTTCTCTTGAAGCTTCAAGAATGAATTATACTTATTATCGTGCTGATGTTATTCCTGATAATATGAGTACAGGTATGAAAAAAGAGCGCTTTTATCATCTTGTTGTTCCTGCGGTTGAGAGAGTTCATTCTCAGCTCTTAGATTTTTATACTCGGGTAAAGAGTGATATAGACAATAAAAGAAGACCGACAAAATTAAAACGATTAAGAGAACAGCATAAAGCAAGTACAAACCTTGAACTTTTACAGGCTTTAAAGCCTCATCCTCCAAGTATTGTTATTGCTCAGGCTGCAATGGAGAGTGCTTGGGCTACTTCAAGGTTTTTTCGAGAGGCAAATAATGTTTTTGGTATGTGGAGTAAAAATCCAAAAGAATCCAGAATTGCAGCTGGCATGAAACGTGCAGATGGGAGAACAATTTGGCTAAGAAAGTTTTACTCTATTGAAGATTCTGTTCGAGAGTACTACAAGCTTATGGGGAAAGGGAAACACTTTAAAGCTTTTCGTAAAATTAGATACGAGACAGATGATGTTCATGAAATTGTAAAAAAATTAGATAAATATTCTGAGATTGGTCATCTTTACGGTGAAGAACTGAGTGCAATGATACGCTTTAATAAGCTAACTCATTACGATAAATAGGCTTAGTATTTCATCCCGTTAATGATATTATCAAAACTTAGCTCATAGAGCTCATCAAGATTATTTTGTATATGCATATGACCATCAATATAAAGATTCGCTAAACCGTGCATGTTTGACCAGATATATATAGCTTGAAGGATAGGGTCTTGTACTTTAAATACTTTTTTTTCCTGACCTTCTACTAAAAGAGAAACAAGCCTATGAAAATCTTTTGTACTCTCTTCATCCTTAAGATCGCATGACTCTTCTCTTTGTTGTGCTACAACATGTCCAAAAATCATTCTATATATATTTGGGTTTTGGAGTGCAAATCCTAAGTAGGCTTGCCCCATCGCTTTAAATCTGTTAATGACGGAGTCATTTGAAGTAAGGGCAGGGACTATACTTGCATCAAGTTTCTCAAAACCTGCGTGTATTACAGCTGTGATAAGTTCATCTTTAGAACTATAGTGTCTATAAATTGCTGAACGTGATGCGCCAAGTTTTTTAGTAAGTTCTCGTAGCGTTATACTCTCAACCCCATTTTCTTTCACCATTACTAGGGCTTCATTAATAAGTTCATCTTTTAAATTACCATGATGATAGGTGGATTCTTTACTTTTATTCATAATCTAATTTTAGCATAATTATTTAATATGTTGACATTGATTACATTTTTATGTTAACATTGTCAACATAAATGAAAAAAGGATTTTTTATGAAAAAAATTATTGTATCTTCGATTTTACTTGTATCTAGTATTTTTGCAATGAGTAACGTAGAAGTCGCACAAAAAAGTGATGATGTTATGAGTGGTTTTGTCGATTCTGTTTCCCAAATGGAGATGAAGCTCATTAACGCTAGAGGACAAGAAAAAATTCGTACGATGAGTATGAAAGTACTTGAGGGGAAAGTTGAAGACAAATCCTTGATGGAATTTACTACTCCTGCTGATGTAAAGGGTACAAAATTTTTAAATTATGAGCATGTAAATAAAGATGATGATCAGTGGTTATACCTTCCTGCACTTAAGCGGGTAAAAAGAATTTCATCTAAAAAGAAATCGGGTGCATTTATGGGCAGTGAATTTTCTTATGAAGATTTGAGTGCTTTTAATGTAAACAAATATACCTATGAAAACGGAGAGGCGCAAGAAAGCGGAAGTAACTTTGTTGTGGAATCTGTACCTGTTTCAAAACACTCAGGATACACAAAACGTATCTCTTACGTGGATAAAGAAAGCTTTTTAATCCAAAAGGTAGAGTACTACGATAGAAAAAAACAGCTTTTAAAAACAGCTACATTTTCAGAATATAAAAAGTTCGGTGAAGTGAACCGCATAGGGAAAATTCATATGCAAAATATTCAAAATGATAAAACAACCATACTGGTTTGGAGCAAAGAGAAAATTAAGACAGGACTTACAGCTAAGAAATTTCATAAGAGATATTTAAAGTAGTGAAAAAGCTATTTCTTTTGATTCTCTCAAGTCTTAGTCTTTTTGCTGAGTTTGAAGTGAGTGGGCACGTGGACTTAGATTCCGAATTTTATCTTAGTAAAGCATCTTCTCGTGAGAGTTCTTCTTTTACTGCTAAGCAAACCTTAGAATTAAAATACCTCAAAGATGACTTCACTATCTATACAAAACTGTATGCACAAGAAGCCTTCAATGATTTTTTAGAACAAAATAGTCAAACACATAGAACATTTGCGAGAGTAGATGAGTTTTATCTCAAGTTCGATAGAGAAGATGATGCCTTTCAAATAGGAAAAAGTATAAAGTTTTGGGGTTCTTTAGAGTTTCGCAACATCGTGGATGCTTTTAATCCAAATGAGTTTAGAGATGATATGTTTTCAGTCAATAAGTTAGGTGTTTATAATGCCTCGTACTCTTACTTCACCGATAGTGGTGTAGTAAGTCTCATTGTAAAGTTCCATGAACAAGATTTAAAAATGGCACAATTTCCTTATGTGTATTATCCGTTTCCTGAGTTTGTCTCGTATGAGAAAAATCTGCAAACATCAAAAAGTCAAAATAGACCATCTGTATATCTAAGTTACAGTGGCTCAACAGATACAGAGTATGCACTTGATTATGCTTTTATATATGAAAACGGATACGATTCGCAAAGGTACTTCAGCTCCGTCGTGAATCAACCAACCCGCTATGTACAAAATGCTTATCTTGTGGATAAATTTATGACATACAATACCTTGGTAGTTGGTGCAACACTTCTAAAGCTTGAAGCTCTTTACGGGGATGTTGAGAGTGGGGTAGCTGTTGGGGATTATTCTCATATTGCTTTTGGAATTGAGCATACATTTGAAGATTTTGAATCTGGTTCGGCTCTTGGTTTTATTGGTGAATATTATAAATACACTACATACGAATCTAGTAAACTTAGTGACCTACAACTGTATGAGACTATGCAAGATGATTTGTTTATAGGCTTACGATACACACTTAACGATGAAGATGATACATCCATTGTTGGTGGAGTTGTAGCAGATATGGAATATAGTGAACAAAGCTATTATGCAAAGTATGAAAGTAGGTTTGGAAATAGTATAAAAGTAGAGTGTGATTACTACTATATAGAGCCATCAAAAAAAGTACAAACTGCTTACTCACTTTTAGGAAGACACCAAAGAGTAGGTGTAAATATCGCATATTACTTTTAGGAGAATAAATGAATAACTTTGTAGATAAAATAATTAAATTTAGATGGGTTATCGCTATGTTGATTCCACTCATCACCGTCATGATGGCGTCTTCATTAAAAAATTTGGAGTTTGAGGGAAGTTATAGAATTTGGTTCGGTGAAGAATCTAAGATTTTAAAAGACTATGATAATTTTCGTGCGATCTTTGGTAATGATGATGTAATTGCAATCTCGTTGAAGGTAGAGGAGGGTGTATTTAACAAGGATACTCTTCAAGCCATAGACAACATAACAAAAAAGCTTTGGGAGACAGAGTATATCGCTAGAGTTGATTCGATTACAAACTATCAATATGTGCATGCTGATGAAGAATATCCAGATGAAATTATTGTTGAAGATTTTATAGAAAATATTGATTCTTTGAGCGAAGCTGATTTAGAACTAAAGAAAAAAGTAGCACTCGAACAAGACTTGATTGTAGGAAAGTTAATATCTGCGGATGCTACAACGACTATGATTGTTGGACGAATGACACCAAAAGCTGGAGATGACCCAGAGGTTAGTTTTAAACTACGTGATGCAGTGCTCAAGATAATAGAACCTGAAGTAGAAAAATATGGATATACTTTTTATCTTAGTGGTGGACCTATTATAAATACTGCTTTTATAGAAATAGCACAACATGATGGTGGAATATTTACTCCAGCTGTAATACTTGTAGCAATGTTTTTACTTTTACTTGTGTTTAGAAAATTTTCATTGAGTTTACTTAGTATCGCTGTTGTAATTTTTACATTTTTGATTGTTCTCTCTATTCAAGTTATACTTGGCTTTAAGCTTAATAACTTCACCGCAAATATTCCTGTGTTTGTTGTAGCTATCGGTATTGCTGATGCAATGCACCTTGTATGGATTTATATAGTTGCTAGAAAAATGGATATGGATAATTATGAGGCTATTCATTATAGTGTGAGTAAAAATTTTCTTGCTCTACTTTTAACATCTCTGACGACTGCTGTAGGGTTTGCATCTTTGAGTATCTCTAAAGTTATTCCTATCCAAACACTAGGTATTGCAACTGCTAGTGCAGCTGTACTAGCCTTTATACTGACTATCCTTTTTGTACCAGCATTATTGGCTATTTTAAATCCTAAAATAAAAGCACAGACTAAAGAGGAAAATAAAAATCATAATATTTCCTCTAGCTATGTAGATTTCATACTCAATAACAATACTAAGATTCTCATAGTATCTACGCTTATTTTTATAGGTATAGGCATAGGAATATTTCAAGCAACCGTGGATTCAAATACAGTTCGTTATTTTAAAGAAAACGTTCCATTTCGTGCAAGTACAAAATTTATACAAGATAATTTAACTGGACCAATGTCTTATGAAATCATAGTAGACTCTAAAAAGAATGATGGAATTAAAGATCCAAAATTTTTAAAAACTGTTGAGAAATTTTATAAAGAATATCATGAGGCATATCCGGAAGTGAGACATATTAGTTCGCTTATGGATGTAGTGAAAACATTTAACGATGTTATGGTTGGGTCAAAAACAATTCCTGATAATCAAAATCTTATCGCACAGTATCTATTGCTCTATTCACTTTCATTACCTCAAGGGATGGAGATAAATGACAAAATGGATATTAATGAGCGTTTGTTGCGTGTGAGTGCATCTATAAATATGGTAGACACTTCAAAAGATTTAGAGATGATTGAGTGGGCCCAAAAGTGGTGGGATAAGACACCCTATAGTGCTGAAGTAAATGGACAAACGCAAATGTTCGCACACATGCAACATGATGTGACAAATACGCTTATCTACTCTATAACATTGGCAGTTGTACTTATATCTATAATTATGCTGTTGATATTTAAAAATCTAAGGATGTTACCACTTTTTATAGCTCCAAATATCCTTCCAATAGCACTCGTCGTTGGTGTAATGGGTTGGCTAGACATAGATATAGATATGGGAGTAGCAATTGCTGGTGCTATCATCATAGGAGTTGCAGTGGATGATACGATTCATTTTATGGTGAAGTATGTAGAATCAAGAAAACGTGGTGAAGATTTACGTAGTTCACTAGAATATGTAATGAGTTATGCTGGTAGTGCGATTATCTTTACTACTATTATTTTGAGTCTTGCATTTTTAGTGTTTGTATTTAGTGACTTTAATCCAAACTACCATTTTGGTGTAGTAACTGCTACTGCATTAGTTATCGCTGTGTTAGTTGATTTGGTTACATTACCTGCCTTGTTGTCAAAGATAGATGATAGAGAAAAGTCTTTGTTGTTATAAAAAATAAACTAACAAAATTCCTCTACGAATAACTTAATAATCATTATATAATGTAAGTATGGTTTTAATATCCTAAACCCTATAGATTTCTAGGCTCATACTAAAAGGAAGTTAAGATGAAAATTTTATTAACAGGTGCGAATGGCTACATAGGAAGAAGACTTAAAGAAAAGCTTTTAAGTGAAGATGTTTCTCTACGTTTACTTGTACGTAATCCAAAGAGCTTAGGTGCAAATCTTCAGGCTGAAGTTTACCAAGGGGATGCATTTGATGTTGCTTCACTAGAAAATGCTCTCGATGGAGTTGATGTAGCTTACTATCTTATACACTCTTTACAAAACAAAAACTATAAAGAACTTGACAAACTAAGTGCTCATAATTTTTTAAATGCAGCAATTAAAAAAAAGGTAAAAAAAATTATATACTTAGGTGGTCTTGGCGTTAAAGAGCATGCAAGTAAACATCTTTTGAGTCGGATAGAAACAGGAGAGATACTCTCAAGTAGGCCAAAAGAGATAGAAACTGTTTGGATTCGTGCGGGAGTAATTATAGGTTCTGGGAGTGTTAGTTTTGAGATTATCAGACATATAACTGAAAAACTACCTGTCATGGTAACTCCAAAATGGGTTAAAACCTTAGCGCAACCAATAGGTGTCGATGATGTAGTCGCTTATCTTAGGCAAGCAAAAGATCTCTCTCTAAAAGCTAATGTAGTAGTTGATATTGGTAGTCAAAAGATGACATACAAAGAGATGATGATTGGTTGTGCTCATGCACTTGGGTTACGAAGATGGATTTTCCCACTTCCGATTCTTAGTATAAAACTCTCTTCATATTGGTTGAACTTTTTCACTCCAGTACCTTATAATATTGCACGCTCACTCATAGAAGGGCTTTCATCTGAGGTTATTGTACAAAATGAAAATGCAAAAAAATATTTTCCCTCTATAATTCCTATGAGTTTTGATTTAGCAGTAAAAAAAGCTATACGAGAAATGGAAGAAAACCAAGTATTCAGTCGTTGGAGCGATGCTGGTGGAGGAGGAGATATCTGGGAAAAAGAGTTTAAAAATGATTCCTTATCTGCAGTACTCTTGGACCGTCAAATACTTCCATTAGATGATGTATCAAAAGAGTCACTCTATCGTACATTTTGCTCTATTGGAGGAGATGAGGGATGGTTTGGATATGACTGGCTTTGGGAGATTCGAGGTGCTACAGATAAAATGCTCGGTGGTGCAGGACTCAATAGAGGACGAAGAGATGCTTACCACCTTAGGGTAGGGGAAAGTGTTGACTTTTGGAGAGTGGAAGACCTCAAAGAGAATGAGAGACTTCTCCTTAGAGCCCAAATGAAAGTTCCTGGAAAAGCTTGGTTAGAATTTAAGATTCAAGAGGATCAATTTATTCAAACTGCCTATTTTTATCCACGTGGACTCTTAGGAAGACTTTACTGGTATATACTTATACCTGTGCATTATTTAGTATTTGGAAATATGATTCGCTCTATTATGAAGAAATCTAAAAATGAAAGTTAAAAGTAGTCTTAGAAGACTATAGAGACGTGAAGTCTCTATAAATAGGTATAAATATTATATCGATTTTGTTCTATTAAGAAGAATAGGAACAAATAAAAGTGAAACGATAACGGCAGCTATAGTTCCAGATATGAGAGCAACTCCAAGTCCACCAAATACAGGATCACTAGCAAGAAGTGCAGAACCTAAGATAATAGCGATAGCTGTTAACATAATAGGTTTTGCTCTTGTAGCACTTGCAATTGCAATTGCTCTTCTTTTCTCAATTCCTTTATCTTTAATAAGCCCTTGAGCAAAATCTATAAGTAAAAGAGAGTTTCTAGAACTAATCCCCATGAGTGCAATAAATCCAATGAGTGATGTCGCGGTCAAGAAGAATGTCTCATCTGTTACAAGGTTCGCAACCCAGTGACCAACGATAACCCCGATGATAGAAAGGAAACTTCCACCAAGAACAATTCCACTAAGTGCAAATGATTTATAATAAACAACAAGTAGTAAGAAGATAAGAATAAGTGCAGCAATAAATGCACCACCTAAATCTCTAAATGTATCAAGTGTAACTTTCATTTCACCATCAAATCGTAAAAGAAACTCTTCAGCAGTTGTTTTGTCCTCGAGCATTAAGTCAAACATATATGTTGTGATACCAGGTACTTTAGTAACTATATATCTGTCTGAAAATTGTTCAATCATTTGTTCTCTTGTATCAAGTAGTGGATATACTTGAGAGACCATATCTGTTTCAGCAACAACGTTTACCATTGTTTTTAAATTTTTATGATAAATCATAGGAACGGAAAGCTCTTCTTGAATTTCTACAACTTCAGTTAAAGGAATCATCATTCCTTTCATGTTCATAAGACTAAGTTGGCTTAGCTTATTTTTAAGAAGTTTTTCTGTATCTTTTTCTATTGTTTGGCTCTCTTCACTCAGTGCAACGAAGATAGATATTTGATCGTTAAGATCGATTGTATTTTTAACAGCTACCCCCATACCTTCAAATGCAAGATAAAGAATTTGATTTACTTGTTTGATACTCAGTCCACTTTGTGATGCTTTTTCTACAATAGGACTTAGTACATACTTTTTATAACGCTCATCAGCCATAATATCAACGTCAACAAGACCATCAGTACGTTGTAAGATATCTGCTACCTCTGCAGCTAAAACAATAGTTTTCATATTGTTCTTTCCATATACTTCAAGAACTATAGAAGCTAGTGTTGGTGGTCCAGCTGGCATCTCTGTCATCTTGATAACAGTCCCTTTTACGATTGGTTGACATGCATCTTTGATAACTGGACGTAGTCTCTGTACCATGTTAAATGATTTTTCTTCTCGTGAGTTTTTATCGCTAAGATTTATAACAATCTCTGCAAACTCAACACTCATTTTCATGCCACTTCCCTTTACGAGACCAGCGTAATCAAGTGGTGCACCTTGCCCTAAAAATACTTCCATATCTAGAACTTCTGATTCTTTTTTCATAACATTTGTTACACATTGAGAAACAATGGTAGTTTGGTTTATAGAACTACCTTTAGGCATATCTACATAAATTGTAAATGTGTTTGTACTTTTTCCTGGTAACATTTTTGCAAGTACAATCTTTGTTGGAAGCATCATAATTGCACCTGCGAGAGATGCAAATATAAGTAACATTACCAATAGACTTTTCGCAGGTACGTTTAAAATACCAAATATAAAGTTTTCAAATCTACCACCTTTATGGTCTTTAGTAGTCATTATTTATCTCCCTCTTGTACTTTTGGTGCTTGTGTATCTGCTGTTTTTAGCTCTTCTGTGGGATCACAACAAATTGTGTGTCCATCAGTTTGTTTCACTTTTAATAGTTTTTTACCTAAATAAGGTGTAAATATATATGCAATAAATAGTGAAGCAAGGAGTGCAACTGGAACATTGTATGGAATAGGCTTCATAAATTCACCCATCATTCCCCCAACAAATGCCATCGGTACCATTGTAAGGATAATTGCTAGAGTTGCTACATTTGTAGGAGCTCCAATCTCATCTGTTGCGGTGATAAGAAGTTCATCCATATCTCTGTGCTCACTTCCATGCATATGCATGTGTCGGTGAATATTTTCAATTACAATAATAGCAGCATCCACAAGGAGACCAAGTGAAAGTAAGAAGGCAAAGAGCGTAATTCTATTTATGGTTTGGTCTGTCATAAAGGCGATAAAAAGTGTAATAGCTAAAATTGCAGGAACTGTAAAAGTAACGATAAGAGATTCTCTCCAACCAAGAAAGAATACCAACATAATTGCAATAATAACAATTGTAATAACGAGGTGATGAACTAACTCATTAACAGCTTCGTTTGCACGTTCTCCGTAGTTTCTTGTAATAACACAGCCAATGCCAAGTCTTTCAAGTCTTTCTTTGTTGTTTTTTAGAAGCTCTTTTACATCATTTGCCACAAATACTGCATTTGTTCCAGCAAGTTTTGAGACTGAAAGTGTGATTTGCTCATATTCTGAACCATCTTTAAAGATGATGTGTGCGCTTTGCTTATTTTGTACATCAATTCCATCTGTTACAGTTGCAATATCTCTTAGGTATGTAGGACTTCCCATATACTGAGCAACAATGATATTTTCAACATCTTCAATAGAGTCAATTGCATTTTTGATTCCGAATACAACGAGTTTATTATCCTTAGTGTTAAGTTTTACTTTTGGAACTCTAATAGCAATCGATTCTATACCTTGAACAATTTGCCCTAAAGATAAATGATACCCTTTGAGTTTTGCTAAATCAACTTCAACATTGTACTGTTGCTTATGTGCACCTTTGAGTTGCGTTTTTGCGACATTATCAAGTGCAGAGATATCTTTTTTAAGATCTTGAACAACTTTGAGGTATTGAGGATAGTCAATTGCTTTATGCTTCTGATAGAAAGCTATACCAACGATAGGGATATCAATATCAATATCAAATGGCTTTACCATCGGTTGCATCACATTTTTAGGAAGCATATCCATATTTTGCATTACTTTATCGTAGAGTTTAAGGTTTGAACTTTCTCTATCTTGACCTATATAATACATAACATTTATAATAGCTACATTGTCCACACTCATGGCATAAATATGTTCTATCCCTTTGACTTCTCTTAGTTTTTGCTCGAGTGGCTCAACTAAAATTTTCTCTATCTCTTTAGGCTTTAGACCAGGTGCAGGGATGATAATACTACCACCACTAATAGAAATCTGTGGATCTTCTTCACGAGGCATAATCTCTAAAGAGATATAACCCATCGTGAGTAAAAATACGGCTAATACCGCTGTAAGAGGGCTGTATATAAAGCTTTTAGCAAGTGAACCAGCGTAATCAGTGGTTTTGATATGCGATAAATCTTTTTCTTCCATTGTGTAATTCGCTCCTATATTGAGGGATTTTAATTGTATGATTATACCTTGTATAAATAAAATGAAGCATAAATCTTTACCTGCTTGTGATACATTTTTAAGAGAGTATAATTATGAGTATAAGTTATACAAATGATGAGAGGAGAGAAGAGAAATGTTACTAAATTATATAAAACTCGGTGGCACGCTGTTTATCCCTGCAATACATAAAAGTTTAGAATCCACACTCCATGGAAAAAAATATAAAAATTTAAAAAGTGTAGCTGTTGATATAGAAGATTCTATTGCCGAAAATGATGTGAAAGAAGCTCTTAAATGTATAAAAAATATGCTGAAAAATTTTAAAAAAACAGAACTTTTTGTATTTATAAGACCAAGAAATATTGAGGTTTTAAAAGAAATTCTACAATATGCAAACATTGAAAAGATGGATGGCTTTATACTTCCAAAATTCTCTCTTGTTAATGCTCAAGGGTATTTAGAGTTACTTCGAGATACAAAGTTCTTCATTATGCCAAGTATAGAAGGTACGGAGTTATTTGAGAGTGCTAAGCTCTTAAATCTGCGAGATATATTACTTTGCCATAGTGAAAAAATTATTTTAATTCGGTTCGGTTTAGAAGATATGTTACGTCAGTTGAGGATGAGAAGAAAATGTGAAGATAGTATTTTTGATTTTAGTGTTACTTCTTCGATAATAGGTAACTTTTTAGCCATATTTAAAAGTGCTGGATTTGAAGTTAGCGGAGGGGTTTACCCCTGTTTTGAAGATAAAGAAGGCTTTAAAAGGGATGTTATAAAAGATTTAAAAGAAGGTTTGTTTTCTAAAACTATTATTCATCCATCACAGATTGAGATTATAAATGATGTATATAAAGTGAGTAAAAAAGAGTATGAAGATGCTAGAAAAATCACTACCTTAAAAGCTGCTATAGGAGTAAATGACGCTAAGATGTTAGAGTCAAGTACTATGATCCCTTATGCACAATATATTCTCCAAAGAGCAGACGAATATGGTATTCAAAAATAGATTCATAAGTAGAAAATAAATTAAAG
>NZ_JBLHOE010000018.1:0-50450 GCF_047622445.1 Sulfurimonas sp.
GAGCGACTGAAACAGTAATTATCAACTACACTATATCTGATGAGAACAATGCTCAAAGTAATTCTACTATTACAGTAACAGTAAATGGAACAAATGATACTCCAATTGCATCTTCAAATATAGATTCTTCCACACAAGAAGATGCAAATTTAATTACGGGAACTATTATTTCCACAGACCTTGATACTGGTGCAATACTTAGCTATGCAACAACAGCAGCAATTGCAGGATTTAATTTAGACTTTAGTGGTACTTATAGCTTTAATCCAGCAGATGCTGCGTACCAGCACTTAAATGTTGGGGAATCTAAAATTATGACTATCCCTATAGTTGTAAGTGATGAGCATGACGCAACTGATAATATGAATATCACAATCACGCTAGTTGGGACTAATGGTATCCCAACCGCAAATGATACAACTAGTAATGCAAGTGAAGATAGCAGTATAATTTCTGGAACTATTATAGCAATAGATGAAGATACAACGGCTACACATACTTTTAACACTACATATCTAGTAAATGGCTTTACTCTTAATGCAAACGGAACCTATAGCTTTGATCCATCTCATAATAGTTATCAGTATTTAAATGTGGGCGAATCTCAAGTAATCACTATACCAGTAACTCTAAGTGATGAACATAATGCACAGTCTACTATGAGTATTACATTAACAGTAGAAGGTACAAATGATCAACCAGTAGCATCTTCTTCTGTAGTCCATTCTATGCTTGAAGGAAGTGGTTCGTTTGTTGGGCAATTTAGTGCTACAGATATAGATACTACAGCTACTTTTACTTACTCTTCAGAGTCCGTAGCTGGATTTGAGATTATAGGTTCAACAGGTTATTTTACATATGACTCAAACAACAGCGCTTATGATTATTTAAGTGTAGGCGAAACATTTACTAAAACAATAGCAATAACCGTAACAGATGATAATGGAGCAAGTGATGACACGAATTTAACTATCACTCTCTCCGGAAGCAATGATGCTCCAATTATCACTTCAAATGAAGGCTTAGAATATACAACTATTACTTATCCTGAAAATGACACCCAAGTTTTAACTGCTGTATCTGCAATAGATTATGATAGTGATGCAAATGTAAGATTTCATATAGCGAATAACTTTGATTATGAATACTTTGAAATAGATGCTAGCACAGGAGAAGTAAGCTTTATACAATCTCCAAATCATGAAGATAAACTTCTTTATACGCTAAAAATTATAGCAAGAGATAATCATAATGAAGAAGATGTTCAAACTCTCTCAATTGACATTACAAATGTAGTTGAAGATGAAGATACTAAAGACACAGATGAAGATGGCATTCCAGATGTAACAGACCCTGATGATGATAATGATGGAATCCCTGATGATGAAGAGGGAGTCAAAGACACAGATGGCGATGGTATCCCTGATTCGAAAGATAAAGACGCTGACAATGATGGTATTTCTGACACTGAAGAAGGTGCTACTGATAGCGATGGCGATGGTATACCTGATAACAAAGATCCAGATGCTGATAATGATGGCATTCCTGATATAGATGAAGGTAATGGAGATGCCGATAATGATGGTATTCCTGATAACAAAGATAAAGATAGTACAGGAACTAAAGATACTGATGGAGATGGTACTCCAGATGTAAGAGATACGGATGATGATAACGATGGAATAAGTGATGAAGACGAAGGTTCATTAAACACTCCTCCAACAGATTCAGATAACGATGGTATCCCTGATTATAAAGATAGAGACTCAGACAATGATGGAGTCCCAGATACAGATGAGGGATCAGGCGATAGCGATAACGACGGTATACCTGATAATCAAGATCCAGATACAACTGGAACTAAAGATACGGATGGCGATGGTATACCAGACATAACAGATGTGGATGATGATAACGATGGAATAAGCGATGAAGAGGAAGGTTCTTTAACTACTCCACCATTAGATTCAGATAATGATGGAATTCCAAACTATAAAGACGAAGACTCAGACAATGATGGCTTTAAAGATGTAGATGAAGGCGATGCTGATAATGATGGTAATGGTATCCCTGATTACCAAGATCCAAATTCCACTGGGACTCAAGATACAGATGAAGATGGAATATCAAATATAGATGAAGGTTCCACTGAAACGCCACAAAGAGATAGTGATGGAGATGGAACAGTAGATTATCTTGATAAAGATTCTGACAATGATGGTATCTTAGATATTGACGAAGGAAGTGGTGACACTGATGGAGATGGTAAACTAGATTATCTTGATGAAGACTCCGATGATGATGGTATACCTGATAATCAAGAGGGTGGTGGCGATAGTGATGGAGATGGTATTCCTGATTCTATAGACACTGATTCAGATAACGATGGTATAAGTGATATAGATGAAGGCAATGTAGATACAGATAATGATGGTATACCAAACTACAAAGATGAAGATAGTGATGGGGATGGTCAACTTGATAGCTCTGAATACACACTTGATGATGATAACGATGGAATTTCGAATTATTTAGATGATAATGATGCCGGTAGTGATGGACCAATAGATAATGGAGATGGAACACAAACAACTACATATAAAAAAGTTCCAGGAAGCGGTAATGATAAAGTAACTGAAGTAATTATTCCCAACGGTATAGCTTCTGATACTACAGAAAATGAAGATAACTCTACTTCTGTTACGTTCTATGAACCAAATGTAGATATAACAATTAAAGACGATGGTGGATTAGAAATAATCATGGATGAGACGAATGGAGATCATACTATATCAGTTGCTAATCCAGGTACAGATGTAACGGTACATGATGATGAAAAGATGAGTCTAATAACGCCACTTCTTACTAATAGTGATGGAAGTACATGTCAATATAACCTTGAAATAGCTTATGATGGTACAGATATGATTACTAAACATATCTTAGGTAAAATGGATGGATCGAATATCATTACAACAGTTGTTATGAAAATACTAAATGCGAATATAGACATTACAAGCGATAATAGAGTTCTTCATACGGGAGAGTTCATAAATAGCAATACTAAAAGAGTTAATGTTACAGCTACAGTTGATTGTAGTGGATCAATAGCAACAACAACCAAACTCGAAGATGTAAGTGCAACATACGTAGCTGTAAATAGACCTGGAAGTACTATTATTATTGATGTAGATGGAAATGTAGATACATCTACACCACTAGAAGAAAGCACCGATAATTCAACAGTTTTAGAAGGTCTTAATTTTAAAGTAGATAGTGATACTGGAGATGTTAATGCATCTAAAGTCTTTAAAGATACAACTACAGATGAAGTAACGTATACGCAAGCAAACATCTATTTAGCGGGTAGCATATTAAATGTAAATGGTAACTCAATTGCTGAAGTAGAAGTGGATTTAACAAATGTTAGGTTTGTCGAGGTTAGAGCTACCGATACTGCAAGTAATGTTATAACTTCTACAACCGAGATTGATAGTTCTGTGTTGGATGATAAAATTACTAGAACAAGTAATGGAGAGACAGGAGCGGTTACTACAGAGATTAGTACTCCAAAGAGTAGAATTGTAGTAGACAATTTTCTTGATGGAAAAGTGACTCATACAGTAGATGTAAATGGAACAACGACTTCAGCCACCTCAAAACTAGAAGGTGCGAATGTAACTGTAAATTCTAATGGAGTCACAACGACTTATGAAGATGAGACTAGAGGTCTTAAAGCTCAAGTCTTAGCGACCATAGATGGAATTGCTACTCACTTGCTACAAATTGGAAATCTACTTACAAGTGCTATTTCTGAAATCATTGGAGCAAGAACGCTTATTGAGAATGATGAAAATGGCGATATGAAGATAGTGACACAAGTTCAGACTACGAATGTAAATAATCGTTTAGTTGAAATACAAGTAGATGCAAAAGCAAATGGTCAAGCAATTCATATGATCACAATAGATGGTAAGTCAACTAAAGCTACATCTGAAATAATTGGTGCTAAAACAGTTATTAAAGAAACTGGCGAAGTTCAAACGAATTCTATCCTTGATACTTTAAATAATATTGTTGCCATAGTAAAAGCCTTAACAGATGGTTCAGCAGTTCATGAAGTAAATGGGGATGAATTTGATACGAAGGTAACTTCTAACATAGCAGGAGCACAAACAATTGTCAAAGTAACTGGAAAAGTACAGACAAGTGTTGATAATAAAACAGCACAATGTGAAAATGCTGCTCAATACACCGATGCATATGTTACAACTGCTAAAGATGGTACAAGCGTAACGAAGTTCGCAAAATACGCGTGTATAGATGATAGCTTTATTGAAGAAGATCCAACCTTATTGGATGATATTTCTTTTTATAGAAATAATAATGTGACTATACAAGAAGTTAACGGACGCATGAGAATAATCATAGTAACACCACTTAACGACGATATAAGATTCTAAGGAGAAGATGATGAAAAACGTATATTTAATAGTAATGGTAAGTGTAGTTGGACTTCTTCTTAGTGCATGTAGTGGCGGAGAAGGTAGTTTCGATACTGGAGAGGAAAAGATCACTATTACTCACTGTAGTGAGACGTATATAACTACACAGCTAAACGACTTACTAATAAAAGATGAAAGTGATACAACTATAGAAGTATTGCATGATGTTAATGGAACAAAGAGAGTGTGTGTACTTACAGGAAGTGCTCATATTATAAGGGAGAAAAACTAAGATGAATAAAATTATATGTAGTGTAGTAGCAATTGGAACATTATGCTCTCTTATCGCAAGGGATATAAACTCTGAAAATGATTACTTCGTAGGAGTAGGCGTTCATTCTAATGCCTTAAGTGTAAAGAAGACAAATATATCAGGCAATATACTTCTTGCTCGTACACTTGATGATAGTACATCATCTATAAGTGTACAGGCCGGGAAAAAAATAGAAAACTATGTAATGAGCATAAACTATGAATCAGCTAAACTCGATGATGTAGATATGAAAAGTCTGTACCTGAGTGTAGATTATGAGTTTGAGACATTTTTAAATCCTTTTATAGGTATCTCTCTTGGTATGAGCAACCTAAAGTGGAAAACAGATCCTTTAGTAAACTCAAAGATTAAAGATGAAAAACTCTCATCACTTCTATATGGAGTACAAGCTGGGATTAGTTATAAGCTATATAAAAACTGGAGTATATATTCAACAATTTCTTACCAAAAACTAGATTTTAAGACTAACCTTATTGCAACTCCAGCTAAGGCTGAAGTTACACATGAAGATAAAACTTCTATTGGAGTTGGGGTTAGGTATTCTTTTTAGGGAAATTTAATATATAGTATTATTGGGGTTTAAGAATGTAATAGTTGGTTTAACCCGAAAAGAAGAGCAGAAAATTTACAAGAAACCATCTTTAAAAAGTATATTTATAGAAGACAGATCTTAAAGGATTTAGAGCTTGATTATCATGCTGCTATGTTCATGGATAAAAAAGTAAATTGTCTGATAGTAAATATTCCATATAGTTGTAAATATATGTATCTAATGGATAAGTTAAGGATGAAGTTTAATCAAGATTTTATAAAGCATAGCTCAGTTATAATTTCTTATAAGAGCGAATGTATATCCACATTAAATATATATTCTTAATTAACTTAATGTGGATATATATTTGTATTAAACAACTTATTATAGGACTTTATAGAGTGTTTATTATTCTTTATGAGTTATAATAGAAAAAAATATTTGTAGGAATTTAATATGTATATAGAAGATTTGAAGTTCTCTTTATGGGCAGATTTTATAGAAAGAGATTATTTAGATAATGAATTTAAGACCTTAATTGATGATGGTATTATAAATGGAGCTACTTCAAACCCTGCGATTTTTAAAAATGCGATTTTAAATTCGCCAGCATATAAAGAACAACTCTCTTCTCTTACAGGCTTATCCCCAAAAGAAAAGTATGAAGCAGTTGCAATTTTTGATATTACTAAAGCTGCTGATATATTAAAACCTTTGTATGATAAGAACGATGATGGATATGTAAGTATAGAAGTAGATCCGTTTCTAAGTGATGACGCTGAAGCCACTATCTCTGAGGGTAAAAGACTTTTTAAAAGTATAAATAGAGAAAATGTAATGATCAAAGTACCGGCTACGCCTGCCGGATATATTGCGATGGAAGAACTTACAGCTTCTGGAATACCTGTAAATGCAACTTTAATATTTAAGAAGCAACAGGCTATTGCTTGTGCTAAAGCTTTTGAGGCTGGAGTAAAGAAAAATGCTGCGACAGTACATACTGTTATTAGTATTTTTGTGAGTCGAGTTGATCGCGCTTTGGATGCTAAACTTTCAGAAAATGGTATTGATGTAGCCTTAAGTGGGATTTATAATTCAGCGGATATTTACAATGTTATAGAAAAAATGCAAGTACCAGGATGTAGAACACTTTTTGCAAGTACCGGTGTAAAAGACGATTCATTAGCTGCGCATTACTATATAGATGGATTGTTAGCATATAACTCAGTAAATACTGCTCCTATCGATACAATAAAAGCTTTTCATGCTAATGGTGTAAAGAAAAAAGCCTTACCTTTAAAAGATGAGGTCATTCAAAAACACTTCGAAAAACTAGATTCAATAGGCATAGACTTTGAAAAAATCTTAGATAAACAAATTTCTGATGGACTAGTGGCCTTTGAAGATGCTTTTAGGGATATATTGGAGTCATTATGAGTCAGTACGACGTAGATATATCTCAGTTAACTTTTGAGCAATTAAAAAAAATCCGAGCCTATTTGAGGAAGATGATTGAGCTAGGAGGAAGTGACCTTCATATAAAAGCGAATTCTGTAATTCGTGCAAGAATAGATGGTGAGCTAGTGCAATTTGCTGGAGGTGTTTTATCTAAAGATGATGCTATGACTTTTGCAAAAGAGTTGCTCAAAGGAAGATTTGGGGAGTTTGTTGAAAACAAAGAGATAGATTTAGTGTACCCATTTGATGAGAGAAATCGTTTTCGTGTAAACATGTTTTTTCAAGTCGACGGAGTCTCCGCTGTATTCCGTGTTATTCCAATCCAAATTCCATCATTCGAAGAGTTACATCTTCCTGATATTTTAAGAAAATTTACGAAACTTGAACGTGGACTAGTTTTAGTAACAGGAATTACTGGTTCTGGTAAATCAACGACATTAGCTACTCTCATTAACGAAATAAACATTTCTAGAAAAAAACATATTATTACTATCGAAGATCCAGTTGAGTTTGTACATAAAGATAGAGGATGTATTATAAATCAGCGTTCAGTTGGACAAGACACCCTCTCTTTTAAAAACGCACTTCGTGCAGCACTACGTGAAGATCCAGATATAATCCTTGTTGGTGAAATGAGAGATATGGAGACTATTAATCTTGCCTTACATGCAGCGGACACAGGACATTTAGTATTTTCAACCCTTCATACAATTGACGCAAAAGAGACTATCAATCGTATAATTGCACAATTTCCAACGGAGGAACAGCCTCGTATACGTTTGTCTTTAGCAAGTGTTATTCAAGGAGTTGTATCTCAGAGGTTAATTAAAACGATAGATAAGAAACGTCGTGCAGCCATGGAAATTCTTGTTAAAACACCTAGAATAGAAAAACTCATTATGGAAAATCGTGATTATGAACTCAGTGATGCAATCGCTGAGGGTCGTGATCATTACAAATCGCAAACTTTTGACCAGTCGATTCTTGAGTTGTATAATGAGGGTATTATTTCCGAAGAAAATGCTCTGAGTAATGCCACTTCCGCTTCAGATTTAAAACTCAAAATGAGTGGTTTGAATGCATCTGGATCCTTAACTTCGAATGACGCAGCTGAGATAAATAATGAAAATGAAGATGTTTTTGATTTAAAATAATTTATAAACTAACATATTCTAAAGATAATTTAGATATAATTCCGCTTATTTTAATTTAAGGAATTAATATGTTAGAAGGTATAGTTAGAGAGAGTATTGGTAAGAAGGGTACAAAAGCACTTCGCCGTGATGGTTATCTAATTGCGAATATTTATGGAAAAGGTGTTGAAAATATCAATGCTGCATTCAAGATGAATGAGTATATCCGTGCAGTTCGTAATAAAGAAACTATAGCATTCCCAGTGAATGTTGGTGGTAAAGAGATGAATGTAGTAGTTCAGTCTTATGAGTCACAAGCAGTTACGGGTAGTCTTTTACATGTTGATTTAATGGTAGCACAAGCTGGTGTTGAAACTACTTTTAATATCCCTGTTGTTGCACTAGGTGAAGCAGTTGGTCTTAAAAATAAAGGTCTTGTTCATATGGCTAAAGAACGTGTAACTGTAAAATGTACACCGGAAAATCTTCCAAACACAATCGAAATTGATGTAACGGAAATGGATGTAGGTAATTCTAAATTAGTTCGTGATTTATCAGCAATTCCAAATGTTACAATTTTAGATTCTGATCGTGTTGCATTAATTAGTATTATTAAAGCTAAGTAATCATGCTTATAGTCGGGCTAGGTAATCCTGGACCCGAGTATGCTAATACACGCCATAACATAGGTTTTATGGTTCTGGATGAGCTTATTCGTAGACAAAATGCTCAAAAAATTTCTTCTTCATCATTTGAAGGTCTTCTTTATAAATTTCAAAATCATTTTTTATTAAAACCACTTACATTTATGAATCTTTCGGGTAATTCTATCGTTGCTGTTAAAAAGTTTTATAAAATGGAAGAAGTAGTTGTAATACATGATGATTTAGATTTACCCTTTGGAACACTTCGTTTTAAACATGGCGGTGGACATGGCGGGCATAATGGCTTACGTTCTACAGATGAGAGAATATCAAAAGCATATACAAGAGTAAGAATGGGAATTGGACGACCTGAACATAAAGGTGAAGTCGCATCTTATGTTTTAAGCAACTTCAGTTTATCTCAGCATATACATCTTCAAGAATGGATTATTAAAGCTTGTGATGCAGTAGAATTCTTACTAAAAAACTCCATGGAAGATACAAGTTCAAAGTTCTCTATTAAAAAATTTCAGATAAAATAAATATATGCTAGTATTCAAATATATATCTTTTCATTATCTCAAATATTTTTTTGTAATACTTGGGGCATTAGTTTTATTCCTTGTAGGTTTTGACTTTATGGATAAGGCAGAACAAGTTTCAAGATCTGCGAATATTATGCTTATTTATCTTGTATATAAATCATTTTTTGCTATAGATATGTTACTTCCATTGTCACTTATATTTGCGATGATAACAACAAAGATATTTTTAATTCGCTCAAACGCTCTTGTCTCTTTTTATTCGCTTGGATATTCTAGAATTGATATTTTACGACCTTTTGTTGTTGTCTCAACTGGAATTATCATTTTATTTATATCCTTACATAATTTACCAAATTTTTCACGTGCAGATGAATTTTCAAAAAATATTCGTGTACATTCTCAATATCTTCACCCTTCAAAAGATTTATTTTTTACGTATGAAGATAAATATGTGTATTTTTCTAAATTATTACCACTTACAAATGAAGCCAAAGACATTCGAGTATTTAGTGTAAAAGATAAATCATTAAAAGAAGTTATTATCGCAAAAAAGGCAACGTATAAAAATGAAGCATGGCATATTAAACAAGCCGACTTACTTATAAAACCAGATGATATGAGTTTTAATTCTCCTGGTATGATAGTCAAAGAGGAAAAAGACTTAGAAATTCTTCATGGATTTAAACCTAAAATGCTAGATCAAATTTATGAAGGAAAAGTGAATTTCACCATCACTGATGCCCTGGATGCCTACACGCTCCTAGAAAAGCAGGGTGTTGATACCAGTAGTATTAAAGGTGCTTTATATAAGATATTTATATATCCATTTTTTGTACCATCAGTTGTTATTATTATTTTCTTTTTTGTTCCAATGAGTGTACGATTTTTAAATGTTTCGTTATTTAGTTTTGGAGCAATTCTTGCAACCTTATTAGTTTGGGGAATGCTTTTTATGCTTATAGAAATTTCAACAAATAAGACAATATCAGGTGAAGTAGGAATTATTGGACCTGTTTTTATACTTTTTGTAATTGCGTTCAGGCAATGGAGAAAGTACAGACAATCAACATAATATTCCTATAACAAAAATATAAGCACTTTTTAGATAAAATCCATAAAAATATTTTAGGATTTTTATGATTGATTTTAAACAACTAGCGAGTAAGTATAAAACTCCACTTTACATCTATGATTTAGACTATATGACAGCTCAATATACAGAGCTAAAAGATGCATTTAAAGCTAGAAAATCAATTCTTTGTTACGCAGTCAAAGCAAACTCAAACCTCAGTGTAGTACGACATTTTGCAAAGATGGGAAGTGGAGCTGATTGTGTATCTATTGGTGAAGTTAGACGTGCTTTTCTTGCAGGTATACCAGCATATAAAATCATTTTTTCAGGTGTTGGTAAAAGTGATGATGAAATTCGTGAAGCAATTCTTAAAGATATCCTTTACATCAATGTTGAGAGTGAAGCAGAACTTGGTCGTGTGGAACTTATTGCAAAAGAGCTCAAGGTAAAATCACGTATTAGTATTCGTGTAAACCCAAATATAGATCCTCAAACACATCCATATATTTCAACTGGATTACATGACAATAAATTTGGAGTTGATTTAAACACTGCAAAAAGAATGTATATTAAAGCAAACAACTCTGATAACCTTGATCCAGTAGGAATTCATTTTCATATAGGCTCGCAACTTACAGAACTTAAACCAATTTATGAATCAGCTGAGATTGTTGCTGACTTGGTACGTTCTTTACAAAATATTAAGATTGAGTTGAAGTTTTTTGATGTGGGTGGTGGACTTGGAATTAAGTATGATAACGAAACTTTAATTCCAACATATGATTACGCACAAGCAATATTGAGTACTTTAAAGGGTCTTGATTTAACTATCCTTTGTGAACCAGGAAGATTTTTAACTGCGAATGCTGGCTATTTCGTATCTAAAGTTTTGTATGAAAAACAAAATGGCTCCAAGAAATTTGTTGTTATTGATGGTGCAATGAATGACTTACTTCGTCCAGCCTTGTATAGTGCATATCATAAGATTGAAGCTATAACAGATTCAAAGTCTGAGCTAAGGGCTGTTGATATTGTTGGTCCTGTATGCGAAAGTGGAGATTTCTTTGCGAAAGATTATAGTTTGCCTGAATTAGAACATAACGACTTAGTTGTTGTACATAGTGCCGGAGCATATGGTTTTGGAATGGGTAGTAACTATAACACGCGTGGAAGAAGTGCTGAAATAGCGTTAGAAAGTGGTAAAGCAAGACTGATTAGAAAGCGTGAAACTTTTGAAGATCTAATCGCACTAGAGACAGAATACTTAGAAGACTAGGGGAAATGTACACTTGTATTTTATAGACGTTCAAGGAACTCTTATTAGTGATATTGATAAATCTCCACTTCCTGGAAGTATAGAGTTCATCAACCACTTGAATGAAAATAATATTCCTTATATGATTGTGACGAATAATACTAAAAAGTCAAGTCAAGATTTTTATACTTTTTTACAAAGACAAGGTTTTATTTTTTCTAATGATAATTATATTGATCCCTTAATGCTTTTAGAGTCTCGTGTAGCGAAAACTTCGGTTGCCGCATATGGAGCAGAAGAGTTCTTAGATACTCTTGTTGGGATGGGATACACCCTTAATTACGATAATCCTCAAACAGTTCTCATCGCAATAAAAGAAAATTTTACACACGATGAATATGCACAAATGATAGATTTTTTACTCTCAGGTGCATCTCTAGTAGGGATGCATGAGACTTCGATTTATGCCAAGAACAATAAAAGATATCCGGGTGTTGGTGCAATTTTAAAGCTTCTTGAGTTCGCTACATCTGTGAAGTATGATGTGATAGGTAAACCAAGTGATGCATTTTATAAAAAGGCTTTGGCTAAGTTAGCTAAGGGTACTAAATTTACAGATATCACAATGATTAGTGATGATGTAAAAGGTGATTTGGGTGGAGCAAAAGAGCTTGGTATGAAAACAATTTTTGTAACAAGTGGAAAGTATAAAACACAAGAAGAGATAGTTCCATTTTTAGATGAGAATCTTCGACCAGATGAAGTATATGCTGATATGCAAGAAATTTTAGACAAAAGTGAGTTAGTATGAAAACATTAGATGATTGTCGCGTAGCTATTGATTCCATAGATAATGAGGTTCTAGAACTTTTAAATAAAAGAATGAAAGTTGTTGAGAGAGTTGGTGAAATAAAAAGTGACTCAGGTGGAGCTATTTATCGACCAGAGCGAGAAAAAGCTATTATCGAGCGTTTATCACTTCAGAGTAAAGATACTAATGGTCTTTTAAATGATAAAGCTATTGAGGCTATATTCCTAGAAATTTTTGCGGTTTCTCGTAACCTTGAACTTCCTGAACGTATTGCATATCTTGGTCCTGAGGGAACATTTACCCATCAAGCAGCTGAGAGTAGATTTGGTGCGATGAGTGATTATATTTCACTTGGTTCCATTCACTCTGTTTTTAAAACACTTGAAGCTGGTCGTGCAAAGTTTGGTGTAGTACCAATAGAGAATTCAAAAGATGGTATTGTTGGGGAAACTCTTGATTTACTTTCAAAGTCTTCTGTCAAAATCGTAGCAGAACTCTACATGCCTATTCATGCTTCTTTTGCGACGAAGGCTAAAAAACTTGAAGATATTACAAAGATTTATTCAAAAGATAAAGGTTTTGGTCAATGTCGAGAATTTTTACAAGAACATGGTTTTGTTAACATTGAACAGATTCCAGTAGACTCAACTGCTAAAGCAGCAATTTTAGCAGCTGAAGATCCAGAAGCTGCCGCAATATGTTCTCATATCGCTGCAAAGTTGTACGGTGTCCCTACTATGTTTGAAAATATTGAAGATGAACATGATAGTTCTACTCGCTTTATCATTTTAAGTGATTTTAAAAATGCTCAAAGTGAACATGATAAAACTTCAATTTTGGTAAAATTACATGATGCACAAGAACCAGGTTCTCTCGTACACTTTTTACAAGATTTTGATTCAGAGGATATAAATCTCTCAAAAATCGAATCACGTCCTTCAAAAGGAAAAAGTGGTTTTGGATATTGGTTTTATATAGATTTTTATGGACATATTGATGATGAAGCAATCCAAAGAGTTTTAAATAAACATGATGGTGAAGTTACATGGCTTGGTAGTTATGTTAAGGGGGAGGATTAATACATGAATTTTAATAAAAATCTAGAAGATATAAAAACATATGAAGCTGGAAAACCAATTGAGTTGGTTGTTCGTGAATTTGGAATAGAACCTAAGGACATTGTAAAGCTTGCTTCAAATGAGAATCCTTATGGTTGTTCACCCAAAGTTCAAGATGCAGTAGGTAAAATTATCGCAAATATGGCTCTCTATCCAGATGATTCGATGGTAAAACTAAAAATAGCCTTGAGTGAAAGGTTTAAAGTAGAAGCTAACAACTTAATTATTGGTTCAGGGAGTGATCAGGTCATTGAATTTTTGATGCATGCCAAAGCAAATGCTAAATCAAAAATTCTCATAAACAGTGTGACATTTGCAATGTATGAGATTTATGCAAAGCATGTAGGAGCCGAGATCATCCGAACTACTTCACAACAGCATGATTTAGAAGAATTTTATGAGCTTTATAAACAAGAATCTCCAGATATAATTTTTCTTTGTACTCCAAATAATCCAACTGGGGATGCCATTGACGCAAAAGAAATGTTTAGATTTATAGACAAAATAGACAAAGATACTTTAGTAGTAGTAGATGGTGCTTATATGGAATATGCACAGCTAAAAGATGAAAGTAAAAAGGTTGATCCAAAAATAATTGTAGATTCATACGATAATGTAATTTATCTTGGAACTTTTTCAAAAGCATATGGTCTTGGTGGTATGAGAGTTGGATATGGTATAGCGAATGAAAAAATTATAAAAGAACTCTATAAATTACGTCCACCATTTAACATTACAACACTTTCCCTTGAAGCTGCAAGTGTAGCTTTAAGTGACGAAGAATTTGTACAAAAAAGTGTGTCTTTGAATTTTGATGAGATGAAACGTTATGAAGAATTTGCATCGAAGCAAAAAATAGCTATAATAAACAGCTATACAAACTTTGTAACTTTATGCCTAAATAAAGATCAAAATTCTTCAGAAATATCCTCTGCATTACTACGTAGAGGAATGATAGTAAGAGACTTAAATGGCTATGGTATGAACGCGATACGTGTAACAGTTGGGACTTCTTTGCAAAATAGTAAATTTTTTGATTTATTCGAAGAACTAATATAAATATAAAACGGGAAATGAATGGATTTTAAAGTACTTTTTTCACAATTATCTGTTTTATATACAAAGTTAACACAGCAACAGCGTATAATTATTGCTGTTGCAATTGTTGGGATCGTTTCCTTTTTAGTCTTTATGGTAATTTTCACAGCGAATAAAAACGGAAAAGACAAGTATGAAGTACTTTTTGATTCTCTTAGTTCTTCTGATGCAGCTAAAGTTGTAGAACAGTTAGAAAAAGATGAAATTCCGTATGAACTTTTGGATAACAATGTTATTAAAGTTCCAAAAGATGTAGTGTATAAAGAAAGAATTACTATTGCATCTTTGGGAATTCCAAAAGATGGTGGTGTTGGATTTGAGCTTTTTGATACGCAAGAATTTGGAGCTACAAGCTTTGATCAAAAAATTAAACACCTTCGTGCATTAGAAGGGGAACTCTCCCGTACAATCAATGCACTCTCTCCCATAGATAATGCAAGTGTAAGTTTAGCATTACCAAAAGAAACACTTTTTGTTTCAAAAGAGGTTGCTCCTACTGCTTCAGTTATGGTTACTCTTCTTGAAGGACGAAATTTATCATCTAAGCAAATTAGAGGGATAAAAAATCTTGTTGCTTCTGCCGTACCAAAACTTACCTCAGAAAATGTAACATTAGTCAATGGAGATGGTGTTACTCTTGGAGATGAAAACGAGATGGCTCAAATGGGTGAACTCTCAGTGGTAGAGCAAAAATACAAATCAAAAGAAGAGAAAAAAAGACAAAACAAGATTATCCAAATTATTTCACCATTTGTTGGTGGAACTTCAAAAGTTATTGCTCAAGTGGCTATTGAGTATGATTTTTCAGTGCAAAACTCTACCTCTGAAACATATGACCCTGAAAATGTTGTAAGAAGTGAGCAGATTAGTGAAGAAAAGCGTGAGGGTGGATCTCCTGAACAAGTTGGGGGCGTACCTGGGGCTGTGAGTAATATTGGCCCTGTTCAAGGTCTTCAAAAACAAGATAGCTCTGAAAAGTATGAGAAAAATACAGGTACAACAAACTATGAAGTCGGTAAAACTGTACAAACAACAAAGTCACAGTTTGCACGAATAAAAAGAATTACTGCGGCGGTAATAGTTGATGGAAAATACAAAAATAAACTTGACGGAGATGGTGTAGATACAGGCGAGATAGAATATCTAGCCCTAGAAGAGAGTGATCTTGAGGCACTTTCATCTCTCGTTCGTCAATCAATAGGGATTAATGAAGAACGTGGAGATGTCATTAGTGTAAAGAATCTACAGTTTAAAAGAGAAAGTACGGAACCTGGTAAAGATGCAGTATCCCAGGTAGCTTCGATGATAGATATATACATAGCACCATTTTCTGGAGTGTTTAAATATTTATTTGTACTTATTTTATTGTTAATCGTATATAAAAAAGTTATTACTCCATTCTCTATTAGAATGCTTGAAGTTTCAAAAGAGGATGATGATATTGAGAAACCTTTTCTTGATTTAGAAGATGATGAAGATGAAGATCTTATTGAAAAAGTACAGGCTATGCGTAAAAAAGTTGAAGATCAACTTGGTGTTAATGATGGATTTAATGAAGATGAACTTAAGCATGATGTATTACTTGAAAAAGTGAAGGTTATGGTTGCTGATGCACCTGAAGACATAGCGGTGCTTCTTCAAGCTTTACTCAGTGAAGAAGCAGAAGCAACAGCACCAAATTAGGACAAGGAAAAGTTATGAACTTATCTCCAGCACAACAAGCGTCATTTGATGAAATGTCGATATCAAAAAAGATGGCAATTCTTTTACTTCAGTTAGGTGAAGACGTAACTGCAGAAATTTTTACTCATATGGATGTAGAGTCTATTACAGACATTTCCAAACATATTGCTGCCGGTAGTTCTATTGATAGGGGAGTTGCGAGTGCTGTTTTAGAAGAGTTTCATGCAATTTTTCAATCTGGAAAGTATATGACTTCAGGCGGTATGGAGTATGCACGAGAGTTACTATATAGAACACTTGGTCCAGAAGAGGCAAAAAGAGTTATGGAAAAACTTTCAAAAAGTATGCAAAATACACAAAATTTTTCGTATCTTTCTAAGATTAAACCACAACAATTATCCGACTTTATTACGCATGAACATCCTCAAACTATTGCTCTAATCTTAGCGCATATGGAACCTACTGAAGCTGCAGACACTTTACAGTTTTTCCCGGATGATTTACGAAGTGAGGTAGCTATGAGAATGGCACGACTCGGGGATATTTCCCCATCGGTAATTAAAAGAGTCTCCGCTGTACTTGAATCTAAACTTGAATCTCTTGCTTCGTATAAAGTTGAGGTTGGTGGAACACGTGCTGTTGCAGATATATTTAATCGTCTTGGTGCAAAATCGTCTAAATCTACACTTGCTACAATTGAGCAAGTTGATGAATCATTAGCATCTCAGATCAAAGAGATGATGTTTACTTTTGATGATATGGTTTCACTTGATAAAAATGCAATTACAGAAACGCTAAAAACTGTTGATAAAGCTGAGTTAATGCTTGCCCTTAAATCTTCACCAGAAGAGCTTAAAGAAAAATTCTTCTCTGCAATGAGTGAAAGAGCTAGAGACGCATTTGAAGAAGAAATGCAGTTCCTTGGTGCTGTTAAAATGAAAGATGTAGAGGCTGCGCAGAGAAAAATTGTTGAAGTTGTCGATGGTCTTGCTGAAGCTGGTACTATCCAAATGGGTTCATCAGAAGAGATGATTGACTAACAATGTCTACATTAATAAGCACCGAAAGTTTAGATAAACATACTGTAAATAAATATAACTTTAAATCGCTTAGTGGTGCGGGTGAAGAAGAGGTAGCCTATAGCTCTTTAATTGATTCTCAAAATGAAGAGGAAAATATTGAAGAAGTAGCGGAAAACCCAGTGAGTGAATCATATACGGAGGATGAGAATCCAAATCGTAGAGTAAGTGATGTAGATGCTAGTTCTATGAGTAAGAGCTCAAAGGATGCACTTATAGAGTCGTTAATGAAAAAAACAGATGAAATGTCATCTAATTTTATTAAGTTGCAAATGAAGCTTGAAGATAAAGAAGTAGAATATACAGCATCTCTAGAGACAACTAAAACAACCGCATACAATGAAGGTCTAGCTGCTGGTACAAAACAAGCGATGGAAGATACAGGTAGTGACTTAAAAGAAGGGATTGTACAACTTGGTAACTCGATAAAGACTTTGGAAAATTCAGCGAAAGAGTTTGAATCAGCTTTAGAAGTGATTAAGGCTGACTTAATGACAGCTGCTATAGATATTGCCCAAGAGGTTATTAATGTAGAAGTTGATACAAAGTCTTCAGAAATTGCATTAGTACTTAGCGAAGCACTTATAAAAGATCTTCAAAGTGCAGCTAAAATTACTTTAAAAGTAAATCCAAAGGATCATGGATTTATCTCCGAACAGGTTGGTTCATTAAAACATATAGAGATTGTGTCGGACTCTGCAGTAAGTGATGGTGGTGTCATAGCAATTAGTGATGCCGGTAATATTGATTCACAAATATCAAAAAGATTTGAAAGAGTAAAGAGAGCAGCACTTAGTGAATAATATAAATATAAAAGAAAAAAGCTTAGAAGAATTAGATAATGTTTGTAAAGACATTAGAGAAGAGATTTTAAGAGTTGTAAGTAAAAACGGTGGTCATTTAAGCTCTACTCTTGGAGCTACAGAAATCATTGTAGCTATGCATAAGGTATTTGATTCTAAAAAAGATCCATTTATTTTTGATGTGTCTCATCAGTCCTATGCCCATAAATTAGTGACAGGAAGATGGGCAGACTTTGATACCCTTCGTCAGTTCAATGGTCTATGTGGCTATACAAAACCAACTGAAAGTGAAGATGATTATTTTGTTGCAGGACATAGTTCAACTTCGATCTCTTTAGGTGTTGGTGCAGCAAAAGCTATAGCCATTAAAGGTGAAGAAGACTCTAGAGTTCCTGTAGTTCTCATAGGGGATGGGTCTATGACCGCTGGTATGGTGTATGAAGCGCTCAATGAACTAGGGGATAGAAAATATCCTATGGTTATTATCTTAAATGATAATGAGATGAGTATAGCAAAACCTATTGGAGCAATTAGTAGGGTTTTAAGTTCTGTTATGGCGGGACCTTTTTATCAAAAATTTAAAAAACATACTGAAAGTTTTGTAGATAACTTTGGCGAGGGTGCTCATTATATTGCTAAAAGAATGGAAGAAGGTTTAAAGCTTATTACTCCAGGATTACTGTTTGAAGAGATGGGTATTGAATATATTGGTCCAATTGATGGACATAATTTAAAATCGCTTACAGATACTTTAGAGTTGGCAAAAGGGATGGGAAAACCAGTAATTGTTCATTGTCAAACACTTAAAGGTAAAGGCTATGAGATAGCTGAGGGTAAAGAAGAAAAGTGGCATGGTGTAAGCCCGTTTGATATAAAAAGTGGAACAAGTGCTAAAAAATCTTCTGTAAAGTCTGCTACTCAAATATATACAGACGCTTTAATGCATCTAGCAAAAAATAACGACAAGATTGTTGGTGCTACAGCAGCAATGCCAAGTGGTACGGGATTAAGTGATTTGATGGAAGCATACCCAAACAGATTTTGGGATGTAGCGATTGCTGAACAGCATGCAGTAACTTCAATGTCTGCCTTAGCAAAAGAGGGATTTAAACCTTTTTGTACGATATACTCAACATTTTTACAACGGGGATATGATCAAGTTATCCATGATACATGTTTAATGGATTTACCTGTGGTGTTCGCACTTGATCGTGCTGGTATAGTTGGAGAAGATGGTGAAACACATCAAGGTGTCTTTGATATTTCATTTTTACGAGCTATTCCAAATATGACTCTTTTTGCACCACGTGATGAGAAGTCATTTCACCAAGCAATGGCGTTTGCATCAGAGTATGATCATCCGTGTTCTCTACGTTATCCAAGAGGTTCTTTTACCCAGACAGATCTACCGGAGTCAACACCATTTAGACTTTCAAAGTCACAACTGCTTCGTTCTAACGAAAGTAATATACTTTTCATTGGTTACGGAAATGGAGTTGGACGTGCCTATGAGACAGCAAAGCTTATTGATGAAAAAGTGAGTATTTTAGATTTACGTTTTGTAAAACCATTAGATACACAAATGCTTCTTTCTCTTGTCAGTAAACATAAAAAATGGTTTGTATTTTCAGATAGTGCAAAAATGGGTGGAGTAGGCTCTGCAATTTTAGAATTTTTAGCGCATGAGAAAATTATGAATATTGAGTTAACTAGCTTTGAATATGAAGATGATTTTATTACACATGGAAATACAAAATTAGTGGAAGAATCTTTAGGTTTACTTCCTACTCAACTCGCTCAAAAAGTGAAAAATTCACTTTAGCATAATAACTCCGGCAAATCTTCCTGTATTTGCCTTGGCTCTATATGAATAGTACTTCTCTTTTAAACAGCAAGTACATTCATTAGAAACTTCAATGTGTTCTTCTTGTATGCCGGCATCTAAAAGTTGTTTTTTAAGAATATAACTTACATTTAGGTAATAATGATTTCCTCTTATTTGTAGAGAATCTTCTAAATTCAATTGTTTAGCTTCTTTATATATCTCTTCTCCAACTTCATAACAACATACCCCAATGCTAGCTCCAATACTTACATGTATATTTTTCTGAGATGCGTAAAAATTCAGACACATAGCATCTATAGTATTTTGCACAATATTTTTAAAAGCACCTTGTCTACCAGCATGAGCAACAGCGATTACCTGAGTAGTATCATCATAAAAAAGTATAGGAGAACAATCTGCAACCATTACCATTAATGGAGTGTTTCTTTTGTTTGTAACGAGTGCATCACAGCTCTGTGGATTTGTGAAATTATCATCAGCATTGACAATTCTAACATCAGCAGAATGAATCTGTTTCATATGGAGAAGGGAGTCTTTTTTATAGTCTAGTTCATGTGCAAGTTTTTCATGGTTTTTGGTAACGTTACTAATAGTATCGTTGACATGAAAAGCTAAGTTGCCAATTTCTCTAGTCGTAAAGCCTGATGTTAAATTTATAAACTTTCTTAACGAAGTACTTTGAATAATATTCATATAATGATTATAGCAACATAATCCCTAATACAGTTTTTTGTACAGGGAACTTTCGGGAATTTTTAAATATCATTTTTTATGATTGTTAATTATTGATATTAAGGCTGTTCTATATATAATGATGTTAAATAAATGGTTAAGTATCAAAAGGAGATTATTAATTGATAGATGAAAGCAACCCAGCAGGTAGATTACATAAAGTACTCTCCCAAGCTAAGAATAATCCAGATAATATAAAGGTAAGAGAAGTATGGTCAAAAGTTCTTGAACTTGAAAAAGATGATGTAACTATTACAAAAGCCGTAGTAGAACTCTATTCACTCTCAAATGAAATTCAGTCTCTAATCAAAATGAACAACCAACTTAATCATGAGTTGTATTTAAAGTCTTTCAATTCCATAAATCAGGCATTCTTTCCTTTAAATCTAAATACAAATTGGAATACCGTAAAGGCACACTTAACTGATGAAGCTTTAACACGACTGCAATTTTGTGCAGAATTATTATCCTCATTTTACGCCGAAGACACTCTATCTGAAGAAGATTTAAAACAAATAATTGAAAAAACTGAAGCATTATTTGAAGCTGTTTATTCTTCCAATCTTCCTGATACGCTAAGACTATCACTTTTAGAAGAAGTTGAACGTTTAAGAAATGCAATTTCTATGTATAAAATAAAGGGTGCAAAAGGTTTAAAAGAAGCGATGCAAGGGACTATAGGAGCTGTTGTTGTCAATCAAGATAATTTAAAGTCAACTTCTGAAGATAATCCTAATGTTCTAATAAAATTGGGAGAACTAATTGATAAACTTGACTCTTTTACTGCAAGAGCTTTGAAATTAAAAAAAATGCTAACACAACCAATACGTTTTTTATTAGAAAAGGCAACTGATCCTGAAGATGAAAAAAATGAAGTTGAAGCAAGTACTTAACAAATCGAAGTAGCAATAATTGACCCAAAAGCGAGTCAATTATTGCTCTCCTTAACCGCGTTATACACACAAGGACAACATGAAAAATCCAAATAGAGAAATTGTTTCAACACTAGAAGCCTTACCAAATCTTGGAAAAGCTATTAGTGCTGACCTTAGATTAATAGGAATATCTAAACCTCAAAACTTAATTGGAAAAAATCCTTTTGACCTATACAATGAACTATGTATAAAAAAAGGTAAACATGTTGACCATTGTGTCATAGATGTATTTATGTCCGTAGTAGATTTTATGGAAGGTGGAGAACCACAACCATGGTGGAATTTTACACATGAACGAAAAGAAATTTTGAAAAAGGAAAAATAAAATGAAGGAACATGAAAAAATCAACTATGTTGTATTTTCAAAAGAAGGGCTTTAATTATTTTTTACAGTAATGATTTAAAAACTACTCAATCAAAAATTATAGATGCTGATGGTTCTATAATAAAACCAATATAATCGTTATATAAAGGAAAAAAGTGAATATCATAAAAATAATTCTACTCATTAGTATAATCTTAAATTTAGCACTTGCGAAAGACAATAAGTTAACAAATATCTTTGATAAAACTAAGCTAAATGGAACATTAGTTATAGCATCATTAAATAATGATATAAAGTATATACACAATAAACAAAGGTCAATTAAAGGATATATACCTGCTTCAACATTTAAGATAATTAATACGCTTATTGCTCTAGAAGAAAAAGTCATAAAAGATGAACATGAAATCATAAAGTGGGATGGAAAAGTTCGGTCATACACTCCTTGGAATAAAGACCAAACTTTACAAAGTGCTATTTCAGTTTCATGTATATGGTGTTACCAAAAATTTGCAAAAGAAATTAAAAATAAAAAATATTTAACTTATCTCAGTAAGATAAATTACGGTAATCAACAAACTGGCTCTAATGTAACAACATTTTGGTTAGATGGTAACATAAGAATCTCAGCCATGCAGCAAATAGATTTTTTAAAAAAGTTATATAAAAATGAATTGCCTTTTAAACAAAAATATATTGATATCACTAAAAAAATATTAACAGTTGAAAAGACAAAAGACTATACGATAAAAGCAAAAACTGGATTTTCTGGAAAAATTGGTTGGTATGTTGGCTATGTAGAAATAAAAAATAAAGTTTGGTTTTTCGCACTAAATGCTGATGTAACAAAAGACAAACTAAAATATAGAAAACAAATTGTAATGGAAGCTTTAATAAGCAAAAACATCATATAATAAGTACTGGGAGAGATACAAGAAGCCTAGCAGGTCAACTTATTTCTCAAGACAAACATTATGTAAGAAAAGAGACTAATGGAAGTTGTAGAAATAAGTTAGAGCATTTTGAAAATTAAGAAAATGCTTAGTTATCAAGTCCCGTATTTCAAACTTTCTTAGTCGTAAAGCCTTGACTGAAGTTTATAAACTTATTTAATGAAGTACTTTGAATTATTTTTATATAATGATTCTAACAAATTTAAAGGTAGATTTTGAGCCAACTTAGTATGTCCCCTATAACACTTGATGGTAATGATATTCAGATGAAACGTCAAGAGATCAAAGAATATTTTTTAAATACATGTGAACTTTATGAAAGAATCTTTGATGTGCTTAAAAATGATGAAGTGTTTTATAAAAAAAGCGAGATTACACGGCATCCTATGATATTTTATTTTGGTCATACCTCTACATTCTTTGTAAATAAATTGATACAAATGAAAATTATCCAAAAGCGTATAAATCCAGAGTATGAATCGATTTTTGCAGTTGGTGTAGATGAAATGACCTGGGATGATGTAGATTCCTCTCATTATCAATGGCCAAGCGTAGATGATACAAAAAGGTATAGAGAAGAAGTAAAAGAACTGGTATTAGGTCTTATAGATACACTACCTTTATCTTTACCTGTTTCCTGGGAAAGTGAGATGTGGGTAATCCTTATGGGAATAGAACATGAGAGAATTCACCTCGAAACATCCTCAGTACTTCACCGTCAGATGCCATTGGAGTATATTAAAGATGTTAATGAATTTAAGGTCTATGAAAAGAGCAATGAAGCACCTCAAAACGCCTTAGTCACAATTCCTTCTACTGAGATATATTTAGGTAAAAATCATAACGATACATATTATGGATGGGATAATGAGTATGGTAAAAGTAAGCAAAATGTTGAAGAGTTTGAAGTTTCAAAGTATTTAGTCTCAAACGCAGAGTTTTTAGAGTTTGTGAAAGCTGGTGGATATGAAAGAAAAGAATACTGGAGTGATGAAGGTCTAAAGTTTTTAAAAATCTCTAAGGCAAAACACCCTATTTTTTGGGTGGAGGAAAATGGAGTATATGAATACAGAACTTTAACATCTGTAATAAAAATGCCAAAAAACTTTCCAGTTGATGTGAATGCACTTGAAGCAGAAGCCTTCTGCAAATATAAATCGCTTAAAGATGATAAAGATTATGTATTACCAAGTGAAGGTGAATATGAGGCTATGTGTATTTATTCTGGAGTTGATGACTTAGTGCAAAATAAAGAAGCAAATATTGCTTTTAAACATAGTTCTTCAACACCGGTTGATAGCTACAACATGAATGGTATCTATGACGTCGTTGGAAATGTTTGGCAATGGTCTCGAACATTAATGTATCCATTTGATGGCTTTAAGGTGCATCCAGCATACGATGACTTTACAGCCCCAACATTCGATGATAAACATGCATTGATTTTGGGTTCTTCATGGGCAAGTACCGGAAATTTGGTAATGAAAAAATCTCGTTATGCATTTAGAAAGCATTTTTACCAGCACACTGGTTTTAGATATGTTGTTACAAATAAAAAGGAAGTAGAAGTGAAAGATATATATGAAACAGATGATTTAGTATCTCAGTATTGTGAGTTCCAATATGGAGATACTCATTTTGGAGTTGAGAACTTTGCAATAGAGTGCGCAAGAATAGCAAGTTCATTTGCAAGTAACAAAACAAAGGCTCTTGACTTAGGTTGTGCCACAGGTCGTGCAACATATGAGTTAGCTAAAGAGTTTGACAACGTTGAAGGAATTGATTTTTCAGCGAGATTTGTTCAAGTCGGGTCAAAACTAAAAGAAGATGGTTACATTGCTTTTAGCTCAAAAGAAGAGGGTGAATTAGTCGCACATAAAAAAATTACTATTGAAGATTTAGAATATGAAAATTTAAAAGAAAAAGTTTCTTTTTGGCAAGGTGATGCTTGTAATATGAAGCCAAATTTCAGTGCTTATGATTTAGTAATGGCAACTAACCTTATAGACAGACTATACAACCCAAGACTTTTTCTAGATACGATTGAAAAGCGTTTAAATAAAGATGGAATTCTCGTAATTACTTCACCATACACTTGGCAAGAAAGCTCAACTCAAAAAGAGTTTTGGCTAGGTGGTTATAAAGATGAAAATGGTAAAGAAGTTAAAACACTTGATTCACTTCAAAAAATTCTTTCAGATAGATTCGAATTAGTGCATACACAAGATGTAGATTTTGTCATCAAAGAAACAGCGAGAAAATATCAACATACAATCTCGGAGTTAAGTGTTTGGAAAAAGAAGTAAAATATACTTTTTCTCGCTCAGCTGAGAGGGAAAATACAAATGCTGAGAAATATACTCTAAGAAAAGAGTTATTTGGTACAGATGATGTAATTCCAGCTTGGGTAGCTGATATGGACATAGATACTCCTGACTTTGTTTTAGATGCAGTTAAAGAGAGACTAAAGCATCCAGTGATGGGGTATGAAGAAGTACCTGAATCCGCATTTTTAGCGCAGATTCAGTGGATGAAAAAGGAACATAATTTTTCCTTTAATCTCGAAGATATACTTTATTCTCATTCTGTTGTTGCTAGTATGAGTGTAGCAATCGAAGCTTTTTCTGAGATAGGAGACAAGGTTATTGTTCAGACACCGGTCTACCCACCTTTTTTTCACTCTGTACGTCATTCAAAAAGAAAAGTGCTTAACAATTCACTCAAACAGCTTGAAGATGGAAGTTACACTTTTGATATAGAAGACTTGAAATCAAAAATAGATAAAGATACAAAGCTTTTACTTTTATGTTCACCACATAATCCAGTGGGAAGAGTGTGGAAGAGGGCAGAACTTGAAGAGATTTTAAAAGTATGTATTGAACATAATATTGTTGTTTTTGCAGATGAAATACATTCTGACTTAGTGTATGCACCTAATGTACATATCCCTTTTTCGACACTTTCTCCAGAGGCCAAGAAGATTACAATAAGTGCTATTGGAGTTGGTAAAACTTTTAATATGGCTGGTTTCGCTATAAGTACTGTAGTTATCCAAGATAAAGCTTTACGTGAAAAGTTTAAATATGTGTATGATAAAAATCACTTTGCACAAGGAAGCTCTCTTTCTCATGTAGCATTTGAATCTGCATATAAAAATGGAAAATATTGGTTGCAAGATTTAAAAGAACATCTGCAAATAAACTATGATTTATTGGCTAAGCTTTGTAGTCGTTATTCAAAATATATAAAATTGACAAAGATTGAAGCTACATATTTGGCTTGGCTTGATTGTAGAGGAATGGAGTTACGGGATAAGTACTTAAGAGAATTTTTTGTTGATGAAGCAAAACTAGGTTTAAATGCTGGAATTAGTTTTGGTAAAGAGGGAAGTGGTTTTATGAGATTGAATTTTGCTATTTCTTCTGCTAAAATGATAGAACTAATTCAAAGATTAGAAAATGCATTAGAAAATAGGAAGTAAACGTGTTAACATTTAATTGGGATGAATATAAAGAATTTAAGAAGCATACGAGTCAAACTGATAAATTAAAAATCGCAATAGATTTTATGAGAAGTTATTACAATATAAGTAGTCCATATGAGATGTTTGGGATGCTAAAAGCAGATGAACTTGGTGAAATGCTACTCAATAAAAGAGAAATTACATCTTCGGATGAACTAGAAAACTTCATGTACCAAGGTCTTCACAGTTAAAACAAAAGAAAAGATAGAGGAATTTCTAGGTAGGCACCATGTACTTAGTCTCGCTACGTCAAGTGCTGAAGATTTAAGTGTATGTAGTTTATTCTACTCATATATCAAAGAAGAGACTTCCTTTATTGTGGCTAGTAGTGATGATACTACACATATAAAACATACTAAAAAAAACAACTCTGTTGCAGGAAATATACTACTTGAAACTAAAACAGTAGGTAAAATTCAAGGAGTGCAATTTTCAGGGAGTATTATACTCTTAGAAGAAAAAAGTTTAGCAAATCACTACTTTAAAGACTTTCCCTATGCTCTTGCTCTGAATCCAAAACTATGGCAAATAAAAGTTACATCTTTTAAGATGACAGACAATAGATTAGGTTTTGGTAAAAAGCTTATTTGGCCATAGGTTTTTGCTTAAACAGAGTACACGCAGTACCTGAACTTTGAAAGACTACTATTGAAGGGATATTATCTGACTTGAAGCCATATGCCTTACATCCGTGAGGTTGCTTAGGTTTCCAAGTTACAAAATAGTGCTCACATCTTCTACAGTTTATTCTTTTCATAAATCTCTCTTTTTAAGTATGGAATAGTAGCATATTAGATAAAATAAACAAATAAAATTACAAAGAGAAATATAATGGATAAAATACTTTTAATGATTCAACTTCAAGCACAGCTTAATGATGCTACAAATGGTGAAGATTGGACAAAAGGTACTACAAAAAATGGTAAGACTATTAACTGGAAAAGATGTATATATATGGAATGTGCTGAGATGGTGGATTCTTTTTCTTGGAAACATTGGAAAAGTATAAATCAAGAACCTGATTGGGATAACTTACAGATTGAAGTAGTTGATGTATGGCACTTTATTATATCTTTAGCTATTGAAGATTATGCACGAAATATGAAAGGTGGTGTTGAAGACTTAGGGATTAATATATCACAACTAGAGAGCTTTGCTACAATAGATGTACATAATTATGAGTTTGATACGCAAGACAATGTTATAGCTAAGGTTGAAAATATAATCCGTTTATCTTTAGCTCAAGATAACTTAGATATCGAAGTACTGATTGCAGAATTTTTTGATTTAGCTGTGATGAGTGGACTTAATTTAGAATCACTTTATAGGCTTTATGTTGGGAAAAATATTTTAAATCAACTACGTCAAGATCATGGTTACAAAGATGGCTCGTACATTAAAATTTGGAATTCTGAAGAAGATAATGTTGTAATGAAAAGAGTATGGGAAAAAGATGCAAACATTAAACCCGATGCACTTTATAAAGAACTAACAAAACTATACATGGCATTAACGAAGAAGTAAATTTTGAATAAAATCTTAGAGGTCAATAATCTCTCTTTTGGATACATGAAAGATACCTTGCTTTTTGATGATTTCTCCATAGAGCTTCATAAGGGTGAAGTAAAGGCGATTGTGGGTGAAAGTGGTGCTGGTAAAAGTACACTTTTTGAACTCATTTTGCAAAACCTAAAGCCGTTCTCCGGTACTATAAGTAGTGCTAGATGTGCACAAGTATTTCAAGATCCTTATAGTTCCTTTCACCCATCCTATACACTTTTAAATCAAATCCAAGATGTAGCACCAACAGATGATATACAAGAGCTTTTAGAGTTAATTAACTTAGATTATGAGCTTTTACTCAAGTTACCTCATGAACTCTCTGGTGGTCAACTACAACGCGCCTCAATTCTTCGTGCTATGCTCATGAAACCAGATCTATTACTTTTAGATGAACCAACTTCAGCACTTGATAATGTAATTCAGCTTGAAGTTATGAGTATGTTAATGAATAATCTTGATGGATTAGGAATACTACTCATAACACATGATATGGAATTAGCTTCTTGGTGTGCAGATGAGGTTGTTGTTATTTAAGGGTGGGGTGTATTTAAAATAAATTGTTTAACGATGTAAAATCCACTACCTGCCATAAATACAGACCCAAAAGCATTGAGTGAGATATTTGCAAGGGCGAGTAAAATATGTCCACCTTCAAGCAACAAAAAACTCTCTATCGCAAATGTAGAGTAGGTTGTAAGCGCACCTAAAATACCAGTAGTAAGAAAAGACTTAGTGTGAAGTGAAAAAAATGTTGTGTACATAAAATAAGCTACTAGCACACCCATTAAAAAACTACCTATGAGGTTTACTCCAAGTGTACCATAGGGTAAATCGTGTGCTACTCTATGAGATATTAGACCATTAAGATAAGATCTTAGGATTGCACCTATAAAGCCACCACTACCTATGGCTAAGATTGTTAGAAAGCTCATCGTCATACACCTTTTGCATTTTTATACGTAAATTACTTAACCATTTTTCATCACTTTTATCTGCGATAAATGAGTCCATAAAAATAACTTTAATTCTTCCTGGTTTATAGTAAAATCTTTTTATATCATAGTACTTTGCTGTTTGCATTAGGACAATAGGTTGTACTTTGAGTTGATATTTGTCAGCTACAACTTTTGCCCCATTCTTAAAGGGAAGCATTTTAAAGTTTCTCGATCGTGTTCCTTCGGGAAACATAGTAATAACTCTCCCTTTGTTAAGTCGATCTTTAGAATTTTTCAAAAGTTTTAGTAGAGATGTTTTACTTTGTCTTTCTATGGGAATATCTTCGGGCATACTCATAACAAGACCAAAAAATGGAACATCAAATAACTCTTTTTTTGCAACCCACGAAAGGTCTTTTTTAGAGATAGTTTCCATTATCCCTATATCTAAATCACTTTGATGGTTGATGAGATACATTTGCGCAGCAGGGTCTTCTACTCCTTGTATATCCGTGGAGAAAAAGATACTTAGTCTTACAAACCACGCAGATATTTTTCGTGCATAAGGACGAGGTAAAAGCCAATAGGTAAGGATTACTAAAGTAAGGGAAATAAAAATAATGGTAGTAGCATAAAGCCAACTAAGGTGTGCAAAGATCTTCATTTCTTACCCAACCAATTTTTTCATTGTTTAATTTTACTTTTGTATATGCCTGAGCACTACCTTCTTTTGTAAGTATATATTTACTTTGTGTAGTCTCGAAAATTGTACCATTATTTACAGGAAGTAAGTGTATATTACTTCCCATTTTAATACATACATCTTTTGCAGGAATAGAAATATAAGCTATATAAGCGAGAGGAAATAAAACTAAAATTAAATAAATAAATCGTCGTCTAAAAATTGCAAATAGGAAAATAAATATTGCTATACCAATGGCAATATTAACTTTTAGCTTTTCTTTAGATTGATCTTTAGGTTTTAAGTCAGTTTGCGTTGTAACGCTATCATCATCGACAACAATAGGAATCGTGATATCAGCAAATTTATTCATTTGTAAATTAAAGTAAGAGAAAGAAAACTTTTCAAGTTCTTTTCGTATAACTACAAAGTAGGTTATTTTAGGGTCTATAACATTGTTTTTACTAAGAGATTCTACACCTTGTTTAAATACATTTTTAAATTTAATAGGAGAAAGACTAGTATTTTGTGCGATTGCTGTAAATACAACAATATTATGTTTGTTGTCATAGCTAGTTGTTTTGTATTCAGTAATTTCAAAAGAGGACGCTATAACATTTGAGAAATCTTGTTTTGGATTTAATGATATGACATTAAGTTTAGGACCTATAAGAGTAGTTTTTTCATACTCTATATCAGCATCTAAAGAAGCAATTATATCAGGGAGTCTTGAGTTATTTCTCGTGGCAATAAACTTGAAAGTCTCAAGATAAAACTTCCCCTTTTGTTCTCTATAAGGAATTGTATTTAAAATTGTTACACCCATTTTATTAGAGAATCTATATTTTATTTCATTGAAGTTTTTTACAGTTGATATAGTTTTGATTGTAATAGAAAAAACTTCACCTTTAATAACTCTATCTGGAATATTTTCATAGCTTAGGTATAAAACCTTATTAGCAAAGAGACTTGAAAATAAGAAAAGAGTTAGTAGGAGTAGGGCTTTCACTATTTAAGAAACCCTTGAAGCATTGCTACACCATCGTCTGAACCAAGGATAGACTCCATTGCACGTTCTGGATGTGGCATAAGACCAAATACATTTTTTTCTTTGTTGCAAATACCAGCGATAGATGCAACACTCCCATTTGGATTTTGGATTTCACCATTTTTATCAGTGTACTGTAAAAGGATTTGATTGTTTTCTTTCAAGTCTTTTAATCCATCAGAATCAATGAAATAGTTTCCATCATGGTGTGCAATCGGAATGTTTACTATCGTACCATTAGCAAGTTTTTCTAAAAAAGTATTGTCATTATTGATAACTTTTAAATGATGATGTTTAGAGATAAAGTGAAGGTTGTCATTTCTCTTTAATGCACCTGGAAGTAGTCCAGCTTCAGTTAAAACTTGAAAACCGTTACAAATTCCAAGAACTTTTCCACCATTGTTTGCATAAGAAACTACAGCTTTCATAACAGGTGAAAATTTAGCAATTGCACCTGAACGTAAATAGTCTCCATAAGAAAATCCACCAGCAACAACAAGTAAATCAGTATCTTGGGGAAGAGATTCCTCTTTATGCCATATTATTTGGGTATCTGCACCAAGATTTTCAAAAGCATGCTGTGTATCATACTCACAGTTAGTACCCGGAAACTGTAAAATTGTTACTTTCATTATACTAACTCAATCTCGTAGTCTTCGATTACCGTGTTCGCTAAAAGTTCTTCACACATTTTTGTAACATCAGCCATTGCCTCAGTCTTATTATCAGTATCTAACTTTAAAATAATTTGTTTTCCAACACGTACATCAGATACATCTTTAAAGTGTAGAGAGTCTAAAGCATGGTGAACAGCTTTTCCTTGAGAATCTAACACTCCAGCTTTCAAGCTAACATTTATTATTGCTTTCATTTATTTTCCTAAAATTCTGTTTAATACTTCTTCGTAAGCTACTTTTAGCCCACCTAAACCTTGACGGAATCTATCTTTATCCATTTTTTTACCACTTTCAATGTCCCAAAAACGACAATTATCAGGTGAAATTTCATCAATTAAGATGATATTTCCATCTTTATCTTTACCAAACTCTAGTTTGAAATCAACAAGGTTAAGACCTTTTTCTTCAAAGTATGGTTTAAGAATATCATTGATTTGTCGCGCTACTCGACGAAGTTTATCTAACTCATCTTGATGCTCTACAAGTTCTAAGATAAGGGCATGTTGATCGTTAAGTTTCGGATCACCTAAGTCATCATCTTTGTAGTCAAATTCTACCAGTGTAAAGGGAAGTACTTTCCCGTCTTCTATACCAAGAGTACGAGTTAAACTACCAGTTGCAATATTTCTAACAATAACTTCTATTAAAATTACATCTGCTTTTTTATGAAGCATGTGATTATCATCTAGCATTTCTACAAAGTGAGTTTGAACACCTTTTGAGTCAAGATATTTAAAAAGTTCTGTTGAAATCTTATTGTTAAGTGCGCCTTTTCCAGCTTCACTAGATTTTTTCTCACCATTAAATGCAGTTAAATCATCTTTAAATTCTGAGATTACTAAGTTTTCATCATCTGTTAGGAAAAGTCTTTTTGCTTTTCCTTCATAAAGGAGTTCCCTTTTTTCCATATATTCTTTATCCTTTTATTATTACTAGTGCCTTCAAGATATCTACAGCCTCTTTAAGTTGCATATCTTTATTCATCATCTCTGGTGTAATTATATCTTTATTTGCTTTATCATCATCTTTTTCATCAGTATCTTTTTCATTTTTCCCGTCAACTTTTTCAAGTTCCTCTTCGAGGTGCTTTTTAAGGTCAGCTTCTTTGATTGCGAATTCGTTCTTTTTAGTATTTACAAGACCGGGAAAAACTTCAATATCAGGTTTTACACCAACAGCCTGAATAGTTCTTCCACTTGGAAGATAGTATCTTGCAATAGTGAGTTTAATAGCTTCTTTGTCAGTAATTTGAAGTACGATTTGAACACTTCCTTTACCGAATGTATTTTCACCTAAAAGTACAGCACGTTTATGGTCTTGCAGGGCACCACTAACAATTTCACTAGCACTAGCACTTCCCCCGTTTATAAGTACTACAACGGGAACTGAAGTGATTGTGGTACTTGGCGATGCTGAGTATGTTTTGTTATCTGCATCATCACGCCCTTTTTGTGAAACGATATCTCCTTCGTCAACAAATAAATCTGTAAGACCGACTGCTTGGTCAAGTAAGCCGCCTGGATTATTTCTTAAATCAAGAATGATACCTTTTGTAGTTTTTTTTCTTTTGTTAATTTCTTTTGTAACATCTTTTACAACTTTCTTATCAAAGCTTGTAACACGAATATAGCTAATATCATCTCCAATATCTTTGGCATATACAGATTGAATAGAAATAACACCTCTCACTATATGAATTGCTATAGGTTTATTTTCCCCTTCACGTACAATCATTAAATCTATTGGAGTCCCAACCTTACCTCTCATAACATTTACTGCATCATCTATACTCATTCCAATAGTTGATTTATCATCAATTTTGAGAATAATATCTTTAGATTCTAAGCCAGCTTTGTCTGCGGGAGTTCCTTCAATGGGAGCAATAACTGTTAATGCTCCATCGCGTACACCAACTGTAATTCCAAGACCACCGAATTCACCTTTAGTCTGTACTTTTAATTTCTTATAATCTTTTTGTTTGAGATAGTTTGAATGTGCATCAATATTGCTAAGCATACCTTCAAGAGCTTTGTCCATAAGCTCTTGGATACTTAAGTCATCTACATTGTATTTTTCTACGATACCAATTACTTTTGTAAATTTTGCTAAAGACTGTAATCGAGAGAGCTCTTTCTCTTCAGTGTTCACGCTATCTGATTCTTTTGCAAAAAGGTTTGAAGAGAGGAGTAAACTAACTGCTACGGCAATTGAGGCAAAGCCAAGAGTAATATATTTTTTGTTTTTCATTGATGTTCCATGTATAAAGAGTTTTAAAGAGATATTATAGTTAAAAGCTGTTTATATAACAAATGTAAGAAGCTGATTCTTTATTGTGATTTAACAAGAGCTTTAAAAATCCTTTTATGAAATTCTTTTTCATCGGCTAAATGAAGTGAAGCATCTCTCATTTTTTCTCCCCACATAGGATTTGGAAAATAACTATCTTCTTCAAATCTAGCCATTACATGGATATGTACACGTGGAAGCATATTTGCAAAAGAGGCCATATTTATTTTTTTTGGATTGTAGTAGTGCTTCATTTCGTACTCAAGTATATCGTATACTTCCCAAAGTCTGGTTCGTAACTCTTTTGGAACATCTCCGAGTTCTTTATAGGGTTCTTTTGTGAAAATTTTCAACCACGGAATTTCGCTTTCTTCTTTTTCAATATATATTTCTTTATCTTCATAAATGAGATGCATAAAAGTGCCTTTGTATTTATATATAAAAATTATAGCAAGTTTTAGTTTCTAGGAAGTATTAAAAGGTTTTTGGCACCTCAAGGATGCCAAAGAGGAGTTATAAAGGTTAGTCTCTATGTCTGTTTGAACTAGAACGGTTTCCACGGTAACCACCGCCGCCACCATCTCTGCTTCCACCACCATCACGACTTCCGCCTTCTTTGTTTCCACGGTAACCACCGCCACCATTTCCGCCACCATCACGACTTCCGCCGCCACCTGAACGTGGTTTGTTACCACGGTAACCACCACCGCCGCCGCCACCATTTCTACTACGTCCACGACCACGGCCACCACCGCCGCCTCCACGTTGTGCAGCACGAGCAAGAACAGCGTCCATTCTATCAGCAGGAATACCAATAGAGTTAGGTCCTTTAATTTCTTGTTGATCAAGAAGCATTGAAATTAACTTATACGCCATTTGCTCTTCATCTATATCTTCACGAAGTTTGTCTAAAACTTTATGTGCTTCGTCATAAATTTTATGATCTTCAACTTTTTTAACAAGTGAATCTATAGTTGATTCTCTTAAGTCATTCTTGCTTGGAATATAAGCGTGACCCATAGAAGTTCCAACTTTATTCTTAATACGTTGCAATTCTTTAAATTCTAGTGGAGTAAGTAAAGTAATCGCTTTACCTTTTGTTCCAGCACGACCTGTTCTACCAATACGGTGAACATAAGACTCAGGATCAAATGGAATATGGAAATTGAAAACATGAGAAATATCATTTACATGTATACCACGAGCAGCAACATCAGTAGCAACAAGTACTTTTACTGAGTTACTTTTGAAACCTTTAATAACAGTTTCACGTTGACGCTGCTCCATATCTCCATGAAGACCATTTGCAAGGTAACCAGAGTTAGAAAGTACATTAGAAAGTCTATCAACTTCAGATTTTGTTCTACAAAATACAATACATTTATTTGTATCTTCTGAATCCATAAGACGAATGATTGCATCATCTCTTTCAGATTCTTCAATTACGTAGTAAAGTTGTTCGATGTCAGAGTTTGTAGTCTCACCCTTTGTAATAGAAATAAATTCAGGCTTATCAAGAATTCTAGAAGCTAGAGTCTTAATAGGCTGAGGCATAGTAGCCGAGAAAAGTAGTGTTTGACGCTTCGTTGGTAAAAATGAAAATATTTCATTAATATCATCTAAAAAACCCATGTCAAGCATCTCATCAGCTTCATCTAGTACAACCATACTTGGAGCGAAATCTTTAAGCATACCACGCTTAAGAATGTCTAAAAGACGACCAGGAGTTGCAACTACTACAGAAGCTCCACGGTTTATTAGGTCTAGTTGACGACTGTATGAACTACCACCATAAACTGTAACAGTTTTAGCATTTAAGTTTCTACCATATTTGAAAATTTCATCTGAAACTTGCGTAGCAAGCTCTCTTGTTGGTGTAATAACTAGAAGTTCAACTTTCCCATTCATTTTCATGTTGTGAAGTGCTGGAAGACCAAAAGCAGCTGTTTTACCAGTACCAGTATGTGCTTGACCTACCATATCGCGACCAGCCATAACTAATGGAATTGCTTGGGCTTGAATAGGACTTGGTGTAACAAAACCAGCGAATTTCACGCTTCTAAGTAGTTCTTGTTTTAAACCTAAGTCATCGAATGTGAGTGTGTTTTCTTCTTCAACGGGTGAAGTTTCTTGTGCATTTTCTTGCATCATAATCCTTTGCATTAAGGAGATGATACAAGCTCTTTCCACGCTGTAATAGCGGTCTTAAGCATCTTCCCCTTAAATAATACGCGAATTATAGCTAAAAGAACCAAAATTTTTATTGAAGTTATTTATATTTTTAATAACTTAATTTTATACTGCTACAAATCGGCTACTATTTTTATGTCTTTTAGTCATAAAATATACGATAGCACTTTGAATATTGTATAATAACTTAAATTTAATACTAAAGGTTTTGTTGGTGAATATCTCTTTACAAACTAGTTCTGATTTATATATGGTACTTTTTATACTTGCGTTTTTTGTAATTATTGTATTGACAACTATATATTTAAAACTCAAAGAGAAATTACATGGGAGCTATCTAGAAAATGATGAACTTACATCAGTGCATGCAAAAGTTTTAGAAGAAAAAAATAACTTGCACCTTAAATATGTAGTACTCCATACACGTTATGAAGAAGAAGTTAAATCTTCAAGTGAAAAACTAGATGTTTTACAAAATGCAAAAGATGAGTTAAGTAAAGAATTTAAAATCCTTGCAAATCAAATCTTCGATGATAAAACAAAACAATTTACCCATACGCAAAAAGAACAGTTCGATATTTTACTCAAACCATTTCGCGAACAAATTACAAACTTTGCTACACAGTCACGTGAACAGTTTAACACTAGTGCTAAAGATGGCTACTTACTAAAAGATGAACTTAAGCGTTTAAAAGAGATGAATACGCAATTATCTCGTGATGCACTTAATCTTACAAATGCACTAAAGGGTGAGAATAAAACGCAAGGAAACTGGGGCGAATTTGTTTTAGAGCGGATTCTTGAAGAATCAGGCTTACGTGAAGGTTCAGAGTATGAACTGCAAGCTACCTTAAAGTCCCAAGAAGGGAAGACGTACAGACCTGATGTTATTATCCATATGCCAGAGGAACGTGATATTGTCATAGATTCTAAGGTTTCTCTTGTTGCCTATGAAAGGTATATGAGTACAGAAGAAGACACGTTAAAAGCACTTGCTTTAAAAGAGCATCTTCAAAGTATTTCTGGGCATATTAAAGAATTAAGTGCTAAAAACTATGAAAAACTTGAGGGGATAAATACCCTTGATTATGTCCTGTTATTCATGCCTATAGAAGGTGCATTTCATTTGGCACTTGGCGCAGATGGAGAGTTTTTTAAACGTGCATACGATAATAACATTTTAGTTGTTTCGCCGTCTACACTGTTAGTAACACTGAGAACTATAGAACATATTTGGCGTACACAAAGGCAGCAAGACCATGCACTGAAGATTGCTAGTGAAGCTGAGGCTATGTATGAAAAGCTTGTTGCTTTTGTAGAGGAGATGAAAAAGGTTGGAATGCACCTTCAAAAAGCTCAGGACTCTTACGATATATCTATGAATCGTTTAAGTTCAGGACGTGGAAATATTATAAAAAGAGCGCAAAATATTGTTTCACTTGGGATTAAACCTAAGAAGATGTTGAGTATACAAAGTGAGGATGAGGAATAATGAAAAAGCAGTTTATTTATATTGGTGTTATCGTTTTATTTGTTATGTTTCTTGGCTTTAGTATTTTTTATTTTTGGAATGAAGATACAAGGCAGGAAAAAAAATATCCAATGCCAAAAAAAATACAAATCATTAAAAATACTGTGCCAGAGTTGAAACCACATAAGGAAGAAGCAATTGAGATTAGTATGGATGATATTTTTCAAGTAGAAGAGATACATGAAATCGTAGAAGAAGCTGTAGTTTTAAGTGTCCAAGAAAGAGAACTAGAATTAAAAATAAGGATACAAGAACAGCTTGAAACTCGTATGGATTTCATATATAGACAATCTCAAAAGATAAATACAAAAAAAAGCATTCTCCAAAAGTTTCAAAAAATGCAATATGAAGATGTATTTCTTTCGGACATGGAAGGGAATACACTGTATGGTTCGAATGATATTGAAGATATAAATGTACGAACAATTAAACTAGAACAAATACAAAAAGTTGGCAAATACGGTGAAGGATTGATTGTAAGTGATGTTGATAGACAAGGGAATAAACGTTATATTTATGTTAAAAGCTTAGCGCTTGAAAATCTATATATAGGTGTAGAGTTTTATGCAACAAGCTTTTAATTAGGATATGATAAACATATGAAAATACAAACACAATACAGCTATGAAAAAACATGGACAGATACAAATGAAAAAGACTTACTTCGAATGATAGAAGAAGAGATAGGGGATGCAGACCCTCAGGGTACATTACTTTATGTTAAAGAAGTTATAAAAAATGGAAAAACAATTACTGTAGGCAATTGTAGATTTAAAATAAAGGGATAATCATGGATACTGAATTAATAAATAAAGAGTTAGAAGAGGTAAGTCAATTTTATAACATTGTTATAGAGTTTTTTACGAACTACTCTTTCCAAATTATAGGTGCCTTAATAATATTTACCATTGGTATCTTTGCATCTAAATTTATACAAAAAATTGTGTTAAAAGTTTTACTGAAAAATAATATAGATGAAACGTTAAGTGGATTTATTGCAAGTTTTGTCCGTTTTTTAGTTGTTATGATGGTTGCTATTTTGGCACTTGGAAAACTTGGAATCTCCATAGCACCATTTATAGCTGCGATTGGTGCTCTTTCATTAACTGCTGGTTTGGCTTTACAAGGAAGTGTCGCAAACTTTGCTGCTGGAATCATTTTAGTGATAACTAAACCTTTTAAGATAGGAGACACTTTAACAGTACATGAAGTATATGGTGAAGTAGAAGCAATAAAACTATCTTACAGTGTTTTAAGAAATGAGGATGGTGAAGAGATAACTATACCAAACAAGTACATGATAGGAGACGTTTTAGTGAACTCCTTTTCTTACCGTGTAGTTGAGGGAAGTGTTGGTATAGCGTATGACAGTGATGCTACAAAAGCGATAAGTGCAATTAAAGATATGCTGATTAAGCATGAAAATATCAGCTCAGAGAATGAAGCTATAGTAGGAATAGAAAAGTTTAATGATAGCAGCATAGATGTTGCATACAGATACTGGGTTCCAACAAAAAGCTTTTTCAAGACACAGTATGATGTAAATTTACAAATTCTAGATGTTTTAAATAAGACAAATATTACGATACCTTTTCCTCAAAGAGAGATCAAAATACTAGGAGAAACAGATGTTCCAAAATAACGATATAGCAAAACTATTACTCAGGATACTCGTTGGCGGGATGATGATGTTTCATGGCCTTGATAAAATAATCAATGGCATAAAAGGTGTAAAACAATTAACAGTGAACGCAGGCTTACCAGAATTTTTTGCTTATGGTGTGTATGTTGGTGAAGTGATTGTTCCAATTCTTATTATTCTTGGACTATATGCGAGAGGAGCTTCTCTCGTTCTAGCTTTAAATATGATTATGGCTATTTTCTTAGCTTACGGGAATGACCTTTTTACTTTAGGGAAGCATGGTGCACCACTGATAGAATTACCACTTTTTTACCTTGTTCTTTCTGTAGTTATATTTTTTCTTGGAAGTGGAAGATACGCTGTAAATTCTAAGTAAGAGATATACTTCATGAATTATCAAAAAATACTTGAAGATATTGCAGAAGAAATTAAACCTCATTTAAAAGATGGTCATGTTGCAGATTACATTCCTGCTTTAGCTAAAGTAGACCCTGAACAGTTTGCGATGAGCCTGACGCTTTTTGATGGGACGCAGTATCATGTAGGAGATACTGAGACATTGTTTTCTATTCAGAGTATTTCTAAGGTTTTTACATTTACCTTAGCTCTGAAGTTTTATAACAACAGTATTTATAAGCGCATAGGTGTTGAGCCCTCAGGAAATCCTTTTAACTCTTTAGTGCAACTCGAGTATGAAAATGGAAAACCAAGAAACCCATTTATAAATGCGGGAGCTATTAATATGACTGATGCATTAGTAAAGCATTATAAAAATGCAGAGCTAACATATAAAGAAGTTTTGAATTTCATAAAAGAAATTGCAGACGATAACTCAATATCTTTAAACGACGTTATTCTTAAATCTGAAAAAGAGCATGGATATAGAAATATTGCCTTAGCAAACTTAATGAAAAGCTTTAATAATTTAGACAATGATGTAAGTGAAGTAGTAGATATTTACTTTAAACATTGCTCACTTGAGATGAATACTAAAATGCTCTCTAGAACTATGCTGTATCTGGCAAACCATGGTGAAGACCCTATAAGTAAAAAAACACATATATCTCAAAGACAAGCCAAACGTATAAACTCAGTCATGCTTACTTGTGGACATTATGATGCCTCAGGAGATTTCGCCTTTAATGTAGGACTTCCTGGAAAAAGTGGTGTTGGCGGTGGTATAGTTGCTGTAGTGCCAAAACTGATGGGGATCTCAGTATGGGCACCAGCTCTCAATGAGCAAGGCAATTCTCTAGTGGGAACAATGGCATTGGAGCTTTTTACGACAAAAACAGGTTTGTCGATTTTTTAGGTCTTCATTTCGCATAATAACTGCCCAGTTGTTTATACTAAACAGGATTTGTTTTGAAGTAACTCATTTAAAATGAGATGATTGAGACTATAATCCACAGGTACATCGATAACATGGACACCTTTAGAGTTTATCGCAGTTTTTAACACAGAGACGAACTCATCACAAGAATTTGGACGGTATCCAACGGCGCCAAATGAGTTTGCATACTGAACAAAGTCAGGATTTGAATAGTCGAGTCCAAAGTTTTCAAAACCCATACCTTCTTGTTTCCACTTGATCATACCAAAAGCATTGTCATTTAAAATAATCACGACAAGGTCTAATTGAAGTCTAACAGCTGTTTCTAACTCTTGGGAATTCATCATAAAGCCGCCATCACCAGAGACTGAGATAACTTTTTTTTCTGGAAAGATCATCTTGGCAGCCATAGCTGAAGGAAGTCCTGCACCCATAGTTGCTAGCGCATTATCAAGTAGAAGAGTGTTGGGGAGAGAACATTTATAGTTACGTGAGAACCATATTTTATATACGCCATTATCAAGTGTTAAAATGCCATCTTTTGGTAATATATCTCTTATGTCTTTAAGAGCTCTTTGCGGTAATATTGGAAATCTATCATCTTTAAAATATTTTTTTATATGCTCTTGGGATTCGTCTATAACCCTCATATAATAGGAAAAATCCCAATGCTCTTGTTTTTGAGTAAGTTGTGTGAGTTGTTTTATATTACATGCAATGTCCCCTGCAATATCTAAGTGAGGAAAATATGTGGGGTCTACATCAGAAGGTAAAAAGTTGATATGGATTACTTTTGTTTTGCCTTTTTGCATAAAGAATGGAGGCTTTTCAATAATATCATGGCCAACATTTATAATTAAATCAGCTCTATCAATAGCACAATGCAGATAATCATTGTCTGAAAGAGAAGCTGTTCCTAGACAAAGAGGATGAAACTCATCTACTACACCTTTACCCATCTGCGTCATAAAAAATGGAATCCCTAACTTTTCTATGAAGTCTGTCATAGCTGTACCAATACGTGTACGATTCGCTCCAGCACCAATCAAAATCAGAGGCATTTTCGCTTTATATATCATTTGTATAGCTGCATCTAAATTTTCTTCTCGTGCGATTGGGTATCGTTGACTATGAACATGATATATAATATCCTCTACCTCTTCTCTTGCAATGTCTTCGGGAAGTTCAAGGTGTACAGCCCCTGGTCTCTCTTGTGCAGCTATTTTAAAACTTTCACGAACCATAGAGGATATGTTGTTACCATTGACTATCTGTTTTGAGTATTTAGTAATAGGCTTCATCATTTGCACAACATCTATAATTTGAAAACGGCCTTGTTTGCTTTTTTTGATTGGTTTTTGCCCAGTTATCATAAGCATAGGCATCCCGCCTAAGTTGGCATAAGCAGCAGACGTAACTAAGTTTGTAGCTCCTGGACCTAGCGTAGCTAGGCAGACTCCAACCTTTCCTGTCAATCTTCCATAGGTAGCGGCCATAAAACCTGCACCTTGTTCATGACGAGTAAGAATGAGTTTGATACTTGAGTTCTGTAAAGAGTTTAGAAAATCAAGATTTTCTTCTCCTGGAATTCCAAATATATACTCAACACCTTCGTTTTCTAAGGCTTTTATAAACAAATCTGAAGCTTTCATTTTAGAGTCCTTTATTACGTAGATACTATTTTTATACAAGAATTATAGTTAAGGTAAGCTAGCCTTGGTAAATTACCTAGCGCAGTGTATGAGATATTTAAGTTATAATAATTACAATTTTAACTATACATCAAAAGGATAATGAAAATATGAATGATTTTACATATCATAACCCGACAAAAGTAGAATTTGGAAAAGACAAAGAGAAGAAGATTGGTCTTTATATAAAAGAAGCAAATATTAAAAAAGTTTTACTTGTTTATGGAATGGGAAGTATCAAGAAAAATGGTTTATATGATAATGTTATCGACTCGTTAAATGAGCATGGCATATCCTATGAAGAATTGGATGGAGTTGTAAGTAATCCACTTCTAAGTCGTGTAAACGATGGAATTAAAATGGCAAAAGAGAAAAATATAGAAGCTATTCTCGCTGTAGGCGGAGGAAGTGTAGCTGATTCAGCAAAAGCAATAGCTGCCGGTGCTGTGTACGATGGCGACGTATGGGACTTCTTTACGAACAAGGTTCAAATTAGCCAAGCGCTTCCAGTCTTTACCGTTATGACTCTTGGAGCAACGGCTAGTGAAATGAATGGAAACTCCGTAGTTATGAACGATGAGACAATGCAGAAGTATTCTATAGCTTCGGTTTTTGTAAATCCTCGTGTTTCAGTTGTAAACCCTCAACTAATGGCAACAGTCTCAAAAGCATATTTGGCATATTCTGCTGTAGATATCATCGCTCATAGTATAGAAGTTTACTTCACAGCGACTGATCATCCTCATTTCAACTCTCGTATCGTAGAGTCAATCATAAAAACAGTGATACAGACAACAGAAGTTTTACTTGAGAATCCAAATGACTATGATGCAAGAGCAGAGTTCGCATGGGTAGCTATTCAAGCACTCAATGGTCTTACTCCAGCAGGAACTGAGGGCGGAAACTTTCCAAATCACATGATAGAACATTCACTCTCCGCACTCTATAATGTAGCACATGGAGCTGGTCTAGCAGTAGTTATCCCAGCTTGGATGAAGTGGCATAAAAATCAAAATATTAAACAATACGAGCGATTTGCAAAAGAGATTTTTAACGAAGATAATGCAGATAAAGGTATAGAACTTTTAGAATCATGGTTCGCTAAAATAGGTGCGCCAGTAACTCTCGAAAGTGCAAAGATTCCAAGGGAGGGCATCAAAGGATTAGCGATAAATGCTAATGGCACGGCAAATATGTGGGGAATGGGTGAAGATTACTCAGTAGATACTATAATTGAGATACTTGAAAAAGCATAAGGAAAAAACTTTTTAAGTAACTAAATTAAGGATGTCTCACTTTGATAGTAGAGTTGAGACTCCATCCAATAACTGCCATTAAAGTTACAACAACAAGTGCATGTGAAATTGCATAGGCATGAGAAAGATATACAAGCCAAAGTAAAATCGCACCAAGTGGGGTTGGAACTCCTGTGAAGTACTTGTCTACTTCACCCGCATCTGTATGAATGTTGAAATGGATTAATCTTCGTAGTCCTGAGATAACATAGTAGATACTAACAATGGCAGCAACAATAATTTCTATGCCTGAGAGTGAAGTGCTATACACAGCTTGAAAAATCAAAAAGACAGGTACAAGTACAAAGCTTAAAAAGTCTGCAAAGCTATCTAGTTGTACACCAAACTCATTAGAGAGATTATATTTTCTAGCGATTTTCCCGTCAAATATATCAAAAGCTCCACCTATCCAAGCTAGGATGACAGCTAGAAAAAAATTGTTTTGAGTTATAAAATAAGTTGCTAAAAGTCCAGCTGTAATGTTTACAAAAGTAAAAAGATTTGCCAAGTTAAAATGTGAAGATGGAGTCCATAAAAATTTCATACAATACCTTTAAAATGAATATGTAATTGTATCTTAATCTTAATAATTATATCAATAACACATTAATATAATTATTTTAGTTATGAGTAATAATTTTTAGTATACAATCCACGCATATAATGAAAAAGTTCAGAATTAAAATAGTATCGGCTCTATTGTTAGCATTTACATTCTTCATGGTTCATGATTATGTGATACAACATCCAGCGGATGTGCAATATACTCAGTTGTACTTGGATGCTAATAGCATGGAAGATATATCTGAAGTACATGATAAAATTCATTCAGTGTTTCATAGTAGTTTACTTATTATAACTCTTCTGGATTTTGATTCTATAAATACTAAACCAAATACAAATGAACCTATCTACCTTTCCCACACTAGTTTTATTCCTAGTCGACCTCCTGCAATATAATCATTTTTAAATCAATACATTAAAAAACAATTATAATACAAAGGTCAAAAATGAAAAGAATACTTCTTTTAAGTATATTTGTAGCCCTGAATCTCAGTGCAAATAACTTATCTCAAATAATAAAATCAGTACAAACAAGTAGTAAATCAAAAGCAATTTTAGAAAAACTAAAATCAGATATAGCTCAAAATGAGCTTTCGCAAAGTTATGATGCACCCTCCCTTAATGCGAGTGTATCTCATGCGGACTCCATCCCTAGTGATGCAAAAGATGGCATAGAATATGCAGTCGGAATTTCTCAAGACATATCGCACCCATTTTCGCGTTCCTTAAATGATACAAGTGTCCAAGAGTATACTAAAGCAATGAAGCAAGAAGCAAAACATAAGCTTCATATATTAGAGTTAGAAATTATCTCAGCGTACCATAGCACATGTATCTCTAAAGAGATGAGTGAAAAATCTTTGTTGTTATATCAACAACAAAGTAAAAGGTACTATCAAGTTAAAACAGCGTATGAACTCGGTGAAATATCAAAAAAAGATTTACTTTTTAACAAGTTAGATTTATCAAAATTACAAAAAAATGTGAATGCATATAAAAGAGCTTATTTGAGTGAATTTTCATCACTTCAAGAGCGTGTAGACAATCTAAAGATAGATTCACTTGAGTGTAATGATTTAGTACTTCCTCGTAAACACATAGTTTTAAATGCAATTGATGAACACGGGGAATTAAAAGTACTCCAATATCAAAAGAATGCAACACAAGCCTTATCTCAACTTTATGATTCACCGATTACCTCACTTGGTTATGAGCTTGGGTATGAAAAAGAATTAGATACAAGAAGATATACCTTCGGTATAAATATTCCACTCGGTGGTTTAAGTTCTCAAAAAGAGAAATTAAAAGCAGAACAATTAGCTTTAAGCTCTTCTTATGAGTATGAAAAAGAAGCGACTAAAGCACAGATTCAAAATTATTCAAATAATGCTGTTGCTACTTTAGAGCTTTTATTTAATGAATTTCAGTTACTTGAAAATGAAATTTTGCCACTCAACAAAGAATTACTTAGTTTGTCAAAATTAGCACTACTAGAAGGTGAAGGGGATATTATGGAGTATATAGATGCTTCTCGTTCGTATTCTTTAAATCTTATAGAGATGCTGGAGACAAAGAAAAAGTATTATTATGAATTATTTGAACTATATAAAAAAGCAGATTTAGAATTAGGGGAAAAAGCATGCGTACATTAATTAGTATTTTAACACTTACAGTGAGTCTATTTGGCTTAGAAACAATCAAAGTTACACAAGAACAGCAGCGTGACTTAGGTATAAGAATGCAGGCTGTAACAAGCGTCGAGAGTATAGATTTTGGTCCTTATAGTGGTCTTGTAGTACTTGATAAAAAAGACATTATAACTGTGAGTTCTAATATAGAATCCATTGTTAAGACAATCTATGTGAGAGAATTAGAACATGTAAGAAAAGGACAAAAACTGCTTACTCTAAGAAGTAATGCTTTACTTGGACTGCAACAAGAATACATTGAAGCAATATTTGAAAGTGAAAGTGCAAATCAAAATTATAAAAGAAACTTCAAACTTCAAATGGATGGAATAATCTCAAATAAAAGATTATTAGAATCTAAAAAAATTAAACGTACTAGTGATTTACATGTTAACTTAACAAAAAGTAAACTTTTAACAAATGGTTTTACTACATCAATGATCAAGCGTTTGGAGGAAAATTCTACTCCAATAGCCGAGATTACTATATATGCACCAAAAAGTGGTGTTGTGAATGATGTAAATGTAAATAATGGAGCATATGTACAATCAGATCATAAAATAATTGAAATTTATGCAGATGGAAAAAGATTTATTGAAGTAACGGTACCTGTAAAAAATGTAAAAAGTATAACCATTGGAGATAAAAGTAGTTTTGAGTCATTTACAGCAAAAGTTACAGCAATCGGAAATGTAGTAAACACAAGTTCTCAGTCAGTTATAGTGAGAGCTATGATAGATGATGCTCAAAATATAATGATAAACCGAGTATATGAAGTACATGTTGCTAAAAAAATAAGTGCTGCATATAAAGTGAAAAAAACTGCTTTAGTTTTTGATGGGCAGAAATCACTTGTATTTAGAAAAAATGCATTAGGTTTTGAAGTTTTAGAAGTTGATATTATTAAAGAGGGACCAACGTGCTACATCGTAAAAGCAGATTTAAATGTAGGTGATCTTGTAGCGGCAACTTCTACTTCAGCGCTATTAAGTGCAAAGGATTCTGAAGATGAGTGAATCCTTCGTTAGCTTTGCCCTAAAGCAAAGGTTCCTAATACTTCTACTTTCTTTTTCTGTACTGTTTTTTGGTGCGTACTCTATGATGAAGTTACCTGTAGATGCATATCCAGATGTAGCACCTACGCAGGTAAAGTTAATTCTTAAAGCTTCAGGAATGACCCCAAATGAGATGGAATCGCGTGTAACTATTCCTATTGAGCAAAATATTCAAAGTATTCCGAACCAGACAATAGTACGTTCTCTTTCTAAATACGGTTTATGTGATATTACGATTGACTTTGATGAGGGTGTAGATATTTACTGGGCAAGACAACAAGTAGCGCAAAGACTCAGTGAAGTGATGGATGATCTACCTCCAAATGTAAGTGGAGGACTTGCACCTATTACTACACCACTCGGTGAAGTACTCATGTTTACTATTGAGTCAGAGACACTTGATTTGATGGAAAAAAGAACACTTCTTGATTGGGTTATTAACAAAAGACTGCGCTCTATTGATGGGGTTGCAGACACGAATGCTCTTGGTGGATATGTAAAAACCTATGAGATTATTCCTGATTTTTCAAAAATGAAACAGTATAAAGTCACAATGAGTATGTTAAAAGATGTCCTAAGTGAGAACAATCAAAATGATGGAATTGGTAGATTGTCTCTTGGTGAACAAAGTCTTTATATCCGTTCGGAGGGAAGATTAAAAAATATTGATGATATTGCAAACCTGATTGTAAAACATGAAGATGGTCGTAATGTAAGAATATCTGATATCTCAGATGTAGAGATAGGTTCTCTTACTCGAGCAGGATTTGTAACTAAAGATGGAAAAGAAGAAGCAGTTCAAGGTTTAGTTCTTTCAAGAAAAGGGGTGGATACATCTACAGTTTTAACAAGTGTAAAAGCAGAACTTGAGAAAATAGAAAAAGATTTACCAAAAGGGACAAGTATAAATATTTTCTATGATCGTTCAGACCTTGTTTCTAAGGCGATAGAAACAGTTTCTACTGCACTTTTAGAAGCACTTGTTTTAATTGTTATAGTCTTATTTGTATTTTTAGGGAACTTTGCTTCAGCTTTTAGTGTTGCTATTATTTTACCTTTTGCTGGAATGATGACTTTTATAGCTATGAGCTATTTTGGAATTTCTGCAAACCTTATGAGTCTTGGAGGTTTAGCAATTGCTATTGGTATGCTTGTGGATGCTGGTGTTGTTATGGTTGAAAATATTAGCGAATATCTCCATGATGAAAAGCATAAAGATGAGAAGAAAATTGATGTAGTTTTACGCTCAGCACAAGAGGTAGCAAGTCCTGTCTTTACCGGAATCCTTATTATCATTATAGTTTTTTTACCATTACTCACACTTGAAGGACTTGAAGGAAAGCTATTTGTACCAGTTGCACTAAGCATTGTTTTTGCACTTTCATCTTCACTATTGTTAGCACTTACTTTTATCCCAGTTGTTAGCTTTTATGTTTTAAAACAAGCTCCAGTTAAAAAAGTAGCTATCATGGTTTTTTTAGAACATTGGTACGAAAAACTTTTAGGTTTGACTTTGAAGTATCAAAAAAGTGTACTTTTTATAGCTGTAGGACTATGGATTGTAGCTGTTGGTGCATATACTCAGGTAGGTAAAACATTTATGCCTGAACTTGATGAGGGTAATGTCATCATTGGAATAGAGAAAAATCCATCTATTTCACTTGAAGCGAGTAGAGATATAGACTTAAAAATCCAACAAGCTTTAATCAGAGAAGTTCCTGAAATTTTATCTATAGTTGCTCGTGGTGGTAGTGATGAGATTGGACTTGACCCAATGGGACTTAATGATACAGATACATTTTTAGTACTCAAACCAAAAGAAGAATGGAGAGTTCCTTCCAATGAATGGTTGCTTGATGAATTTAGACGGGTTTTAGATGAGTTTGTTGGGATAGAATATGGATTTACGCAACCGATTGCAATGAGAATATCTGAAATGTTGAGTGGTTCTCGTGGAGATATTGTTGTAAATATATATGGTGAAGATTCGTCAAAGTTAGAAGAAATTGCGAAGAAAATTGCTAAAATTACAGAAGATACAGCGGGAAGTAGCGACGTATATAAAAAAGCTAATGAAGGTGTTGCATACTGGGAGATTGCTTTTAAAGATGAAGCGATGGCACGTTATGGTGTAAATAGAGCAGAACTTTCATCGTATCTTCAAAGTGCTGTCAATGGAACACAGGCTGGAATCATACAAGAGGAACTTCGTCGTATCCCACTTATGATAAAGGGCTCAAAAAGCATGCAAACAAGCATGAGTAAAAGTGTTGATTTGCAGTATGTCTTAGCTGATGGAACTAGCGTTGAGTTAAATGAACTAGCAAGCTTTACAATGACACAAGGACCAGTGCAGATAGACCATGAAAATGGTATGCGAAAGAGTCTAGTTCAAACAAATGTAGTGGGACGAGATTTAGTTGGATTTGTAAATGAACTTGATGCAAAGATAAGTGAGAAAATACAATTACCACAAGGATACTTTATAGAGTTTGCCGGTGAATACCAAAACCAACAACGTGCAGCGGCAAGGTTATCTTTTATTGTACCTCTCAGTATAGGCTTAGTTTTTATTCTTTTACTTCTTACTTTTAAATCAGCATTACAATCATTCTTAGTTTTACTTAACATTCCATTTGCTTTGATTGGTGGTGTGTTTGGTTTATACATCACAGGCGAATATATGAGTGTCCCTGCGATAGTCGGGTTTATCGCTTTAATGGGTATAGCAGTACTTAATGGCGTTGTTATGATTAATTATTTTAACTATCTTAAAAATACTATTAGCGATCCGATTAAATTAGTTACTATCGGGTCATTGAGAAGGTTGAGACCAGTTCTTATGACGGCTTTTATCGCGGCCCTTGGTCTTATCCCTATGTTGTTCGCAGATGGACCAGGTTCTGAAATTCAAAAACCATTAGCTATTGTGATTATTAATGGTCTTGTTTCCTCAACATTCTTGACCTTAGTTCTACTTCCTATTTTATATCATAAGTTTGTATTGAAAAAATAGAATTAATCTTAGTAATGATAATTCTTATCATTATTAAGATATGCTTAAGTTGCTTCTAGTATTATTACAATAATAAAACACTTAAGAGGAAGTACTGTGAAAAAAATAGTATATATTTATTTTTTTCTATGTCTCTCAAGCCTTATAGCGACTGCAAATGAAAATCTTGTCAAAGTGGATAGAGAAACTTCATTTAGAAAATCAATTGATACATTTGGTAAAATAGATCAAAAAGTAGTTCCTGGCGTAAAAAAGTTTACACAGATGTTCATCAATGGTGAATTTACAGGACAATTTCGTTCAATGTATGCTGGATATACACAAGAAAAAGTAGGTGAAGTTGACACTTATGCTACGGCACTTGGTGGAATGATTAAGTATGAGTTAGCAAATTTTAATGGTTTTCATGCAGGAGTTGCAATAACGGGTTCTCAAGATATTGAATTTGCTACTGGAAACACGTATGAATCAAAGCAAAATGATGAATTCTCTTCACCTAAGGGAAGTTATATAGCATTGAGTGAAGCATATATTAATTATGCAATGAATGGCTTTAATATTCGTCTTGGTCGCCAAATGATAGATACACCTCTAGCAGATACGGATGATATTAGAATGATTCCAAATACATTCGAAGCGTACATGATTACGTATGGTTTGGATGGTTTTACTTTTACTCTAGGTAATGTTCAAAAATGGCAAGGAGCAGATGCTGGACTTGGATATATTTCTCAAGCGAAAGAAAATACTAACTGGATAGATACCCAAACAACTATGGTAGGTATTTCTCATGATGAGGTTTTTAAACTTAATACTTGGTACTATAATATACAAAAACAGGAGAATGCTTCAAGGGCTTCTTACTTTGAGTTGGGGTATCATAAGTTTAGAGAAGATATTTCTATTCACGCCTCTATACAGTATCTACAC